>NZ_JBAPRN010000227.1:0-7887 GCF_049281135.1 Mycobacterium sp. | reverse complement strand
GGCGATAGGCGCGGGTGGCCTGCGTGCGGTGGCGCGGAACGTATGCCACCTCGACGTTCAGCAGCTCGGCGCGCAGCAGCCGGGTCAGCACGGACGCGAGATCGGCGTCGGCGCCGACCACCACCACCCGCCGCGCCGAGGCGAGCGCGGCGTCGATGTCGACGGGATCAATTACCCTCAGCCGCGTCAGCGATCGCGGCACGCGACGGCCATCGAACATCACTACGGCGATGTCAGGGTCGTCTATCGGTCCGGCTCCTCCCCGCGCCCTCCGGCGCGTATCGTCGCCGGACGGGCCTCCTCGCAAACAGCTGCGATAGTGTGGGTCACCGGCTGGACCACAATAAGCGGCAGAAATGAGTGGGAGAAACGCCATGCCGGCAATCGTCCTGATCGGCGCCCAATGGGGCGACGAGGGCAAGGGCAAGGCCACCGACCTACTCGGCGGCCGCACCAAATGGGTGGTGCGCTACCAGGGCGGCAACAACGCGGGACACACCGTGGTGCTGCCCAGCGGTGAGAACTTCGCCCTGCATCTCATTCCGTCGGGCATCCTGACGGCCGGCGTCACCAACATCGTCGGCAACGGTGTGGTCGTCGATCCGGGCGTGCTGCTCGACGAGCTGAAGGGCCTCGAAGACCGTGGCGTCGACACCTCGAAGCTGTTGATCTCGGCCGACGCGCATCTGCTGATGCCGTATCACGTGGCCATCGACAAGGTGACCGAGCGCTACATGGGTAGCAAGAAGATCGGCACCACCGGCCGCGGGATCGGGCCGTGCTACCAGGACAAGATCGCCCGTATCGGAATCCGGGTCGCTGACGTGCTCGACGAGGAAATGCTGACCCACAAGATCGAAGCCGCACTGGAATTCAAAAACCAGGTGCTGGTCAAGATCTACAACCGCAAGGCGCTGGACGCGGGGCACGTCGTCGAGGCCCTGTTGCAGCAGGCGGAGAGTTTCAAGCACCGCATCGCCGACACGCGGCTGCTGCTCAACAACGCACTGGAGGCCGGTGAGACCGTCCTCCTGGAAGGCTCGCAGGGCACGCTGCTCGACGTCGACCACGGCACGTATCCCTATGTGACGTCATCGAATCCGACCGCCGGCGGCGCCGCCGTCGGCTCTGGCATCGGCCCGACCCGGATCACCACTGTGCTGGGAATCCTGAAGGCTTACACCACCCGCGTCGGCTCCGGTCCGTTCCCCACCGAATTGTTCGATGAGAACGGCGAATACCTGTCCAAGACCGGCGGCGAGTTCGGTGTGACCACCGGCCGGCGTCGGCGCTGCGGCTGGTTCGACGCCGTCATCGCCCGCTACGCCACCCGGGTCAACGGGATCACCGACTACTTCCTGACCAAGCTCGACGTGTTGTCCAGCCTGGAAACGGTCCCGGTCTGCGTCGGCTACCGCGTCGACGGCAAAGAGACGGCGGAAATGCCGATGACCCAGAGCGAGTTGCACCGCGCCGAACCGATCTACGAGGAACTGCCCGGCTGGTGGGAAGACATCTCCGAGGCGCGCGAGTTCGACGACCTGCCGGCCAAGGCTCGTGACTACGTGTTGCGACTGGAAGAGCTTGGCGGAGCGCATATCTCGTGCATCGGTGTCGGTCCGGGTCGCGAGCAGACCATCGTGCGGCGCGACGTTCTTGCGGCCCGCCCATGACCGATCCCTCGCAGAGTCCAGAACAACTCGACCCCGACTACGACCATCACGGCGGCTTTCCGGAATACGGCGCCGCCAGCCCGGGTCCCGGGTTCGGCCGGTTCGTGGCAGCGATGCGGCAGTTGCAGGATCTGGCGGTGTCCGCCGACCCCAGCGACGATGTCTGGAATGACGCCGCCGAGCACGCCGAAGCCCTGGCTGATCAACTCGCCCCGTTCAAGGCCCCCGAAGGCCAGGCCCCGGCGGGCCGTTCGCCGCAACTGCCCGGAATGGGCAGCCTGCTGCTGCCGCCGTGGACGATGACCAGGTACGACCCCGACGGCGTGGAGATGCGTGGCCACTTCACCCGGTTCCACGTCGGCGGTAACGGCGCGGTGCACGGCGGTGTGCTCCCGCTGCTGTTCGACCAGGTCTTCGGGATGGTCGTGCACGCCGCGGCCAGGCCGATCAGCCGCACCGGCTTCCTGCACGTCGACTACCGCAAGATCACCCCGATCGACACCCCACTGACGGTGCGGGGTCACGTGGCGGCGACTGAGGGCCGCAAGGCCTTTGTCCGCGGCGAACTGCTCGACGGCGACACGCTGCTGGCCGAGGCCAACGGCTTGATGGTGCGCCTGCTACCCGGCCAGCCGTAGGGGCCGCGAACTGCGCGACATCGGTCACACGGGCGGCGCACCTATCCTTGAGCAGCGTGACTAGGGAGAAGGTGGAACCGGTGGCTGACGGCAGGCCCCAGAACAAATTGACTCACGCGCACCGCGATGACCGCCGGCCGACGGTGATGTTGCTGGGGTCCGGAGAGTTCAGCCGCGAGCTGGCGATCGCGCTGCAGCGCCTGGGCGCGCACGTGATCGCGGCCGAGCGGTACGCCGATGCGCCGGCTCATGGCGTGGCCGACCAGGCGCTGGTAGTCAACATGACCGACGCCGACGAGCTGGGCGCGGCGATCAGACGGCTACAGCCGGATTTCGTGGTGACGGCCTCCGACGTCGTCGCGGCCGACGCGTTGCTCGCAGTGGCCGAAGCCGGTACCGCCGAGGTGGTGCCCACCCCGCACTGCGCCCGGCTCACCGCCGACCGGGAGGGCATTCGCCGGCTGGCCGCCGACGAACTGGGCCTGCCCACCGCCCCGTTCTGGTTCGCGGGTTCGCTCGACGAGCTGCGCGCCATCGCCGACCACGCCGGCTACCCGTTGCGCGTGCAACCGGTTGCTGCCGTCGGCGGCGAGGGGCAGTCCGTGGTTCTGCTGCCGGGCGATCTGGAGTCGGCCTGGCAGCGGGCAGTCTCCGCCGGTGGCCGACTGGCCCACAGCCGGGTGGTAGCTGAAACGCTCGTCGAGATCGATTTCCACGTCACTCTGCTGACGGTGCGCAGCGTCGGGCCGACGGGGCCGACGCTCGACTTCTGTGCGCCGATCGGCCATGGCGAAGCCATTGGTGACGTGCAGGAGTACTGGCAGCCGCAGGACATGACCCCCGCCGCGCTGGATGCGGGCAGGTCCATCGCGGCCCGGATCGTCAAGGCACTGGGCGGCCGCGGTGTGTTCGGGGTGGAGTTGATGGTCCGCGGGGACGAGGTCTACTTCAGCGACGTCACCGCCCGGCCGTTCGAGAGCGGCCTGGTCACCACCCGTACCCAACGACTCTCGGAATTCGAGCTGCAGGCCCGGGCCATCCTGGGGCTTCCGGTAGACACGATCATGATTTCGCCGGGTGCCGCGGAGGTGATCTACTCCGGCGGCGCGGTGCAGGGTCCGCATTCCGGTGGCGCACTCGGCGATGCGCTGCGCAGGCCGGAAAGCGACGTGCGGGTGTTCAGCCACGACGACTCTGAAGCTCGGCGCCCGTTGGGGGCCGCCGTCGTCACCGCCGCGGACGTGACCGCCGCGCGCAGCCACGCGCGCGAGGTGTCGACCGCGCTGCGACGGCTCTGGTAGCCGGTCGTTAAGGCGTGTTGGGTGGGGTTGGCGCGTTCGGTGGAGCTGGTACTGGCGGAGCCGGTGCAGGAGCTGAAGGCGGCGGAGGATTTGGGATCGCCATGCAAGCAAAAAAAGTCGCAGGCAGGCAGGGGCCAGGCCCGAGTGGGGAGAGGGATCCAAGGACCAGGGCTGCTGCCGCCGTGACGGCAAAGGCTTTGTTCATCTTTTGACTTCCAGAACACCTGACGGCAAAAGTGCTCGTCCATGTCAAACCGTACGCGCATTCGCAGCTGGTTATAAGGCTAGCGGTGAGTCTCCGGGTACCCACGTCACAGCTAGAAGCATCGGGGGGATTTCAGCTGATGTCCATCCACGAATATTGTCGAGTACAACGTTGGCAAACGAGCATGGGAAACCGCAGGTGACGACAGCGTCAGAGCGTTCATACGCAGGAGATATCACCCCCGAGCAGGCATGGAAGATGCTCAGCGAGAACCCCGAGGCGGTTCTGGTCGACGTACGAACCGACGCCGAATGGCGCTTCGTCGGCGTGCCTGATCTGGCCAGCCTGGGCCGCGATGTCGTGTACATCGAATGGAACGCTTCCGACGGCAAGCCCAACGAGAACTTCGTTGCCGAGCTGTTGGAGCACGTTCCGGCCCGCGACGACCGCCCAGTGGTGTTCCTGTGTCGCTCGGGTAACCGCTCGATCGGGGCGGCCGAGGCCGCCACCGAGGCCGGCGTTGCCCCCTCTTACAACGTGCTCGACGGTTTCGAAGGTCAACTCGACGGCAACAGTCATCGCGGCGGAAGAGGTTGGCGGGCAATCGGTTTGCCGTGGAAGCAGACATGACCGACGACGACGATGCAGAGCGTAGCGATGAGGTGGGGGTACGCCCCCTCGCCGCTGCGCGGCTGGAGGTACCCCCACCCGCTTGCGGGGGAAAGCGGCGCAAATCTACCGACGAGCCCAAGCAGGTGCCGTCGGTGCGCACGCCATTACAGCTCCCCGACGGCGTCAGCCAGGCCACGATCGGCGTGCGCGGCGGCATCCTGCGGTCGCAGTTCGACGAGACCGCCGAAGCCATGTATCTGGCGTCCGGCTACGTCTACGGCTCGTCTGCCGAGGCCGAGCAGGCGTTCACCGGCGAAGTCGATCGCTACGTCTACTCGCGCTACGGCAACCCGACAATCAGCATGTTCGAGGAACGCCTGCGCCTGATCGAGGGTGCCCCCGCGGCATTCGCCACCGCGAGCGGGATGGCCGCGGTCTTCACCTCGCTCGGGGCATTGCTGGCAGCCGGTGATCGGCTGGTCGCATCGCGCAGCCTGTTCGGGTCGTGTTTCGTGGTGTGCAGCGAGATCCTGCCGCGGTGGGGCGTCGAGACCGTATTCGTCGACGGCGACGACCTATCTCAATGGGAGAAGGCGCTTTCCGTGCCTACCCAGGCGGTGTTCTTCGAGACGCCGTCGAATCCGATGCAATCGTTGGTCGACATCGCCGCCGTCACCGAGCTCGCACACGCGGCAGGCGCGAAAGTCGTATTGGACAACGTTTTCGCGACTCCGCTTCTGCAGCAGGGCTTTCCGCTCGGTGTCGACGTGGTGGTCTACTCGGGTACCAAGCACATCGACGGGCAGGGCCGAGTGCTCGGTGGGGCTATTCTCGGCGATAAGGAATACATCGACGGCCCGGTGCAGAAGCTGATGCGCCACACCGGGCCCGCAATGAGTGCCTTCAACGCCTGGGTAATGCTTAAAGGCCTTGAGACGCTTTCGATTCGGGTCGATTACCAGAACGCGTCGGCGGAGCGGATCGCGGAATACCTGGAAGGCCACTCCGCGGTGCGATGGGTTCGTTACCCGTTTTTGACGTCGCACCCGCAATACGACCTGGCCAAGCGGCAGATGTCCGGCGGTGGCACGGTGGTGACCTTCGAGCTCGACGTCCCTGACAGTGCGGCCAAGCAGCGGGCTTTCGAGGTACTGGACAAACTGCAGTTGATCAACATCTCCAACAACTTGGGCGACTCGAAATCCCTTGTCACCCACCCGGCGACGACAACCCATCGTGCGATGGGGCCAGAAGGACGTGCGGCTATTGGGCTGGGCGACGGGGTAGTTCGCATCTCGGTGGGGCTGGAGAGCACCGATGACCTGATTGCCGACATCGACAGGGCCTTGAGCTAGGAGTCCGCTGAGAGTTTCCTGGTCATCGGCAATCTGAATGTCCGACAACCGATGTTGGCGCGATGGTTGCTCGTTACGCCGTTATTCATCTTGCCGTTGTTTAGTCTTTTCAATCGATTTGGTCTGCTAAGAAGCTTCGGCGGGATAGTAACGACACAGCGAGTACGGTCGATACCAGAACGACGGTGCGTATCGCAGCGTCCACCCCTGACTGCACTGGGCCAGATATGGAGAGACCTGAGTGATATCGTGCATCAGCCGGCCGCGGACGTCACCTCATCCGCTGACCGGCGATTTCTATGAATGGGCCGTCGTCGTCGATGGTGACGAAATTCCCTGGCAGAGCTACGCGGGCCCACTGAGATTCGACGAAACCGACTTCGCCATCGCGACGCGCAAGTTGTTGTCGATCGAACCCGATGAGCTTCCCGAGCTGGTCGGCGAGCATGTCGAATTCTCTTCGCCAAGCGAGGAACAGCCGCGTCTGATGGTGCATTCGACCACGCCGTACGCCAGCAGCTTCGAAACCGATCTCACCGCGATGGTGGAGGGGCGGCCGCTATTGGACCTCACCACATATGTGGAGACTCGCGGACTCTACCTTGCCCGCAGTGGCGATCTCGTTGTCGGACGGACTCAGCCGTGGCGGCGCGGCGCTGCGCCGAGTGGCGTTGAGCGCCTAGTACTTCCCGATGCGGACTACTACTACATGTCTCAGGCGCTGCTGCGTCGCGCGGTCGACGGTGGCGACCGCGATCCGGTGATGCGCCAGATCATCGAGTTTCTGCAAGAGAACCCTTCAACGGTTGTGTGCCCGTACGACTTTGAACCCGAGTTCCAGCTGTTCGTGACCTGGTTGGCTCGGATCACCGGACTTGGCCGAATCCGCGTCGACGCCAACGATTCTCGCCTAGGGGTGTGGAACCGTAAGCGCATGCTGCATCCGACGGTCGGGGCCGCATTGAGTCTGGAGAGCCAGGTGGCCGGCCAGCCGGGCGCGGTCATTTTGGAGCATGAGCACCGGGCCAGCGAGGCGTTCAAAGTCCTGCAGACACCCATTCCTGTGCTGCCGGGTTACGCGGTTACCTGGCAAGAGGATTGCGAAGGTTTCGTTCGCGATCTTCTTCGGGCGGGCGGGCTCCTGCAGGACCGTTACGGGCTGTCGCGTGCCTGCCTGAAGCCGTCCGAAGGCGCCAACGGCGGTCGGATCGTGCCGAATATCGAACTCGAGGACACCCGGCGTCTCGAGGAGCTTGCGACCGCCGCGTGGAAGTTGGGCGGTGACCAAGTCCTCGAAGCGCACGTCACCTACTTCGAACGAGAAGTCGGCGGCGAACGGGTCTTGACCACGCCGTCAGCCCACGTGCGCTCGGGCACGCTGCTGGACGGTCTCACTCTGCAGTTCATGCGCGGCACATCGTGGAAGGGCAACATCTACGTGAGCGCCTCGGACTGGGAGAACCTCGGTCTGGACGCGAGCCTCTACACCGGGCTGCGAAAGACGATGACCGACCTGCATCAACGACTGGGTTTGCTGCACTGCGGCATCGACTTCGCCGTCGGCACCGTGGGCGGCGTTTTCGGTGACACGGTGGTGGCCGCGGTTCAGGACATCAACCCGAAAGTCACTGGTGCCCTGTTCTTACGCGAGTTCATGGCGCGTCATCCCGAGATCGGTATCGGGGCTGCCACCCGCGTGCTCAGTCCGGAGGCGACGGAAAGTGCCGAGAACATCCGCTCGCTGGTGTCGGAATTCTGCACGGCCGAACAGCCCTGCGAGGAGGTCGCCGTCGTGCCGGGCCGTTGGGCGATGATCGCGACCGCGGGGCCGACGTCGGTATCGGCCGGAGCGCAAGCGTTGACCCTCGAGCGGATGCTTGCCACGTCGCGGTGATGTGGTGACGGCGAGATAACAATTGCCACAACAAAGTAGCGCGACGCGCGCAATGAATACCGGGAACAGCGGCGCGCTCAACTTATCGTCAGTTTGTGTATCGCCGAACGGTTCTGAAACTGCCGTTGATGCTGGCTGCCGGCACTGCTCTGGCGTCGTCGCCGCGCGCCTCGGCTGAGCCACCGCGCGCGTCTGCCGAGTCGAGTCGG
>NZ_JBAPRN010000226.1:0-2474 GCF_049281135.1 Mycobacterium sp. | reverse complement strand
GCATAGGGCCGGCTGCTATCCAGGTTCAGGACCGTCGGCGCCGTCCGCAGCTCAGCTGTCGCCAGCCCGAGGATCACCATCGTAGAAGCGGAGAAGTCGTCGTCATGTCCGTCGATCTCCAGTTCGTCGATCCACTCGCGGTCCTGGACACCGAAACGGTGGGCCTGAGCCACTACATCGACGATCACAGCCGCCAATTCGTCGCGGCGGACACTGAGCCACGTCTGCTCATCGGGCAACCGCTCGCACCGCTCACGGGCGGCGCGCCGCGACGCACGGGAAATCTTTTCGTCCGGCCGGTCGTAGCGCAGCAACGCCTCCAACCGGTCAATGCGGTCAATAACCCCCTGTTTGCCGACACCCACTTGAGCCCCGAGCTGGGAGAGAAACAGACCGCGATCACGGCCCGCCTTCAAGAAGTGAAGTTCGCGACGCCGATCCTCCCACCACAGCCAGTTGTTCAGCGTCAGTGCGTCGCACACGTCGGCCTGTAGAACCCACAGCGGAATGCCTGACCCGCTGTATTTCTGCAGGTAATCGAGTACGTCGCGGGGATCAGAATCTGGGGAATCCGGCAATTTCTCGCGATATCGGTCATCGACTTTTGCCCGTCGGCGTGCGATCCTGACGATGGCCAGACCGAGTTCAGACCGATGCACTTTCGGTCGCGTCGCCACCCCGCCAGTATTTCACTGACGGATAGACGCTGCTTGCTACGACACGTCGGTATTTGTTGACCCACAGGCTGATTGGGCCGATCCACCCAACAGTCTGGGATCGGAGCCGACGGTTGATCGCAGCACGTGCGGCACTGGGCGAACCGCAGTCGGAGGCTGGCAGCGACGAATTCGAAGGCAGCGGCGAGCTACCACAAGCCGATGCGGAAGCGTTGCGCCGCCGTGCGAAAGGCCGCCGCAAGGGCCGCGCCCATCGAGGCGCGAGTCAACAAACTTGCCCAGTCTGGACGAATCCGGCCCGCGCTCGCCTGGGGTGAGTTCCGTTTGCTCCGAGCTGCAGATTTTTCGACCGTAGGGGAGGGGCGAAAGAGTTGCCTCGAGGGTTCGTACCCGCTGTCCGGGGACATGCGAAGTCGTAGCCCGAAAGCGATTCGGCCGACGCAAAATCTCCCTACGGCAGGTGTCGCCGGCGATCCGACCGACAAGCACGTGGGCGGCGGGCTGCGAATCTCGAAGCGGCAGTAGCCCGATTGCACCTCAGCGCAATATCGTCCGACCGCCGCGGGCCGGCATCTCCGGTCAGTCGCGCATCCGGCGACGCACGACGCTGTTTGCCACTTAACCGCGGTTAAGTCATCGACAGCCAGTGCGCGTCCGAGAACAGGGCTTTGACCCACGTTGCCTCCGCCGGATCGCATCAGCCGGTTTGCCGAGGCACCACGCTCCGCCGCGACCGCGGGACCGGTCCGCGCGTGTCGCGGCGACAGTCCCGCGGCCGCCACCGTAGACTGCGGTGGTCTCATCCGAAGTACCCCGCTACTCCGGGGGAAGCATACGGAAAGGCCAGTGATGGCTGTTCACGTCGTTCTCAATCAGAAGGGCGGCGTCGGGAAAAGCACGATCGCGGTCAACTTGGCCGCCGTGACCGCCGACGTCCTCAACCACGACGACGATCCGGAGGCGAGCTCGCCGGTGGCCGCCGTCTCGGTAGACCCGCAGGGATCCGCGGTCTGGTGGGCCGCACGCATCAACGATCTCCCGTTCCACATTGTGCAGGCCCACGACGACCTCGACGGGCTCAAACGCCTGGGCGAACTCCCCGGCATCGCACACGTCTACGTCGACACCCCGGGGTGGATTGACCTGCAGGCCGGCGATGACGGCGCCGATCCGCTCGGCCGGGGTCCGGCCGCCGACGCCCTGCGGGTGGTGCTCGACGTCGCCGACAGCGTCATCGTTCCGATCGAGACCGAGCCGCTGAGCTTCGACCCGACCGCCCGCACTATCACCAAAGTGATCGAGCCCCGGGGCATCCCGTACACGGTGGTCATCAACAACTGGGATCCACGCGACGGCGTGCACGATCTCAACGAGACCAAGGAATTCATCAAGGCCAACAAATGGCCGCTGGCCCACACCGTGATCCGCCACTACAAGCTGCACGCGCGGGCCAGCGCCGACGGACAAGTGGTCACCGAGTACCCGGTCAACCGCGTGGCGCTGCAGGCGCGGGAAGACTTTTACAAGTTCGCCCTCGAGCTCAACGTCGGGAGCGCGCGCTGATGGCCCGCGGACAACGCACCAACCTGGCCAGCCTGGCCAACTCCGTCGGCGACCACTCACCGGTCGACCAGACCACCGCGATGCCCAGCCATGGCACAGCACTGACCGAGCTAACCCCCAACCCGCGCAACCCCCGCGACGACCTGGGCGATCTCACCGACCTCGAATCGATCGCCGACATGCAGCTGCAACCGGCTGTCGTCGTCACCAAAGCCGCCTACCTCAAGCTCTACC
>NZ_JBAPRN010000225.1:0-2981 GCF_049281135.1 Mycobacterium sp. | reverse complement strand
GCTGATCGCTGCGGGGTGCGCGCGGTCGGCCGCTCGCGGCGCGGCCTGTCCGGTGGCGGGGTCATGACGCGCGCACAGATGGCTCGAGGCGGGCTCCCCTGGCCCAGTCGACGGCGTTCATCGGCTTCTTGCCCGGTGCCTGCACTTTGCCGAGCCGTACCGGCTGCGAGGCAGTGCCGATCCGCACACTGCGGCGGTCAACGTGAATGTCGCCGGGCGACAGCGGCTTTGGCAGGTTTTGCCCGTCGGTGTCGATGTACACCGGCCCCAGTTTGACGCGCAGATCACCGATCAGGGTCCACGCCCCCGGGTTCGGTGTCACGGCGCGGACGCGCCGCTCGACCACCTCGGCCGGAAGGTCCCATCGGACGCGAGCCTGTTCGACGGTGATCTTCGGCGCGATGCTGACGCCGTCAGACGACTGCGGGACCGGGCTGAGCGTCCCGTCCGCGATGCCGTCCAGAGTGGCTGACAGCAACGCCGCACCCGAAATCGCCAGCCGGTCAAGCAGATCCCCCGCAGTGTCGATCGGGCGCACCGAATCGGTGACCACACCGTAAACCGGCCCGGAGTCCAGACCGGCTTCGATCTGAAACGTCGTCGCACCGGT
Source organism: Mycobacterium sp. (assembly GCF_049281135.1). Lineage (GTDB taxonomy): Bacteria > Actinomycetota > Actinomycetes > Mycobacteriales > Mycobacteriaceae > Mycobacterium. The sequence continues at coordinate 2,371 of NZ_JBAPRN010000225.1, read as the reverse complement.
GACGGCGTCACCTGCCGCGATCGCCGCCTGCACCGGGGCCGCCCCACGCCAGGCGGGCAGCAACGAGAAGTGCAGGTTGACCCAGCCGTGCGCCGGAACCGCCAGCAGTTCGTCACGCAAAAGTGCGCCGAAGGCCACCACCGGACAGCAGTCAGGCTGCAGATCTGATAGCTCTGCGACGAACTCCGCAGAGTTGGGCCGTTCCGGACGCAGCACCGGGATGCCCTGCTCCAGAGCGAGACGGGCTACCGGTGACGGCTGCGTCTTGCCATGGCGGCCCGAGGCAGCATCCGGCCGGGTGAGCACCGCGATCACCTCATGACGCGGCGAGTCGATCAGACTGCGCAGCGCGGGCAGCGCGGGTTCCGGTGTTCCGGCAAAGACGAGACGCACCGGATCAGTCTAGGAATGCCCGGCGGACCGTCAGGCCGCCGCGGGCACTATCCGACGTTGATCGTCGTCTTCTCGTCGATGGTGACCGTCGCCGGCAGCGCCTGCGGGACCTGGTCCGGAAGGAGATCAGCGTTGAGCTCCAGCAGGTAGATGTTGTCTTTCCCATCGATCACGACGACTTTGTCCGCAACCGCCTTCTCCTGGCCGTCTTGCGTCCAGGTGCCGCCTAGCTGGTAGGCGGGAGAACCGCCCAGGTTGTCCTCATTGCCCTCGCCCATCTGCTTGAAACCGGGCAGATTTTTGGTTCCACCGGCGGCGAGTTCGATCAGCTTCTGCGGGTCTACATCGCCGTCGAGCTTGGACAGCGTCGCCACGATGCTGGGGGTGTATTTGGCCGCCTCCGGACCGGTGTCGACGATGGCCCAGTAGGCGGTGGCCGGGGTGTCGGGTCCGGCGTCGGCCCAGCCGTCCGGAATCGGGAAGTTGACGGTCGGCGCGCCGGGGTCACCCTTGTGGACTGGTGTCGCGGTGATGTGGCTGTCCTGGATATAGCTCGCGATCGAGGGGTTGGGCCCTTGCGCGGTGATCCGCGGCGCCACTTTCGACTGCGGTTTGGCGGTGGTTGCCGAGGTCGCCGCGCTTCCCGCGGCGGACGTGTTGCTCGCCGCGTTGTTGCTGCTCGGCGAGGAGCTACATCCGGTGAGGCTGATCCCCACTGCGACGACGGCAATCGTGATACCGGCGCTTGCTAACGTGCGCTTCATTGCACTGGCTCCTGTCGGTTGGCTTTACGACGCGTGCGCGAAATCAACGCGTTGGCGAGCATACCGTCAACGCATCGCGGTCGTTGTGGGCTCCTACCAGCGGCGCTGTAGTTGACTCCGGCGTATTCAGTATCCGGCGTCGAATTCGATGGGCAAGGTTGTCGGGCCGGTGATGCCCATTAGCGGCTTCCATGGGGCCGGGCCGCTACGGCGCGGGTTGGGCATCCGGCGTGTGATCACGGCTAGGGCTTCGGCGAGTTCGGCTCTGGCCAGGTGTGCTCCCAGGCAGTAATGAATGCCGCCGCCGAACGTCAGCATGCTCGCCGCCCCCTCGCGGGTGATGTCGAGGCGGTCGGGATCGTCATAGACGGCGGGGTCGCGGTTGGCGGCGGCGGTATTGACCATCAGGTGCGTGCCCGCCCGCACCGTCACGCCGTCGAGTTCGACATCCTCGACAGGCTGGCGGATGGTGCCGAAAATGACCGGGTTATAGCGCATGAGCTCCTCGACTGCCTGTGGTGCGAGTTCGGGACGCGCAGCCAGCAGGTCCCATTGCTCAGGGTGATCGCACAGAGCCTGCACGGCGGCGCTCAACTGATTGCGCGTGGTGTCGGTGCCCGCCATCAACAGGCCTTCCGCGAGCATGACGAGCTCGCCGGAAGTGAGCCGGTCGCCGTCATCTTCGGCACGAATCAGCTCAGAGACCAAGTCGTCGGTAAGGCTGTGGCGCCGCCGAGCGATCATGTCCTCGATGTAGGCGTCGAGTTCGTCGAAGGCCGCCATGATGATCGGAGTGTCGTTGGCGACGTTCCATGTGAGGAGCTTGAAGATGTCGTCAGCCCAGTCAGAAAACCGTTGCCAGTCGTGACGTGGGGCGCCGAGCAACCCGCTGATGATCGCAATCGGATACCGGCGGGCGATGTCGGAGACCACGTCGCAGCGCCCGATGCTGGTCACCGGGTCGACCAGTTCGGTGATGACCCCGGCGATCGTGGCCTTCAGTCGTGCGGTTGACCGTGGGGTGAACGCCTTGGAGACGAGCCGACGCAACCGATTGTGATCGGCGCCGTCCCGACTCAACAGGCCTGCGGTGACCTTGTCCCAGACCGGGCCGCTGGTGATGCCTTGTGCCGCGAGCGCGACCCCCTTCGGCATGCGAAACCGGGGATCGCGCAGAACTTGTCGAACAAGCTCGTAGCTCAACACCTCCGGTC
>NZ_JBAPRN010000224.1:0-2562 GCF_049281135.1 Mycobacterium sp. | reverse complement strand
GTTGTGTGTGGGCTACTGCAGAGCGCGCGCGCGACGACCGATCGGCACGCGTAACACCACGTCAGTCCCGCCTTCGGGGGCGTCCTGCATCTGCAGCGTGGCGTCGAGCTCGGCGGACACCAGGGTCCGGACGATCTGCAGGCCCAACCGGTCGGACTTCTCGACGCTGAAACCCTCGGGCAGCCCGCGACCGTTGTCGTGGACCACTACGTCGAGCCAGCGAGCCGACCGTTCCGCGCGGATCGTCACCGAACCGCCCACGGCGGTGGCCTCGCAGGCGGCCGTGTCAAACGCATGCTCGATGGCGTTTTGTACGAGCTCGGTGATCACCATGATCAGCGCGGTCGCCCGATCGGAGTCGAGCACACCGAGCATGCCCGCCCGGTTGATCCGGATCGGCGTGTCCACCGTCGCCACGTCGTTCATGATCGGCAGGATCCGGTCGATCACGTCGTCGAGGTTGACTTCCTCGTCCACCGACATCGACAGCGCGTCGTGCACCAGCGCGATCGACGACACCCGTCGTACCGACTCGATGAGCGCCTCCCGGCCCTCGGGGTTGGTCGTCCGGCGGGCCTGCAGACGCAGCAGCGCCGCGACGGTCTGAAGGTTGTTCTTCACCCGATGATGGATTTCCCGGATCGTGGCGTCCTTGGAGATCAGCGCGCGGTCGCGCCGCTTGATTTCGGTGACGTCGCGAGCCAGTACCGCAGCGCCGGCCGCCTTGCCCTGCACCACTAGTGGCAGCGTGCGCAACAGCACCGTGGCGCCACCGGCATCGACCTCGATGCGCATGCTGGCCCCACCGGCCAGGGAGTCGAGCACGTGCTCGGCGAGCTCCCGGGCCTCGAATGGATCAGAGATGAGCGGCCGGGTGACCGCGATGAGGTTTTGGCCCTCCAGCTCCGAGGTGAGCCCCATCCGGTGGTACGCCGAAAGCGCATTCGGGCTGGCGTAGGAGACGACTCCGTTGACGTCGAGGCGAATGAAGCCGTCACCGGCGCGGGGGCTGGAACGCGACATGGCCACATCCCCCACGTTCGGAAAGGTGCCCTCGGAGAGCATGTGGACGAGGTCGGCGGCGCAGTCGACGTATGCGGTTTCCAGCGGGCTGGACTTCGGGGTGTCCGCGACGGCGGTCTGATGCGTCAGCACCGCGACCACCGAGTCGTCGTATCGCACCGGCACAGCTTCGATGTTCACTCCGGTCTGCTGCCACGAATACTGTTGGCCCGCAACGCGTTCCAAACCGATGTCGCCCGATTCAAAGGCCGCCGCGATCAGTGGCATGCGATCGGCTTCGACAACAGTCCCCACCGCGTCGCGCAGCAGAACAGTGGGCGCGGTATTGGGCCGGCACTGCGCGACGCAGACCAGCGAGCCGTCGTCGCGGCGAACCCACATCAAGTAGTCGGCGAACGAGAGATCGGCCAACAGCTGCCACTCGCCCACCACGGCATGCAGGTGATCGACGGCGCTGCCCGGCAGAACGGTGTGTTCGGCGAGCAGGTCACCGAGGGTGGACATCGGCGAATCCCGCTATCAAGCTCAGACGACTAGCTGATCACGGCGATGAGATCGCCGGCCTGGATGACGTCTCCCACCGACACGCTCACCTTGGTCACGGTGCCGGCGACCTCGGCCAGGACCGGGATCTCCATCTTCATCGATTCCAGCAGCACCAGGGTGTCGCCCTCTTTGATCTGGTCGCCCTCGTGGACCACGACTTCGAGCACGCTGGCCACAATTTCTGCCCGGACGTCCTCGGCCATAGTCACCCCGTTCGTCAACCAGTCGGTTTGCGCAATTGCGTCGCTTCATCGAACCACAATCGATTTCCCCAGTCGCACTCAGAGCTTGGCGCAACCGTTTCGGCGTTCGCGGCGGCCTCCCTCGGCCCGTTTGTGCAGCTGAAAGGTCACGATTGATGTCACGGAGATATCGATAAGCAAACTCCAAGATCACTAAGAGAACCTATAGAGCTTCTTCCGTGATCGTGTCGTGTTCGAAATGTGACATTTGGCAAGCAGAGTGTCCAAAGTGACTCGAGTGCCTGAAGGTTATCGAGTGAAACACCAAATTTGAGGAGTATTCCGTTGTCCGACAACACGTTTGCGCATTCGACAACTCGCCGTCCACTCAGCCGAGTGGCAACCGGATTCGGGGTGGCGCTGGCAGCAATCGCCACGATCGGGCTTGGCGCCGGTGCCGCCGCGGCCGCTCCACAGCAACCTTTTGCCGCCGATGACCCCATCCCTGGCATGCCGGGTGCGGGCAGCGCGGTGAACATCGCCAACTCGCTCTTCGGCTCGCTGAGCGGGCTGATGAACAACGTCATCCCGGGCGCGGGCGACCTGCTGATGCCTGCCACCAGCGCGCTCGGCGGCGGCGGGGGCCTTCCGGGCGGCCTGCCCGGCGGGCTCGGCGGACTGCCCGGCGGTGTCCCGGGTGGGCTTCCTGGCGGAATGCCGGGAGGGTTGCCTGGTGGAATCCCGGGTCAAGCCCCCGGGCTCGGCGGTTACCCGGGCGGCCTTCCAGGGCAGACATTGCCGGGGCAAACAC
>NZ_JBAPRN010000223.1:0-17591 GCF_049281135.1 Mycobacterium sp. | reverse complement strand
GTTCGTGAGGTACATGGGGTAGTGCTCCCAGGGGCCCGCGTAGGGTGCAGCGAGCATAGCGGGCGCGAACGAGGCAATCACCGTGAGCTGAATGAAGCCGACGACGGCAAGAAGTGAAACGAATCGGCTTCGGACCGTTCGGGTTTGATTCCGCTCTAAGAAGCTCTCGCCGCGGTCGTTGCGGTGCATGCGAAGGGCAGTTACCGAAGCAGTAATGAGGGCGAACGTGAACGCCGTGGTCAGCGAATACCGGTTCGCATCTTGCAACCCCGGCGGTGCGAGCAGGTCGGGTCCTGAGGCGTACTTCCACAAACCGAGACGAACTGCAGGCACTTCCATGACGAAGTCGAACACCGCACCAACCAGGCCAGCCCAGGCGACGGTATGCCACACACTCCAACTGCCCACGCGTGGACGGACCTTGCCTATCACCCATGCCGCGAGCAGCGCTGCGACGAGGACATCGACGTAGAGAAGGGGAACGATCAAGGGCTCTGGCGTGTTTCCGCATTGCGTGTTCAGGACGCCGGGCATGTCGCCGCACCAGGCTCGCACATTGGCGAACTGCGAGCTGTAAAGGAATATCTGCTTGTAGAACATGAACGCAGGGTCCAGCCAGGCCGATGACAAGAGCGCAACCGCGATCATCGTGTCTAGGGTGAACCTCTTCTGGCGCAGCGTATTCCGCACGATGTATACGATCAGCGCGATCGTTATCGCGAGAAACATCAGCTCGAATACCCGGGCGGCAACCCACGATGTCGCGCTGGGATCGCGAAACCGAACGATGGACTCAACGTGGCCCCGCGCGATCCACCGCACGAAAGTCGACGCCTGCCAAGCAAGAAGCACCGCACCTGCTACGGCGAAAAGCCACGTCAACGCGCCCCGCCCCCGATTGGGCAGGTGAACAAGACGATCGGGCTCCGAAGCAAGGGTCCGGGTGATCGTCATAGTTGGACTCCTCTGCTCGGCGCTACACCTGACTGGTGGCAGCCTAAGCCAACGCGCATCATCTTATCAACCGATCGTTCGAGGTGTTTGTCGACGTTTCAGGGCTGCGATTGACTCCCAGTAGCGCTGCGACGCCGGAGTTCCCCGCCGGAGGCGGGATGGCGCGACCACATGGTTCGGCCCCCATCCTCAACTGATCGGTCGACATTCCGGGGAACTCATACCGCGAGGCCCGAACCCACGTGGTCGCGAAGGCTTTGCATGGTCTCGGCGAGCAGATTGACATTGGCGACGGCGTCGCTGAAGTCTCCAGTAGTGACGAGCTGGCCATAATTCGCGACGAGAACGTGGGTCATTCCCGCATCGATGTACGGCGCGATCATGTTCGCGATCGTCTTCGGACTGCCGGTGAACTTGGATTGCGCCACGATCTCGGGCGGGACCGACTGGGCGATTCGGACCGCGTCCTCGCGTGACCACTCCATCGGAATCAGGTCGCGGGCATAGTGGAATTCGTCGCCGAACGGGTGCGGGGGGTTATCGGGGTTCCACTGGTGCCATGACGCTCCGCTCGGCATCATCACCGCTGCGTCCCAACGCAATGCGAGGTTGTCGCACAGCGCTTCGGCGGCCGCGTCGGTTTCCTCCATGACACACAAGAACATGCCCATGAGAATCTGAGCATCGGGGTCCCGGCCGGCCCGCTCGGCGAACTCGCGCAGCTCTTGGCGGCGGCCGGCGAACCATTCAGCATCTCCACATGCCGGAAAATACGACGCCCACCCGTCGGCGTGGGTGGCGGCGATCTCGATGGAACGCCCCGGGCCGCCGAGCACGACGATCGGAGGCGGCTGGCCGACGTTGTACGGATTGAGGCTCAGGATGGCGTCTTCCAGCTTCCAGATTGGTCCGTCATACGACACGGGATCGTGGCTCGCCCAGAGCTTCTTGATGATCTTTATCGACTCCTCCAGATGAGTGAAGGGCTTCCGACGCTCCAAGCCGTACGGGCGAAACTGTTTGGTCTCGCCGGCGCCCATGCACAACATGAACCGGCCCTTGCTCATGTGGTCAACGCTCAACGCCAGCTGAGCCAGGTTCGCAGGTCGACGACGAAGCGCGTCGCTGACACACGAAAGCTGCACTTTCTCGGTGACGACGGCTGCCGATCCGGCAAGCACCCAGGGATCCATCCAACAGTCGATGTCAAAGTTGGCCGCGGCCTTGACCAATTCGGGTACCCACATCGAGCGTGGGATCGTCAGGTTCAACTGGTCGAAAAAGATCGAGAAATCGATACCTGTCGCGTCGGCCATCTGGGCCCCGGTCAGCACGTTGTCGGCCGGGGGAAAGTACACGCCTGCGTTGCCGAGCTTCACCTTGGCCATCCGAACACTTCCGTTCTCCTCGAGGAACACGTGGCACAACACGCTGTCGCCGAGCGCTGCGACCACCCCCGCCCGACGCCTCCGGTCGTTCGGAACAGCGCGGGCAGGGGGAAGGTCCATCCGGACACCACGGCGGGTCGTAACGTAACCCGCGTTACGTCAATCTGTCAATCGTTCGGTTGAAAAGGTCGCGACCGATCAATCACGGCGGACCGCCGGTGCGATACTGGCCTGTTCCAAGGCACTTTAATCATCAGGGCTATGCCCCGAGCCCGCGATCAGCGAGCATTGAACGCGCCGTACATGGCGGTCACTTTGGACCGAATCCAACCGTACGTATGGCACAGCTTCGTCGGTCACCGAGCACGTCTGATCGATGCGCGGCTGCCACCAGCAATGTTCGTCCGCACGGTTGAAGATGCAGTCACCTGGACGGTAACAATATCGGTTTACGGTTGGCACGAGCAGCCGAATCATGCGCTCCACATACACGTAAGTGCATTAGGTAAAGGCGATTTCACTCCTCGGCGCAGGTCGGGCCCGGAAACCTCGCGCAATCGCCGTGGCTCACAACCGAACGGCTGATAACCTTGGCTCTTTGCGAGGAAAGGCCTACACACCATGGTGCATGTGGAATCGCCAACTACGACCACAACCCGCGCTGTCATCAGCGCGGCATACGCAGCGGCCGGCAATTCCGATATGGCGGCAATAGTGGAGATTCTGGATCCCGACGTGGTTCTGCACGAAGCGGCCAGCCTGCCCAACGCCGGTGTCCACCGCGGACTGCAGAATGTGTTGCAAGCGCTGGCGTACGTCTTCGAGGCCTTCGACATGTCCCGGCTCACCGTCGATGAGCTCATCGTGGACGGCGACAGGGCGGTTGGCCTGGTCAACCTCACCTCGCGTCGCGGCGAAATCCAGAGCAGCGTCGCCGAGGTGTGGCGAGTGCGCGGCGGCCGAGTGGTGGAGATTCGCCCGTACTACTTCGACACGGCCGCGATCGTGAGCGCGACCACCTAGCCTTCACGACGCCTTCACAACGGCCTCACGCTACGACGGAACAGGACCGCAGGGGTCCCGGCGCTCAGGTGCGGCTCAGCAGATCGCGAGCGATGGTTCGCACCTGGATCTCGTCGGTTCCGCCGTAGATCTGCAGCACTTTGGCGTCGCGGTACAACTGTTCGACGTGGTTCTCCGCCATGTAGCCATTGCCGCCGAACACCTGCACCGCCTCGCTCGTGACGTCCACTGCCGCCTGGGCCGCATAGAGTTTGACGGCTGACGCCTCGGCCATCGTCGGTCGCACGCCGGCGTCGGCCATCGCCATGTACTGCAACAACAGGTGTTCGGTATTGAGCCGCGCCACTTCCATTTTGGCCAGTTTGAGCTGGATAAGCTGATAGTCACCGATCGGCTTGCCGAATTGCACACGGTCGCGGGCATAGGCGACAGACAGTTGCAGACAGCGCTCGATGATGCCCAACGCGGTCGCCGCGATGCTGGCCCGCTCCATGGCGAACGTAGAACTCGCGCCCGAGCTGCCCGATCTCTTCGCGGCATTCCGCGGTGGTCCCTTGAGCAACCGGTCTTCGCTGACCTGAACGTTCTCGAGGTGAAGCTCACCGGTCGGCGAAGAATGCTGACCCATCTTGCGCAGCGGCTTGCTCTGCACCAGCCCGGGCATGCCACTGTCGAGGACGAAGGTCATGATGGGACGCTGCCGAGACGGTGTATCGGACCCGTCGTCGAGCTTGCAGATGAACACCAGTGTGTCCGCGTAGGGGCCGTTGCTGATGTACGTCTTGCTGCCATTGAGGACCCATCCCCCGTCGACGGGACGTGCGCTGGAACGCATCCCGCCGAACGCGTCCGACCCGGACTCAGGCTCGGTGATCGCCCACGCGCCAACCTTTCTCAGCGTCAACAGGTCGGGAGCCCATCGCCGCTTCTGTTCATCGGACCCGTCCCGAAGGATCGCACCCGCAGTCAGGTCGATGCTGGTGCCGAGGGCGACCGCCAAACCGGGGCTGCACCGGGCGAATTCGACCAACGGGATCAGCTTTTCCGCCGAGTCACGAGGTGGCCGCGGACCACCCGACATTGTCGCCTCGAACCGCTCCATCGCGCTCTCTCCGACGCCGAACTCCTTGTAGAACTGACGCAGCACGTCGTACGGTGGCAAGCCCTCGAACTCCAGCGCCTCGCGTTGTGGCACGACCACCGTCTCCACGAATTTGCGCACCGCCTGCCGGTACAACGTCTGTTCCTCGGTCCAGCGCAGCATGGCCGATCCCTTTCTCTCCTACTGGTGGCGGCGTCGGCGGGCGAACCAGCGCGGCGCGCTTCGCGGCAACGGCGCGTGGGCCATCGTTGCCGTCAGATGCGTTGCACGAGGGTCCCGGTGCCGAGCCCGCCGCCACAACACATCGTGATCAGACCGTATTCGCCGTCGCTCCGAACCAATTCGTGCACAGTCTTGGCGACGAGGGCGGAGCCCGTTGCCCCCAGCGGATGACCCATCGCGATGGCGCCGCCGTTGGGATTCACGGTGGCCATGTCCGGCGACAACTCGCGTTCCCAGGCCAGCACAACCGAAGCGAACGCCTCGTTGATCTCCACGACATCGATATCGGACATGGCGAGCCGGTGCGTCTCGAGCAATTGGCGTGTGGCAGCGATGGGGCCGGTGAGCATCAGTACCGGGTCGGTGCCCACCAGCGCCGTCCCGACCACCTTGGCCAGCGGGCTCAGACCTGCCGCGGCCTCCGCCGACATCAACAGCACCGCCGATGCCCCATCGGAGATCTGCGACGACGTCGCGGCGGTGTGCACGCCGTTCTCGCGGCCGGTGGGTTTGAGGGTGGCCAGCTTTGCCAGCGTTGTCTCCCGGACCCCCTCGTCGGCAGTGATGGTGCGCGTCTCGCCGGTGGGCTCCCCGTCATCGCCCAGTGCCGGCGCGTCGACATCGACAAACTGTGTCGCGAACGCCCCCGAGGCCTGCGCGACCTTGGCGCGGTCCTGGGACAGCTTGCCGAATGCGTCGGCGTCGCCGCGGGTGATCCCCCACCGTGCTGCTATCCGTTCGGCCCCCTCGAACTGGCTGGTGTACTCGTGGTGTTTCCAGTAGTTGCGGGTGACGGGCTTACCCAGGTGACCGTCGCGAGGCACTGTCGAACCCATCTTCACGGTGCTCATCACCTCCACCCCGCACGCGAGAACCACATTCGCGGCGCCCGAGGAGATCAAGGCGTGCGCGAGATTCACCGCCTGTTGCGAGGAACCGCACTGAGTATCGATTGTGGTCGCCGGTGTCTGCACCGGTAATCCCGCCGTCAGCCAGGCTCCGCGACCCACGTTGAACGCCTGCATGCCGACTTGCCCGACACAACCGGCCACCACCTGATCCACTGCGGTGGGGTCGAGCCCGGCGCGCTGCAGAACAGCCTGCTGCACCACGCCGAGCAGCTCGACCGAGTGCATTCCTGCAAGTGCACCATCGCGCTTGCCGAACGGCGTCCGCACGGCCTCCACTACCACCACATCAGGCATGCCCACCTCCGGATCGGCCTGTCAACATACTGTATGTATAACATATGATATTGGCGGCTACAACACGGCATCGAGCATCGGTAAATGCGTTCAATTGTGTTGCAGGAGTTTGATTTCCACAGAACGACAGCGTCATAGCGCGGCATCCTCGCGGAATGACGCGGCGCTTGGACGTCGACTATCGGTGCTCACGCCGGCGCGAGACCGATTGCCACCTCTTGGACGATCGTGGCGACGGGATCGCCACAGACGGTGCGTACTTCGCCATAAACCAATCCGCGTCCGCCGGCCGACACCGGGGAGCGGGATTCAATGAGCAGCCAGTCGCTGAGGACGGGACGCCGGTGAAACCACATCGCGTGCTGGGTGGTTCCATACCGAATCGTGCGGTCGTTGCCCTGGTAGCCGTGCTCGAGGCAGATGGGCTCAAAGAAATAGATGTCGCTGAGGAACGTCAGGACACACTCGTGCACGGCGACCGCGGCGGGCAGGTCCTCGAGCGCCCGGAACCACAGTCGCCGAACGACCCCGTGCTCCTGCGTCGACTCGTCGTGATAACGAATGTCGAAATCGGAGGCCCTGATCGCGCGCGCCCGATGCGGTAATCCCTTCGCCGGCAGGCCATCTGGCTCCTCTCGGGGGTCCCGCCGACCGTGCGACCAACCGTCGCGGGGGGTGTGGAACGAAACTGTGCCCACCGCAACGGTCCGGCCATGCTGGGTCGCCGTCACCCGCCGCACCGCAGATGAGCGTCCATCATGGGCGCGTTCTACGTGATAGTCGACGGGCAGCCCACCATCGGCGGGCTGCAGGAAATGGATATCGAGGCCGCTCGTGGCGGGCGGACCCACAGTTGCGGCGCGGGCCGCCGCGAGCAGCCTGGCGGCCAGCGTGCCTCCATACATCCGGCCGCCGAGGGGATCGCAGTCGCGGCCACGCCAGGTGAGGTCGGCGATCTGGTCCACGGCGAATCTGTCCAGGACGGTGGCACCGGCCTTGTCGGGCACCGGCAATTCCGGATTAGCCACGAGGCTTCTCCGGCGCGGTCGCGCCCTGTGGCAGGCCGTCTTTCGCGGCCTGCTGCGCGGCGTACTCCACTATCACAAGCGCCAGCCGCTGATACCGCTCCACCAATTGCTCGACAGTGATGTCACCACCGTTCCGATACCAGTTCGGGATAGCGTTCAGCGTCGCCAGCAGCGAGCGGCACGCGTCGTCGGGAAACGGCGTCGCAAAAGCCCCACTTTCGACGCCCGCCCGTATCAGCTCGGCGAACAGATGCGCCACTTCGTCGCGCCTGGTTGCAAGGCGATCCGCGAATTGGGGCTCCAGATTACGCAATTCGCGGATGAAGAGCAGACTCTCGTTGGGCAGCAAGGCGCGGTAGCGCACCGTCGCATCGACCAGAAGAAGGAAGGACGACACTGGATCGGCGCCCGGGCCTATCTCCGTCATCCGTTGTTCGTAGATGGTGTGAAATGCATCAACCGCGTCGTTGAGCACCTGATAGAGCAGTTCCTGTTTGCTGGTGTAGTAGTGGTACAGCACCGACAACGTGATACCCGCCTCGCGGGCCAGATCGCGGATGGAGACTGCGTAGTACCCCGACGCGACGAACTCACGTAGGGCGACTTGACGCAGAGCTGTCAGCGCGGCCTGGCTGTTTCGCTCAGCGCGCCGTGCGGCGCTGCGTGACCCGGATCCCTTGGCAGCAGCCCCACGTCGGGGGGCTGGACGCTCTTCGGTCACCGACACAGTCTCGCACCTCCAGTGGCTCGGTTGACGATGCTGTCAGCGCGGCGGGAGTCGAACGGCACCGTCGAGCCGGACGACTTCGCCGTTCATGTAGCTGTTAGTGATCAGTTCCAGCGCCAGCGAGGCAAACTCATCGGAGCGCCCGAGTCGCTGCGGAAACACCACACTGGTCCCGAGCTTGGCCTTGAAGGCCTCGGCCTTCTCCCCTTCGCCGTAGATCGGTGTGTCGATCAGCCCTGGCGCGATCGTGTTTACCCGGATGCCGTGCAAGGCAAGATCGCGGGCCATCGGCAGGGTCATGGCCACGACACCGCCCTTGGCCGCCGAATAGGGTGTCTGACCGATCTGCCCGTCGAACGCAGCCACCGACGCGGTGTGCAGAATGACACCGCGTTCGCCATCGGGGCCGGGCTCCGACTTGGCCATGGCCGCCGCAGCCAGGCGCGCACAGTTGTAGCTACCGATGAGGTTGACGCGGACCACGAACTCGAACTTCTTCAACGGGATCGGAATGCCGTCGCGATCGACGATGCGGGTTGCCGGCCCTAGCCCGGCGCAGTTGACCAGCACGCGCACGGGTCCGAGTCCGATGGCAGCGTCGACGGCCGCCTGGACCTGGTCCTCGTCGCTGACGTCAGCAAGCATGTACACCCCGCCGATCTGATCGGCGACCCGTTGGCCCGCCTCGGCGTGCCGGTCCAGGATCACCACACGAGCGCCGCCGGCAGTCAGCGCCCGCGCGGTCGCCTCACCCAGACCCGACGCTCCGCCGGTGACGATCGCTGAGACGCCGTCAATGTCCACAGTCACTCCATTTCATTCGGTTGCGGTCCTATTGCGGGCTCGAGGACCTGCTCCGCTGCCCACCCGTAATCGCCCTTCCCACTGGGATTACGGCGGATGAGGTCGACGACGTGCACGCATTTCGGAACCTTGTAGCGAGCGAGCCTGCGACGACAGAACTGCAGGAGCTCCTCGGTATTCAACACGGGACGCGCGGCCACCACGGCGGCGACTTCCGTGCCCCACCGCGCGCTGGGCCTACCGACAACGAGAGCATCCACGATGCCGGGATAGTCCTTGAGGACGGACTCGACTTCCTCGACGAACACCTTCTCCCCACCGGTGTTGATCGTCAGAGAATCCCGCCCGAGCAGCTCGACTTCGCCATCGGCTCGCAGCCTGGCCCGATCGCCGGGGATCGTCACACGGACGCCATCGACGACCGGAAAGGTGCGCGCCGTTTTCGCCGGATCGCCTAGATAGCCCAGCGGGATGCGTCCGCGGCGGGCAAGCCAGCCCGTCGCGTCGTCACCGGACCTGAGGAACGAGGTCATGTCCTCGGAGGCCACCAGCGTGGAGCGGTCGGGAACGAAGGCTCCGTCATGGCCCACCGCGGTGGTCCCACGGCTGCCCTGAACACCCGACTCCGAGGACCCGATATTCTCGACGATCCGAAGGCCGGGGACGAGCTCGTGCAGCCGGTTTCGTGCCGTTGCGTGCAGGGCCGCGCCTCCGGACACCACAACACGCAGCGACGACACGTCATGCTGGTGGCGGTCGAGCTCCTCGACGAGCGGATAGGCAAAAGCGTCACCCACGATCGTCACAGCGGTGACACGGTGTTGCTCTACGGCGCTGAGAACATCAGCGGGGCGGAAGGATTCGGCCCGCTCAGGGAACACGACAGTGTTGCCCTCACACAGGAATCCGAGCGCCGCCCACTGTGATGCGCCATGCATCAACGGTGCGCACGGCAAAACCCGCGACGGCCGCGACCGAACCGCATCGACGATCTCGGTCACCGACTGCCATTCGCGGGCCTGCCGCCGGCTCGTGATTCCGATCGTCGAGACCGCGGCGTCGGCCTGCCGCCACAGCACCCCTTTCGGCATCCCGGTGGTTCCGCCCGTGTAGATGACGTACAGGTCATCCGGAGAAGGATGGGTGTCGATCGCGAGATCGGAGCCCGCCAGGGCCGCTTCGTAGTCGAGTGCCCCGGCAAGCAGCGGGTTGGCACTGTCGTCGCTCACCTGTAACAGCAGCGGCACCGTCGTCAGCTTCGGCAGGACTTCGGCCAACTGCGGAGCAAACGCCGCGTGGTACTGAATAACCGCCGGCGCGGCATCCTCCAGCAAGTAGAGCAGTTCGTCGGCGCGGTAGAGGTAATTGACATTGAAAGGCGCGACCCGGGCCCGGAATCCGCCGAGCAGTCCCTCGATGTATTCCTGTCCGTTGTGCAGATACTGAGCGAGCATGTGCTGCCCGCTCTCGTGCCCCGCGAGGTCGCGCCGCTCGGCGAAGCATCCCAAACCGCGATCGCTGAGAAGCCGGGCCAGGCGCGCGGACCGCTCCGCCAGGTTGCGATAAGTCTGTACGTCATCGCCGCGGATGATCGCGGGCCGGTCCGGGTGTCGGGCAGCCACGGCCGTGAACAGTTCGCCGATGTTGATCTCGACCGGAGGATCAGCCGTCGCCGTAGTCACCGCATCCGCCACGAAAGCAACTTATCGAACGTTCGGCTGAAAACGCAAGTTGGCTGTTCAACGCCTCTTATCTCGCGAGATACCCAAGCCCAGTTTGTCGAAATCCCATGCGTTCTCGTTCCCCCGCTCGGTCAGCTTGAACTTCTGCACCCTGTTCAGGGCATTCACCGGCAGTTCGTCGATGAGTTCCACGTAGCGAGGCACAGCGAAATAGGGCAGCGCTCCGACGAGGAAGGCGTGCATCCCATCGGGTGTCAACGCCGCGCCTGGCTCGGCCACGATCCAGGCCTTCAGATCGTCTTCACCCAGTGCCGACGGGACGGCATGTGTCGCAACAGCTTTGATATCCGGATGCTTGACGATCGCGGCTTCCACCTCGACGCAGGAAATATTCTCCCCACGGCGTCGAATGGCGTCCTTCTTGCGGTCGAAGAAGACCAGACGGCCGTCCTCGGCTCGTCGCGCCACATCTCCGGTGTGGTGCCATAGCGTGCGGCTGGTCGCAACGGTGGCGGCCGGATTGTTCCAGTACCCATCGAACATCACCATCGGCTCCCGGGGCCGGATCGCTATCTCACCCGGTTGGCCGTCGAGTACCGGCTGATCGTTGTCGTCGAGGATCTCGACGTCGACCCACGCAGCAGGCGCACCCAGCACGCCCGGCTGAGCCGAATGCACATCGAGCGGACTCAGCGCGATCGGATTGCATTCGGTCTGGCCGTACGCCTCGCTGACCACACCAACTCCGAAGCGCTGCTGGAACTGTTGGCGCGCCGCGGGCGCCATCGGTGGGAAGACGGTGATCCGCAGGTTGTGGTCACGGTCGTCGTGTCTGGGCGGGGTGGCAAGCACCGCCATCCCCATTGGCCCCACCCCGAACGCGGCGGTTGCGCCGGCCTCGCGGCATTGCGCGATGAACCGACCGGCGCTGAATGACCGAAGGAATGTCGTCGCCAAACCGCCCTGCAATGCCGACATGAGCGTCATACCCTGACCGGCGATATGAAACATCGGCAAGGCGGTGATCACCCGCTCATCCGGGCGGAACCAATCGCTTTCGAACCAGCCCCGGGGAAGGAACATGTAGTAGCCCTGGCTCAGTACACACCCTTTGGGCAGTCCGGTCGTGCCGGAGGTGTACATGATCGCCATCGGGTCGCGCGCGGCGATGTCGTGGTCGGGACACGACAGGTCGCTGTCCACGAGCTCGCCGAAACCCATTGCGCCAGAAACCGTCTGGTCTCCGATGCTGACGAAGTGCCGTAGGTCGCTCAGTTCGCCGCGAACGCGCATCGCTTCGGCGATACCGGGCGCATCACTGAGTAGGCACGTCGTTCCGGAGTCGGCAAGTTGGTGCCGAAGGAACTCGCCCTTGAGGTAGGTGTTGAGCGGTACCTGGATCGCACCGAGCTTGGCCAACGCGAGTACCCCCAGGTATGCCTCTTCGCAGTTCGGCAACATGACGGCCACCCGGTCGCCTTTGGTGATACCGATCTTCGACAGTCCACCGGCGACGGCGTCGGTCTTGGAGTCAACTTGCCCGAAGGTCAACCAGCCGCTGCCACAACGGAAGAACGGTCGATCGGGCTCGGTGCGCGCCCAGTGGCGCAGGCGGTCCGGAACAACCCGCCAACGGTTGATCTCGGCGAGTTCGTCAGGCTCCCAGGGTCTGCTCATCGATGCACCTTTGCGTCGGTAGGGGCAGACTGGGCGCACTCGCCGGCATGCCCTCGGTTGGACTCATGACTTCCCCTGGTGACGGTTCGCCATCCGCCGCAGCGCGTCCGTCGTGTCGGCGTGGGCGAACAACTGCCGCTGAACCATCCATTCCCGTTCCAGTTGTTCACTGATCGACGACGACCAGGCTGCCCGCAGCAGGCGTTTGGCCGCCCTGGCACTCTGAGTTGGCAACGAAGCCAATGCGGTGGCCCTGGCCAGCGCGGCGTCCATCAGCCCGTCGGAATCGACCAACTGGGTGACCAGGCCCAGTGACAGTGCTTCTGGCGCCTCGACCGGCGACGTCCGCGTCAAGACGTCAAATGCTCTGCCCGAGCCGAGGACACGGGGTAACAGCCAGCTCATGCCCATCTCGGGCGCCAGTCCGATGATGGGCATGGCGGCGTGGAACCTGGCTGTCGTCGCGGCGATTCGGACGTCGTGCAGCAGCGCGAGGGCGAAACCACCGCCCGCCGCGGGCCCGTTGACCGCAGCCACCATCGGAGCGCCGATGTCCAGTACACGCAGGACCCACCGCCCGATGCCGAGATGGTCGGCCTGGATCTGTGACTGCGACTGCGGGCTGAGTCCTTTCCGGCCGCCCAGACCGTCAACTCCGATGTCCCCCAGCTGTATCGGCCCCCGGTCCAGCGCGGTTCCGAGTTCGGACGCGTCGGCACCGACACAGTAAGTCCGCCCGGCTCCGGTCGTGACGATTGCGCCGACACGCTCGTCTCTGTCGGCCTCCTCGAGCGCGGCGAGCAGGTCGGCGAAAAGGGCGCCCCCGACGCTGTTGGCGTTGGCGGGACGGTCGAAGGTGATGACGACAACCGGGCCGTGGCGTTCGCTGCGGACGTCAGACATGATCGGCGTTACTCCTTGCGGCGAGATCGCCTCGACGCTGATCACGGCGCACGACGAGGCCGCGCTCGGCGAGGTCGATCGTTTCAGGTGTGATCCCGCGCGCCCGTAACTCGTGCTTCATGACGCGGCCCAGCGCATTGGTCGGCAGTGCGTCGAGGAACTCGACGTACGCCGGTACGGCGAAATACGGTAGCGCACTGACGAAGTGGTCGAAGAGTTCCTCCACCGTAAGGATCTCTTCGCCGGCGGGCACGATACAGGCCTTGATGTCGTCTTCGGACAACCGCGTGGCCACCGCGTGCACCGCGCACGCCGCGACCCGGGGATGGTCGAGGATGGCATTTTCGAGTTCCAGTGACGACACGTTCTCGCCGCGCCGCCGCAGTGCGTCCTTCTTGCGATCAGTGAACGTGATGAATCCGTCTTCGTCTGCGTAGGCATAGTCGCCGGTGTGATGCCAGAGATTACGCCAAGCCTGGGTGGTGGCCACCGGGTTGCCCCAATAGCCGGAGTACATCGCCTCCGGGCGGCGCGGCCTGATGACGATCTCACCAACCCGGCCGGTCGGCACCGGCCAGTCGTGGTCGTCGACGACCGCAATATCAAGGTAGGGAACAGGTTTGCCCGAAGTTTGGCGTCGACGATCGCCGCTGATGTGGTTGATCATCGCCGGTGCGCATTCGGTTTGGCCGTAACCCTCACAGATGGTTGGCGTGTCGAACCGGCGCTCGAACTCCAGTTGCGCCTCCGGGGTCATCGGTATCCACGTTGCGAGCCGAAAACCCCGGGGCTCCGAGGTCCTGACAGGCTGGGCCAGGATCGCCATCGCCATCGCCCCGATGCCGAACAACATGGTAGCGCCCTCGTCGCGCGCCGAGCACATGAACGTGCTTGCCGAAAACGACGGCGTCACAAAGACACTGATGCCCAGTTGTAACGCGGTCTGCATGACGATGGTCTGCCCGCTGAGGTGGAAGAGCGGAAACGGCGTGCAGATGCGGTCACCGGGAATCACCCAGTGCGCCTCGAGGTAGGCGCTGGGCACCAGGGTCAGGTATCCGTGCGACAGCACGCATCCTTTCGGCATACCCGTGGTGCCTGACGTGTAGACGATCGCCGCGATGTCCTCGGCGGTGACAACGGTGTCCGGCAGCGGCCCTGTGCAGGCACGCAGCTCGTCGAACGGCACGGCACCGACAACCCTGCACCCGACACTGACAACATGTTCCACGATGGTCCGGTCACTGATCTGCTGGTAGGCGGCGATGCCGCTGCGATCGGCGATCAGCGTGGTGGCGCCACAGTCAGTCAGCTGATACCGCAGGAACTCTCCGCGCAGGTAGGTGTTCAGCGGCACCTGTGTCGCGCCGAGTTTGGAGCAGGCGAAAACGGTGTCGACGAATTCGTCGCAATTGTCCAGCACTACGGCCACCCGGTCACCCGGCCGAACCCCGGCCGCGGCCAACCCGGCCGCCACCCGATCTGACCGGGCATCCAGTTCCGCGTAGGTCACCCAGTCGCCGCGGCATTTCACAAACGGGGCGGTGGGCCGTTGGACTGCCCAGTAGCGAAGCGATTGGTGGACCACGGCCGCGGTGCGGTCAACACCGCCCAGCGACCTGGCGCGGATGGCGGGCCCGTCGTCAAGGGACGCGGTCATCACCGACTCGCCGCCGACTGCAGGGTGAGGTCTTGGTCCGCAAGCTGCCGCGCCAGGCTCAGGCTGCCGCCGAGGTCGTCTTGCAAACACAAGGCTCTCTTGTAGAAACGGTGCGGAATCGCCTCGCTGGTGAATCCCATCCCGCCGTGCACCTGGATGGCCGTCTCGCCGGCCGCGACCGCAGCGCGGCCGGCCACCAAAGCGGCCGCGGTGCCCTGTACCGGCGCACCAGCATCGCTTTCGGCCCAGCACAGCGCGGCAACCAACACCTGGCTGCGCGCCATCTCCACGCCGGTGTAGGCGTCGGCCAAAAGATGCTTGATCGCTTGAAAGCTGCCGATCGGTTTGCCGAACTGGTTGCGGTCCTTGGCATAGGCCACCGAAGCCTCGACCGCGCCGCTCCCGATCCCAACCAAGTGGGCCGCAGTCAGGATGCTGAACTGCCACCGCCACATCCGGACCCTTTCCGCATCGGCGATCAGCGTGCCGGCTTCGGACGATGGAACACGCACAAGGGCGCGTGGCGCCGCGGGATCCAGTTCCGGCAGCGGTGTCCAGTCCAGGGCATCGGTCGCGAACGCCCGCGCGCCGGCGGTATCAGCCAGCACGGTGATGTCCGTCGCGCCGCCGAAGCTGACGGCACACCCCGGCGCTAGCGCTCCGGTGACCGACACCGCACCGCTGAGTGCCCCCGGTACGGCAGTGCCGACAAGATCGGCCCACACCAGAAGTGCCGTCGGGGCGAGCGCAGCACCGCACACCTGCGCGACGAGAGCGGATTCGACGGGCCCGAAACCACTTCCGTCCGGCTCCGGATGGCGCACGCCCAGGACACCGACCGAACCGAGTTCTCCAAGGCCCGCGTGACGTGCCGACGAGAGATCGCGCCAATCCGCGGCGAGCGACTCGCAGATATCGGTGGTTGTCGACACCAACGCGCGCTGATCATCGTCCAACTCAAGATTCACCGTGCGCTCCTTGGCAGTCCCAGTAACCGTTCGGAGATGATGTCTCGCTGGATTTGCGATGTCCCGCCAGCGATCTCGATCGCGAATGTCCACAACCGTTGCCGCAGAACATCGGAGGCCCATTCCCGATCGGGGCCGCTCAATGCTGCAGTCGCCACCGGTGCGGCCAGCGCTCCCAGCCGGTTGGCCAATCGCGAGAAACCGAGTTTGAACGTCGATACCTCGAACCGCGGAGCCTGACCGTACGCCGACGCGGAGACGTTCCGGCGCAACAACGCCCAGGCCGAAGCGAGTTCGGCTCGCAGCACGGCGAGTTCGCTAACGAGTTCAGCCTCGTGAACCCGCGCGGCGAGCTCCTCGGCAAGTGTGGTGGCCGCGACCAGATCCCCCGTGAACGCCAATAGGCGTTCATGTGTAAGGGTGGCCATCGCAACCTGCCAGCCACCGCCTTCATCGCCAACGCGATGCGACACCGGGCATCGGACCCCGTCGAGAAAGACCTCGCAGAAGTCTGCTCCACCATCGATCGTCTTGATGGGGCGGACTTCGATGCCGGCAGAGTCCATCGGTACAGCCAGCCAGCTCAACCCCTGGTGCCCCGACGACTCGGGATCGGTACGAACCACCATCTCGCACCAGTCCGCGACATGCGCATTGGTGCTCCAGATCTTTTGGCCGGTAATGACGTAATCGTTGCCGTCGCGTTCGGCGCGGGTACGCAGGGCGGCCAGATCGGATCCCGCTCCGGGCTCACTGAACCCCTGGCACCACACCGTGTCACCGTGCAGGATGGGCGGTACCAGCCGGTTGCGAATGTCGTCGTCGGCCATCGCTACCAGGGTCGGCCCGGCGTGCATCAGTCCAACCAGGTTCACCCCGACCGCAGGAGCGTTGGCACGGCCCGTCTCCTCGAGGAAGATCAACTGCTCGGCCGCGGTGCCGCCCTGTCCGCCGAACTCGACCGGCCAGTCCATTCCGGCGAAGCCGGCATCAGACAGTCGCCGCTGCCAATCCAGATCGTAAGTCCTTCGACCCCAATGGTCGTCGCGCGGCGGCGGCGACGGAAGCCCCGGGACGGTGTGGGCCAGCCAGGCGCGTAGCCGGGCCCTCAGCTCGGCCTGGCGTTCGTCGTCTCCCAGCCTCATGCCGAACCGGTCGCGCCGCGCCGCTTTCCTGGGCTGAATCGGACTTTGAGGTTTGTCACACCGCGGGTGATGCTGGCGTACCGTGCGATTGGTTCGACGAGCTCGTAGTCGCCCAGGCGTGGAAGCGATTCCTCGAGAAGCACTTTGAGTTCCATGCGCGCCAGTGCCGCACCGAGGCAACGGTGCACTCCGACGCCGAACGACAAATGCCGGTTGGGCGAGCGCGTCAGGTCAATCGTCTCGGGGTCGGGGAACTCCGCCGGATCGTGATTGGCCGCCATATAGCACAGTTGCACCTTCTCGCCCTCGGCGATCTCCCGCCCGTGCAGCGTCGTAGCCTGCGTGGTGGTCCGGAACAGGGCGGGCAGTGGCGTCAGGTGACGCAGGAGTTCCTCGACCGCAGAAGGGATCAGACCCGGATCCTCGATCAGCTGGCGACGCTGATCAGGGTGCTTGGCAAGGTAATCGAACATCAGCGCGCCGCTGTTGGTGGTCGTATCGAGCCCTCCCACCATGATCATGATCATTGCGAGAATGAACTGTGTCTGATCCATTGGGGCGCCATCGATCTCGATGCGGGTCAGAATCGTCGGCATGTCATCATCACGCGGTTCACGCCTGACCTCGTGGTACATCTCGGCGAAATAGCCCATGCACGACCCGATCGCCTCCAGGTCCTGGCCCGCCGAGGACAGCAGAGCGGCCCCCCACGTTTGAAAGGTGTAACGGTCCGCTACCGGAATGCCAAGCACCGGAGTGTTCACGATCGCAGGCAGCGGCATCGTCAACTGCGTTGCCAGGTCGGCGTGACCATCCTCGATGAACGTGTCGATCAGGCCGCTCACGACCTCACGCGCATGCGGCTCCTGCTTTGCCATCGCAGCCGGCGAAAAGTGTTTAACCAGAGCAGATCTGTAAACCGTGTGCAGTGGGGGATCCACCTCGATGGGCGGCAGCGGCGCCATCCCATGCCAGGGCATCGAGACACCCTGTGCCGAGGAGAATACTTCGGTATTGCGCTCCACATTCCAGATATCTTCGTAGTGCGTCAGCACCCAATTGCCACCCTGCTGTTCGCTCCAACCAATCGGGCAGCGCTCTTG
>NZ_JBAPRN010000222.1:0-10200 GCF_049281135.1 Mycobacterium sp. | reverse complement strand
CCCAGCGCCGCGGCCATGTCCTGGGCGTCGGCGTAGCGGTCGGCGGGATCGCGCGCGGTCGCGCGCTCGACCAGCTCGTCGAATGGGGCGGGAACTCCGTTGATCACGCTGCTCGGCGCCGGCACGTCAGTGTCCAGACGTTGATATGCGACCGACAGCGCGGTGTCGCCGGAGAACGGGGTCTGGCCGGTCAACAGCTCATAGGCGACGATCCCCGCGGCGTAGACGTCGCTGCGAGGGCTGGCGTCTCCGTCACGGACCTGTTCGGGGGAAAGGTAGGCGGCGGTGCCGAGAATGACGCTGGTGGAAGTGATTCCGGCCTCGGCGACGGAGCGCACCAGGCCGAAGTCGACGAGCTTGACGTCGCCCTCATCCGAGATCAAGACGTTCTCGGGTTTGACGTCGCGGTGTACCAGTCCGGCGCGGTGCGCGGCGGCCAGCCCGCCCAGCACCGGGCGCAGCACCGCCGCGACGGCGTGCGGCGGCATCGGACCGCGTTCGGCCAGCAGCTCGCGTAGCGTGCCGCCTTCGACAAGCTCCATCACCAAGAACGGGTGCCGAGCGTCCAGGCCCTGGTCGTAGACCGCGACGAGCCCCGGATCCTTGAGACGGGCCACGCTGCGGGCCTCCAGCTGGAAGCGGGTCAGAAATTGCTGGTCGCCCGCGTAGCTGGAGTCCATCACCTTCAGGGCGACCGGCCGGTCCAAACGCGTGTCGAGGCCGCGGTACACCGTCGAGGTGCCGCCGGTGGCGATCTTGGTCGCAACGCGGTAGCGCCCGTCCAGCAATGCGCCCTCGAGGGCGTCTTCGCTCGCCGCTGCAGCCACGGGCCCATCGTAGGCGGCGGCCGGCGCTGCGCCCGAAACCTTTACGCAGTGGCTGAACAAGCCGCGTGCCCGGTCGTACACTGATTCGGTGAGCAGGATTCCGGCCGGGGATGATGTTCTGGGACCCGACGAACCGACCTACGATCTTTCCGGCGTCGCCGATTTGCTCGGGGTGCCGGTGACCAAAGTGCAGCAGCATCTGAAGGACGGACATCTGGTCGCGGTGCGGCGCGCGGGAGACGTGGTGGTTCCGCAGATCTTTTTCACCACGACCGGGGAAGTCGTCAAAAGCCTGCCGGGGTTGTTGATGGTCTTGCGCGACGGCGGTTACCGCGACACCGAAATCGTGCGCTGGCTGTTCACTCCCGACCCATCGCTGACCGTGACCCGGGACGGATCACGCGAGGCGATCAGCAACGCCCGCCCGGTCGACGCGTTACACGCCCACCAAGCTCGCGAAGTCCTGCGCCGCGCGCAGGCCATGGCGTACTGACCGCCGAATCAGGCAGGCCGCTCGTCCGCCGCGGGACGGTTCAGGGTGCGCCACGCGAACAACGCCACCGCGGTGGCCAGTAGAACATGCGGCCACGAGTACATGCCATGTGCGCCATCGGGTTTGAAGATCACCATGATCCAGGTGGAGAACGCCGCGATCGCCGCGACCGCCCGGCGTGACTGGGCGAGCGGGGCCAGCACCGCCAACGGCCAGGAGTAGTACCAGGGCAGTGCGGCGGGCGCGAACAACACCACTACCAGCATCGCCCAGGCGATGCCGGTGAGCGCCTCGCGGTCGTCGTGCCGGAATCGCCACCACAGCAGCGGCAGTGCCACCGCGACGATCGCGATCCCGACGATGCGGGTGACTTGCAGCACCGCGTAAAAACTGACCGAGAAGAACAACCCTCCGACCGCATGGATCAGGTTGGCCGCCGCCGTCGGGACGCTCAGCCAGTTGATGATTTTCACCGAACCGGCCAGTGCGGTCAGCCAGCCGAGGCCCACCCCGGCCACCCCGGACAGCACCGCGAAGACGGCGACGAAGATCAACACTGACGTGCCCGCGGCCGCTGCAAAGGCGCGCAGGGGGCGGTACCCGCGCCGTTCGCACAGATGGCGCATCCACACCCAGACCATGAACGGCAGCGCAATTCCCGCGGTGGCCTTGACCGCGACCCCGACGGCAATCAGCGCGATGCCGGCGATATGGCGACTATTCAGGGTCAGCGCGATTCCGGCGGCCATCAGGCCGACCATCAACATCTCGTTGTGCACGCCACCCATCAGATGGATGATCACCAATGGGTTGAGCGCGCAGATCCACAGTGCTATCGGCACATTCGCACCGATATGGCGCGCTATCCGCGGTGTCGCCCAAATCAGCAGCACGAACCCGGGCAGCATGCACAGCCGCAGCAGCATCGTCCCGACGATTACGTGGTTGCCGACCAGCATCGTGATCAGCTTGGCGATCATGATGAACGCCGGACCGTACGGTGCGGTGGTGATGGTCCAGATCGGACTCACGTTGTCCAGCAAGGCATTCGGGTTGTCGATCGGCCCGACCGCATAGGGATCGAATCCGTCGCGCAGCAGTGCGCCCTGAGCCAGATACGAGTAGGTGTCGCGGCTGAACAGGGGCACCGAAAGCAGCAGCGGTGCCAGCCAAAAAGCGGCGCTGGCCACCATGGTGTATTCGCTCGCGTCGCCGGCAAGGACACGTCGGCCCAGCCACAGCCAAGCGCTGAGCATCAACGTCACACCGATCCACAGCACTACCGAGGACAGCACCAAGCCGTGCCCGAAACGCAGCCAGGACAAGTGCAGCGTCTCCAGCACCGGATCGTGCTGCTTGGTGCTGCCGGCACCAAGCCCCCCCATGGTGATGAGCGCCGCGCCCAGGAAGCCCAGCAGCGCCGGCCGGCCTTCGGTGGTGCTGGCAAATTCCCGCAGTCGTGAAAGATGCTCGGGCGCAGTGGTAGCCGATGCGGTAGCCGG
Organism: Mycobacterium sp.; assembly: GCF_049281135.1. Lineage (GTDB taxonomy): Bacteria > Actinomycetota > Actinomycetes > Mycobacteriales > Mycobacteriaceae > Mycobacterium. The sequence goes on along the minus strand of NZ_JBAPRN010000222.1, from coordinate 7,378 downwards.
AACAGACGTCGGAATGGACATGTGCGTCAGGCCGATCGCTTTGCGGCGAGGTTGGCGAGCGCGGAAAGTCCGGCCTTGGCCGCGGCGTGGATGGGCGCGTCAGCGAGCAGGCCGAGCGCCCGGCGGGTCAACGCGTCGATCTGGTCTTCGACCGCGGCCAGGGCGCCGACCCGTTCGATCACGTCGCACAGTCGGCCGATTTCGGCATCGCTCAAGTCGGTGCCAACTGAGTCCCGTAACAGCTTGGCGGCGGGCGCATCTGACTTGTCAGCCAATTCCATGGCGGTAGCCAGCAGCACGGTCCGCTTGCCGGAGCGAAGATCGTCTCCGGAGGGCTTACCGGTCACCGCTGGATCGCCGAACACGCCGAGCACGTCGTCGCGCAACTGGAACGCGACGCCCAGGTCATTGCCGACCTTGTGGAAAAGCGCATGGACATCAGGCCGATCCGCGGCAGCAGCGGCGCCCAGCTGCAACGGACGCGACACCGTGTAGGAGGCGGTCTTGTAGGTGTTGACGGCCATCGCCGATGCGATCGACTCCGCGCCGCTGGCCTCGTTAACGATGTCGAGGTACTGGCCGCCGAGCACCTCGGTGCGAATGTCGGCCCAGACCCGGTGGACTCGGTTGCGGGCACCGTGTGGCAAATCGACGCCGGTGACGATGTCATCGGCCCACGCCAGCGCCAGATCGCCGAGCAGGATCGCCGCCGACATCCCGAACTGATCCGCCGGTCCACGCCACTGACGGTCGCGATGCAGGGCAGCGAACTGGATGTGTGTCGTCGGCCGGCCCCGGCGAGTCGCCGAGCTGTCGATCACGTCGTCGTGCACCAGCGCGGAGGCATGCAGCAGTTCCAGCGCCGAGAACAGCAGCAGCGCTTGTTCGTCGGCGTCCATGCTCGACACCGCCCGCCAGCCCCAGTAGGCGAACGCCGGGCGTAGCCGCTTGCCGCCGCCGAGAACGAAGTCCTCCAGGCCGGCGATCAGGGCGTCATAGTCGCTTCCGATGTACGCCGCATCCGTTCGGCGGTCACGCAGGTACCTGCGCAACTGGTCGGTCACGGCGTCGGCCAGCTCGACGGTTGCCGCTGCTTCTACGCTCAGCGCGACACCTCTTCCCGGTCCCTTGAGATCATGGCCCGCCAAGTCTATTCGGCGCGGCGCTGTCCAGCGGCTTTTGCCTCCCTCAGGGCCGCTGACGAGAGGCGGTCGACCGTCGCCGGACGACCGCTTCGACAGCCTCACTATGCTGTCGTGGTGCGTGGCGGGACATGGGTTCGTGGCATCTGACCTGCCGCGGGGGGAACTGGTCGTTCGATGAGGAGAAGCTCGTTGACTTTGAACACGGTCGCGCTCGAGATGGTGCCGCCCAACGTGGGTCGCGGTCGTGAGCAGGCTCTCGAAGAGGCCCACAAGGTGCTGCAGCTGTCCGAGAAATCCGGCATCAACGGCCGGATCGGGCACGTGATGATGCCCGGGCTGATCGAAGAAGAGGACGACCGACCCATCGAGATGAAGCCGAAGCTCGACGTGCTGGATTTCTGGTCGATCATCAAACCCGAGTTGCCCGGGGTGCGCGGATTGTGCAGCCAGGTCACCGCTTTCATGGACGAGCCGGTATTGCGCCAGCGGCTCGGTGATCTGGTCGCGGCCGGAATCGACGGCGTCGTCTTCGTCGGCGTGCCGCGGACGATGGCCGACGGCGAGGGTTCCGGCGTCGCGCCGACCAACGCCCTCTCGATCTTTCAAGAGTTGGTGGCCAACCGCGGCGTGATCCTGATCCCCACCCGCGATGGCGAAGTAGGCCGGTTGAACTTCAAGTGCGATCAGGGTGCGACGTTCGCGCAGACGCAGCTGCTGTACTCGGATGCGATCGTGGGGTTTCTGACCGAGTTCGCCACGAAGACCGACCACCGGCCGGAGATCCTGTTGGGGTTCGGCTTCGTCCCGAAGGTTGAGGAGAAGGTCGGCTTCATCAATTGGCTCATTCAGGATCCCGGCAACGCCGCGGTCGCCGAGGAGCAGGCGTTCGTCACGACGTTGGCGAACACCGAACCGGCGCAACGGCGCAAGCTGCTTCTCGATCTGTACAAGCGGGTGATCGACGGTGTGGCCGACTTGGGCTACCCGCTGAGCCTGCATCTCGAAGCCACCTACGGCAACTCCGCGGCCGCGTTCGACACGTTCGCCGAGATGCTGGACTATTGGTCGCCGGCGAGCTGAGAGTCGACGCGGATCAGCTGGACGGCGGGTCGCTCGGCTCGGCGACTCGAGGTGAGCGATCCCGGGTGTACCAGGCCAGCAGCCCCACCGCGGCCGCCACCGCGATCGACGCCAGAGCCAGCCACAGCGCTGCGCCCTGGAATGAGCGGGTGCTCGGGTCGGTGTAGCGGGCCTGCGCGTTCAGCGTGCTGACCACGCCGGGTTTCAGCTTCCACTCCACGGTTTGCGGGTCGACGCGATCACCGTTGGTGGAGGTCACCGATCCGGGGAAGGCGACCGACAGCTCCACGTCGGCCTCGGAATCGGTCAGTGACGTCAGGTCCGCGCGCCCTTCCAGGATCACCAGATCACCGGCTCGGCGCAGCGACAGGTTCACGCCCTGTGCGTCAGAGTTCATGTGGGCGAGTTCCGGCAGTTCAGCGAAGGTCAGATCGGCAAACGTGGCCTGCGAACCCACGTAGCCGTCGCGGTCGTATTTGGACACCGCGACCTTCTGGCCGAACGCCAGATTGGGATCCAGCTGCGGACCCGGGTCTTTGTCGTTGCGTGGCTTGGCCGCGGCGACGATGTCGCCGGACACCAGGTCGTCGGGGGAGATGGTGATGGATGCCTTGATCCGCACGCAGCCGGCCAGCACGGGTATCACCAGCAGCAGCATCGTCAATGCCGTCAGGCGACGCCGATGACGTGCCGTGAAACCCCCGGACAAGAGCTGTATACCGCTGGCGCGCACCAGGTCATCGTGCCAGACCGGGTCGGAACCGGGGCTACTACAGCGGCAGCTCGCGGCCCAGAATCGCGAATGCCCGTGGGTCGCCGGTGAAGTGGTAGCCGCGGATGACGTCGAGGAAGCCCAGTCGCCGGTAGAGCCGCCAGGCGCGATTGGCCTCGCCACGGGTCTCCGGGGTCGAGAGCAACACGTTGGCTTCGCTGCGCTCGGAAAGCAGCCGACGGGCCAGCGCCTCGCCCAGACCTCGGCCCTGCGCCCGAGGGAGGATGTGCAGCTCGGTCAGCTCGAAGTAGCTGGTCATCAGCTTGCTGATCTCCGGGGCGGGGAAGCCACTGCGCTCCAAGCCGGCCACGACTTGCTGCTGCCACCACTGATCTGGGGCGCCGCAGTACCCGTAGGCCACGCCCAGCAACGGAGCGTCGCTCAGCTCGTCGGACGACGGCGCGGACCCACCCGACTCCTCGACTTCGACGGCTGCCACAGCCTGCCAGCCGCGCCGCCGGGTGTGCTCGAGCCACATCGCGGCGCGCTGATTCTCGGTCCCGGGTGGGTAGCGCATGGCGTCGACGTAGACGCCCAAGGCATCGGAAAGTCGTCGCTGCATGTCCTGTGGCGGCAGGTTGATGAGGAATGTCGCCAACGTGCGGTCTCCTCCTCAGTCGTCCAGTGCAGTGCGCCATCCCATTATCGGGCGGGGCGGCGGTGCGTTGATCGCGGACCGGTCGCGATTACAATCAGCGGGAGAAGCGGTGGTAACGCGCAGATTGACCTCGTATCATTCTTATTAGTCGCCCCCGCAGCGGGCGTAGGCGTGCTATCGGTATTAACGTGACAGGTTCTTGGCAAGGAGGGACGAATGCCACTCTCCGATCATGAGCAGCGGATGCTCGACCAGATCGAGAGCGCTCTCTATGCCGAGGACCCTAAATTCGCCTCGAGCGTTCGGGGCGGCGGGTTGCGCGCCCCGACGGCGCGGCGACGGTTGCAGGGTGCGGGATTGTTCCTGCTCGGACTCGCCATGCTGGTTTCCGGGGTGGCGTTTAAGGCCACCATGATCGGAACCTTCCCGGCGCTGTCCGTGGTCGGTTTCATCGTGATGTTCGGCGGCGTGGTCTTTGCCATCACCGGCCCGCGACTCGGCCGCCGGGGTGAGCGCCCCGGACCCTCGACTGGTGCACGTCAGCGCCGCGGCAAGAGTGCCGGCGGATCGTTCACCAGCCGGATGGAAGATCGGTTCCGCCGTCGCTTCGAGGAGTAGGGTCCGCAACGGAAAAAAGGGCAGCCGGCTGGCTGCCCTTTTTTGTACCCGCTGCCAGCGGCTTGCCGACAATGTCCGCCAAGATGGCCCCACCACGCCCCACCAAGGCAATAGCTGCAGCTCAAGAGCTAGTTCTCTAGCTGTTCTGCACACCCGCTCGATCCCGGGGTGCCATCGTGGTGGCCGAGAACCTGCTGAAACGACATCAATCGGTGACATTCGTGTCGTTAAATGGAGCGAAGTGGGGGATAGTGGGGTATCGTGGCGGAAGTCGAAGGGCATGGAGGTAGCCAGATGTTTCTCGGCACCTACACGCCAAAGCTCGACGACAAAGGGCGGCTCACGTTGCCCGCCAAGTTCCGCGACGCATTGGCAGGGGGATTGATGGTCACCAAGAGCCAAGACCACAGCCTCGCCGTCTACCCACGAGTGGCGTTCGAGGAACTCGCTCGTAAGGCCAGTCAGACTTCGAGAAGCAACCCGGACGCCAGAGCCTTCCTGCGGAACCTGGCCGCCGGCACCGACGAACAGCATCCCGACGCCCAGGGCCGGATCACCTTGTCGGCCGATCACCGCCGCTACGCGAACCTTTCCAAGGATTGCGTCGTGATCGGATCGATTGAATACCTGGAGATCTGGGATGCGCAGGCCTGGCAGCAATACCAAGAGACCCACGAAGAGAACTTCTCCGCGGCCAGCGATGAAGCACTCGGCGACATTATCTAAGGCGCGTGCCCGTGCATCGTGGCCTCTGTCCGAACCGACCCTGACGTACTTCCCCAACGCCAGGTTCGTGCCATCGGACAGGGACCTCGATGCACCGGCCGGGCGGGTCGCCGGTTTGGGTCCTCGAGTCGCCAGCCAAGCCACTCGTCGGGAAGGTGTTGTCATGGCTGACGCCACTGGCGAATTCGGCCACGTGCCCGTTCTGCTCGACCGCTGCTTCGCACTGCTGCGCCCGGCATTGACGCGCCACCATCCCGACGGATCGGGCGCAGTGCTCATCGACGCGACCGTCGGTGCCGGCGGGCACGCCGAGCGGTTCCTCAGTGAACTGCCCGGGCTGCGTCTGATCGGCATCGACCGCGACCCGACCGCGTTGGACATCGTCCGCCGGCGGTTGTCTCGTTTCGCCGACCGGCTCACCCTGGTACAGACCCGGTATGACGGGATCGACACCGCACTCGCCGAATCAGGCTATTGCTCAACCGAATCCGTCGACGGCGTGCTCTTCGACCTCGGTGTCTCGTCGATGCAGCTCGACCGGACCGAGCGAGGCTTCTCCTACGCGCAGGACGCGCCGCTGGACATGCGGATGGATCCCACGTCATCGTTGACCGCGGCCGAGATCCTCAACACCTACGACGAGTCCGTGCTGACCGACATCCTGCGTCGTTACGGAGAGGAAAAGCTGGCCCGCCGCATCGCATCGCACATCGTCCGGCGCCGCGCGCACTCGCCGTTCGCCTCGACCGGCGAGTTGGTAGAGGTTATCTACCAAGCGGTTCCGGCGCCGGCCCGGCGGACCGGTGGGCATCCGGCCAAGCGGACGTTTCAGGCCCTGCGCATCGCGGTCAACAGTGAGCTGGACGCGTTGCGCGACGCCCTGCCGCCGGCGCTGGATGCGCTGACCGTCGACGGGCGCATCGTGGTGATGGCCTACCAATCGCTGGAGGACCGCATCGTCAAGCGACTGTTCGCCGACGTCAGCACGTCCAGCTCGCCGACCGAGCTCCCGGTCGAATTGCCTGGGCATGCACCGAAATTCAGGCTGCTGACCCGCGGCGCCGAACGTGCCGACGCCGCCGAGATCGAGCAGAATCCGCGCAGTGCCGCCGTGCGACTGCGCGCGCTACAACGTGTGGAATCGGAGGGAGGCTCATGAAGGCCAAGCGCGATGCGCAACCGCCCCGCACCGCCGACCGTCGTCGCGGGCAGAGCAACGCTTCCCGGAAGGCGGGGCGTCCAGCAGCCGAGCCGACCGCCGCACGCCGCACTCGCCCTCGCGCCGGGAAAGCTACCGCGCCGGCCCGTGAGCCACGTGGATCGCGATCCGCGCCGCAGACCTCGCCGATGGCGCGGCCCGTCGAACGACCGGCCCGACCGAAGACCGCCACTCAGGCCAAGGCGCGGGCGAAGGCGCGGAAGGCCAAGAAGCCCAAGGTTGTTCGGACCCCATTGCGGGAACGCCTGCTCAACCGGCTCGCGTCGATCGATGTGCGCCCGCAGACTCTGGCAGCCAAAGTCCCGTTCGTCGTACTGGTCATCGGCTCGCTCGGCGCGGGGCTCGCTCTCACGTTGTGGCTGTCCACCGCCGCCGCCGAGCGCTCCTATCAGCTGGGCAGCGCCCGGCAGCGCACCGAGTTGCTGCAGCAGCAGAAGGAAGCGCTCGAACGCGACGTTCAGGAGGCGCAGGCCGCTCCGGCCCTGGCCGAGGCGGCGCGCGGCCTTGGCATGATCCCGACCCGGGACACCGCGCATCTGGTGCAGGATCCCGCGGGGAACTGGGTCGTGGTGGGTACTCCCAAGCCCGCGCAAGGTGTTCCGCCACCGCCGCTGAACAGCAAGCTGCCCGACGAACAGCCAACGCCCAAAGCGCCGCCGGTGAATTCGGTTGAGGTGCCCTCGTTGGTACTGCCCGGCAACGGTGCTCCGCTGGTCCCGTTGGCGCCCGGTCCCGACGCCATGGTTCGCACCCCCGACGGCGCCACCACACTGGGGCCGCAGCATATTCCGGTGCCTGACGGCCCGCTGCCGCTGCCGGGTGCGGGGCCGGCGGCCACGCCGGGAATGCCGATAGCACCGGGAATGCCGATAGCACCCGGAATGCCGATAGCACCGGGATTGCCCCCAGCGCCCGGGTTGGCGCCCGCAGCGCCGATCATGCCCCCGCTCGTCGTCGCGCCAGCGGTACCGCCCGCTCCGGCCGCGCCCCCGATCGTCGCGCCCGTTCCGCTGGCTGCACCGGTGCCCCCGCCTGCCGGGCCGGCCCCGGCCGGCGTCCCAGGCGTGCCCCATCACGTCGTGCCCACCGGACCTCTCCTTGGTGAGCAGTTCGGTCCCCTGACGGTCACGACGCCCGGCGCTCCACGGTGAATCGCGCGCACCGGCCGGGCGGCAGATCACTACGACAGACGCAGCCCCGCAAGCAAAGTCGGGCAAAGG
>NZ_JBAPRN010000221.1:0-4594 GCF_049281135.1 Mycobacterium sp. | reverse complement strand
TCCAGATCGTCGACCCAGGCACGCGGGTCGCGGCAGATCCGGTCCTGACGCACGAAGCCGACCCAGGCGTCGCTGGCAGCGGTCAGCAGGGGTGCGCCGCCGGCGACGGCGACCTGCTGATCACCGTCGGCGACGGCCGGTAGGTCGCTGGCGTGCAGCAACACATACTGCAGCGGGGTCCCCCCGGTCAACCGGGCGAGCAGCCCCACGTGCGGCATCGGCGTGACCTCGATCAGCGCCGACGGCACCGTCGGGCCGGCCGGCACGCCCGTGACCGTGAATACCTGGCGCGCGCCCGCGCCGAATGAGCTCAGTGCAGTCCCCGCGGCGACCTTGAGCCAGAGCACGGGCACGTTGGCGAACCGCGGTGACGGGTCGGAGGGGGTGGCGGGAATACCAAATGGTGCCGCCTCGACGCTCAGCGCTGCGGGGTCGGTGACCGGTCCGAACAACGTGGTCATGAGCTCGTCCCCACCGCAACGGTGAACGGGCCCAACGGCTGCGATGGGATGCCGTCGCGGGACAGCCCGTAGCACCAATACCTCACCCAGCGCGGTTGACCGGGGGTGCCGTCGGGAAGCGTGACGGCAATGGGCAGGTCGAGCAGCCCGTCGCTGTCGGTGCCGGCTCCGGCCACCTCTGCGGCAGTGGGAGCCAGCAGGGTCCCGTCGACAAGGCGCAGCCGCAGACCGCCGCCGGGGTACAGGTCGCGGCGGTTGGGCATCCGCAACAGCTGCGCGTCGGCCGGATCCGGTGGGGCAGTGGCCCAGTCGCCAACCCCGTAGAACAACAACACCCAGGCGAGTTCTGGATCAGGTTGCATCGCCAAGCTGACGGACAGCGTGCCGTCGGCAACCGAGACGGTGCGGCGGGTGGGTGCGGGCATCGGCACGATCGAGGGCACCCGCACGGCGACCGGCAGGATCGCCCCTCCCGTGCTCACCGCGCCTGAGGCGTCTGCTAGCCGGACCCGGTAGAAGTAGCGGCCGGGCTTCGGCGGCAGCTGGTCGGCCAGCGCACTCGCTGTCTGCAGCGCCCCGACGGTGCTGAACAGTTCTTGTGGAGAGTCGAAATGGCCGAGCAGGAACAGGACGTAGCGCGTGTCGAGGCGTTCGGGATGATCGGAGGCTAACCCGGCGCGAACGGTCGCCTCGTCGGACGGGTTGGGGAACACCACCGTCTGCTCAGTGCCGTCGGTGCGCTGGAGTACTACGTCGGCTCCGTTGAGCCTAGTGATTTTCAGGACGGCGTCGAGGGGGCAGCGGTCGAGGGCCACGGTCGCCGCGGCGCTGACCGTGCCGGCCCCGAGCAGCGCCGAGGCGTCGAGTGTGACCGCCAGCTGGCGTCCCGTGGGCTCGTCGGTGACCAGCTCGGGCACATCGCCGAGGGGCGGTGGGACGGAGAACTCCGGGCGGCCTCGGTAGCGGGCGGACGCGGTCACCGCGGCGATGCTGCTCTCGTTGCCTGGCCGGCCACCGTTGGGCTGCGCCGCCGGAACCTCGTCGTCGACATAGGGTTCGGCGTCGGCCGCCGATACCCCCACCCATGCTTCGTCCGTCGGTGCCGCGGCGCTGACCGACAGCACGTCGAACAGAACGTGGCTGTACGTGTCGGCGCTCGTCAATGGCACGACGGCGATCCGCTGCCACGACGCGGGCCGTTGGTGCGTGGCGGCCAGCGGCCGGCCGAAGGTGACGGGCGCTGTCTGGGGCGCGGACGAGGGGTGGACCAGGCTCGCGGCGACGGTGATGGTCGGTGTGGAACCGCCGGTGTGGGTGACGATGCGGAATGCCTGACCGCCGCTGGTCAGCCACATTCCTGCGCATTCGTCGGCGATGAGGGCGCGGTCCGTGGTGAATTCGAGGATCCACTGGTTGGTGGCCTGGCTGACCGATGTGACGGTGCCCGGCACCGTGGTGGGTATGTCGGGCTGCAGGTAAACGCGGAACTCGGTAGTGCTGGGGTCGAGTTCGTGTTCGGCGGGCCGCCAGCCCCAGGAGAGCACCACCGCGCATTGATGGCCGGCCAGCAGCGCAGCGTCGGCCGGACTGAGCATGGGGTCGCTTGCCAGAATCGTGCGAGCCTGCACACCCATCGGCCCCGACGGGCGCGGCGGCGTGCCGACCAGGGTCGGCTCGGGTTGCGGCCCGGCGGGTAGCGGCGGCGGGATGTGCTTTTCCAGCCGGATGACCGCCGACTCGGTCCAGGTGCCGCTGACCCGGCCGACGACGTCCATCGCCTGGATCCGGTACTGGTGTGAGGAGCCCAACGGTGCGGCCGCACGGGGCGGATCGTCGGTGGTTGCCTCGGGGTTCAACAGGTCGGTGACCGACATTGTCACGTCGGCTCCGGCTTGGCGTTGCCGGTGCAGCGGGAACACGACGTCGAGGTCGACGCCGTATCCGAGACTGGGTGGTCCGGATGAAGCCGGCCAGGACCCGAACGTCAGGTTGTCGCCGGCCTGGATCGGCTCCCAGGGGTCGGTGCTGCTGTCCGGGTAGACCCTGCGGTGTTCGATCAGATAGGCCAGCGAGTCGGTCGCCGGGTCAGCAGCTAGGTCGCCGGGCCATGCCCCCCCGCCACCCAGGGTCGCGGGCGCCCAGGTGACACGGAAGCCGGGCTGTGGACGATCTGCGACCAGGGTCCCCTCGGTGATGTCGCCGGTGAGGATGGTGGGCGGGGACTGCAGGTTGGTCAAAGTGACGGTGGTCGGCGGCGTCGGCAGCGGTTGCGCCACCAGCTGGACCGGCCCGCAGACGCAGCTGACGTGCCCGTCGCCTGCCAACGCGGGCAGCCTCAGTGCGTAAAGGGTCCCGGAACCGTCGATTTGCAGCTGATCCACGGGTGCAGGGAAGGTGACATCCGCCGACGGTCCGGGCGGGATGGGAACGGGCGTGACAATCGCTGGGTTGGCGCTGGAGACGCCGGCACACGACAGGTGATGGGACGCGGGCACCTCAAACGTGACGTGTTGCAAGGCGACCGGCAGATCGATGACGCACGAAAGGTCGGCCGGCCACCACGGCACGAAACCGTCGATCGGACCGCCGCGGTTGATGGCGATGCCCCGCCTCGATACCGCGGACAGCGCCGCGGTGTCCGGCGCGGGATCGAGCACGACCTCGGTCGGTGCCCCGAACCGCAGCGTGATGTCACCGATGCGAAACGTGGACGGAAGTGCTGTGCCCGAAGGGATTTGGTGCACATCGTAGATGGTGTCGGCGATGTCGGCGGGGTCGAACAGTCCGCTCACCTGATAGTCGTAGGTGACGCCGGCGACCGCGGTTTTGTCGGCGAATCCGAATCCCAGTACGCGGCGCAGCCGCGGGTCGAGTGTGATGAGGCCAAGGCGGGTGGAAAACACCGTTTCCTGGAACGCCGCATCGGTGTCCGTACGGTCGAGCAGCACCCGGTCGCACGGTCGGCCCTGCGGGTGCGTCACGCCAGGGCGCAACGCCGCGGCAAGCTGCTCGGCTTCTTCGGCGGTCAACGTTTCGGTTCCGATGAGGCGTGAGCGGCCCCGGGTCAGTTCCTGGGCAGCATCGATGAGCGAAGGATCCGTCTCGTGCAGCGGCAGCGTCAGACCGGAGGCGATGACCTCGGCGGTGGCCCACGATCCCTGATCGGCGGCCGGGTCGGCGGGCTGCGCGGCGCACACAGTCAACGCGGTAGGGCGCCGCGCGTACACCACGACAGCATCGATGTTGGGACCGGTCAGCGTGACACCTACGGTGGGGCTGATGTCGGTGTATGCCACCGATTTCTCGCCGCTGACCGCGATGGCGAAGGCTGACTCCGCGGAGCAACTCACCGACACCTGGGGCGCCGGCGCCGCCAGTTCCTGGATGAACACACTCCATGGAAGGTTGGCGACCGCCGCCATCACCACGGGGGCCGGCACGGCTGCGGTCTCCTGGCCCGGTCCAGGCGTGCCAGGGCGCCAATTGTGCAACAGCATGACGCCGAGTTCGTCGGGCAACACTCCAAGCGCCGCCAATCGCGCGAGGCCCTGGGTGTCGAACTGCGCGCACACGGTCTTCGTCTTGGATTCCCGGTGTGGGCGCCGGCGGATTTCGTAACCGCCGTTGGCCAGCGGGCTCAGTTCAGGACCGCTCCAGGCCAGGTGGATGCCGATGGCACCCTGATCGAGCCGCGGAATCGCAACAGCACGAACCGTCATCGACACTGGCTGGGCCATCGCTGCCTTTCCCGGCGACCTGCCGACGAATTTCGCCAGAGCATGTTTTTCCTCGGACTTTTCAAGGCCGCAGCCAGTTTCTTCGCCTTTGCTCCGCGGTCCCGGATTTAGTGACTTCATATACCGGGAGACATTTTTGCGAACAAGGCTCACTTGCACCCATCGGTTCGCCTCCTTTTCAAACCACCTTCGGCCAGTTGGGCAGCGCCAGTCCCGCTCGGCGTCGCACACACGATTCCCAGAGTCATCGCACCTCGGTTGGTGTATTGCCACAAGAGCCCGGTCCGTTGAGCAGACCGCACGCCTCGACGTCATTCCGTGGGTGGTTTCGCTACCCGCGTTGTCCGAGGAACCGACGACGCTGATGGTCTGATCGTTTCGATCCTTGACGCCGTC
>NZ_JBAPRN010000220.1:0-2476 GCF_049281135.1 Mycobacterium sp. | reverse complement strand
GTACTGTGCCCATTCGGTCGAGGGCAGTCGGTGGCCGTCCGGCTGAACCAGCAGGAACTCGATCTCGTGACCGACCAGAGCCTGGATTCCGGCTTCGGCGAGGACCGCCTCGACCCGAACCAGGGTTCCGCGGCTGCAGGCCGGAACCGGCGTACCGTCCTGCTCGAAGAATGAGCCGGGCGCCCAGGCCAGTCCGTCGCCGAGAATCCGCATGGCGGACAAGTCAATTCGGATGCGCTCATCACCCACCACGCCGATGTGTTCGGTGAACGCGATGCCGGTCTGGTCGATGACAAAGCCGTGCCACACCCGACTGGCACCCAGGCCCGGATCGGCGAAGGCGTTGGTCCGGCGGATCGGCACGCTCTTGGCCTGGGTCAGGCCGGCCGGATTGACCACCGTGCCGATGACCGCGTCGACCCCTTCGGCCTCGAGTTGGGCGATGGCCGCGGCGGCGAGCGGTGTGGTCGTCATCTGCCGGGGAGCGGGAGGTGGCCGCGGCTAGCAGACTCGGTGGTTCATACCCGGCTCGGCAGGGTCAGCTGGCAGGACTGGCCGATGTCCAGCGTCCGAAGCACCCGTCCCATGCCGATCCACAGCGCGCACGACAACGCCAGGTCGGCGAGCAGCTCCTCGGAGAAGTGTTCGTTGGCGCGGGCCCAGAAATCCTCGTCGTCGCGCAGCACGGTGTGTTGCGTGGCGAACCGGTGGGCGAACTCGGCGGCCAGCCGCTCCTGGTCGCTGTATCCGGGCCAGGTGCGCCACTCGCGAGCGTGGTCGTAGAGCTCTTCGTCGACGCCGGCGGCGGGCCCGTCGGCGTCGCGGGTGTTGACGCACACTTCGCATTCGTTTTCGTGGGCGATGACGGTCCGCGCGAGTTCGCGGGTCCGCATCGGCAGCCGGTTCTTGCTGTAGACCGCGTTGGCGAACGCGCCGATCGCGCTGCCGAGTTCGGGGGACTTCAAAACCCAGCCGGCGAGGTCGTCATCAGCGAATGTTCCGATTCGGCTCATGGCGAGATGGTACGCCTCCGGCTGTCGTGTCCCGCAACCCCGAAACGCATCGAGGCGCTCGTCGAGCCGTGGCGTTATCGGCCCATTCTGGTCACATCGATTAATAAATGGCGCCACTTTTCCGATACCTTAACTTTAGCTATGCGTCGAATTCTATTTGATTTCTAGACATGTATGGAATGCCCGCTCCCAGGGGTCGGACGGAAGCCTGCACATCGCATCGTTAATTGCGGCCCCAGAAGCTTTGCCGACCGAAACCTGTTGCGCAGCAACATATCCCCTGAACATTCTGGCGACGAGCGTTGTTGGTGCCCCCGCCCTTGGTGAGCTACCGTGACCCACGATTTCCCTGAATGCAACCTAAGTGATCACTAATAGAAACTCAGGCGCATTCAAAATTTATATACATAACCAACATCTTCTGAGATAGGCTCGGGCGGTCGGCGGCCCGTCGGGGTTGGGCATCGAAAACTCACGTGCGGGACGCCGGAATTGGGCCGCAACCCAATGCGCATCCACATCGACACAGACCCGGATTGGACACTCGTACATGAGTCGCAACGCTCGCCGCATAGCGTTAAGTCTTGGCACGGCCGCCGGTGCCGCCCTTATTGCCGCGTCGTTCAGCTTGGGCACCGCACCGGTAGCCGGCGCGGATCCGGTCAGCGACTTGGTTGGGGCAATTGACCCGGCCGCGGCGGTTAGCGCCGCGGGTGTCCCCGAGACAATGGCGTTCAGCTATTTGATCGAGGCACTCGACCCGTACGCGTTCAACTCCGCGGGTGCACCGATTGGCGCGCTTGGCCTTTTGGGCTACTACACCGACACCTACCTGTTGGGGCCCGCCGGCCTTGATGCCGAGCTCGCCCCGCTCGTTCAGAGTTTGGTGGGTACGGTCTCGTCCGGAACCCCCGGAACCTATACACCTGAGATCAGCGATTTGATCGCGGCATTCGACCCGAACGCGTTTACCGGGGGTACCCCGGGCGTCGCACCGACCGACGCGCTCGGCGAACTGGGTTACTTCACCGACACGTACCTGTTCGGGCCCACCGGCATTGATAACCTGATCGCCCCGTACGTCACCGAGATCATCGATTCGTTGCATTCCAGCGCCGAAAGTGTCGATGTGAGTCCGGTCAGCGACTTGATCGCTGCACTCGACCCAAGCGCGTTTGCAGCCGGCGTTGCTGACGTGACCGCGCCCACCGCCGCCGGCCTGGTCGACCCGGTCGTCGACGGCCTGCTGAATTCGGGCTTGTCCCTCTTCTGATGCGCTATCTGGCTGGCGAGGCCGACCGGCCCCGCCAGCCAGGTGGCGGCTACGGCGAAGCGGTAGGCCGGAAGCTCAGCGTGGAAGCCCGAGAGGAAGTCTCTGGGTGGCGAGCCGGGATGGCTCGTCCCAGTCCGGTTGCGCGACGATCCGGTGAGTGATCCGGTTGAGCGCAGCTTCGACTTGAGCC
>NZ_JBAPRN010000219.1:0-1777 GCF_049281135.1 Mycobacterium sp. | reverse complement strand
AGCCTGCACCGACTGTCTCCAAATGGGCCGGCCCGATCGCTCGGCGCCACACCGAAACGTACTTTTCGACGAGATTGCGAGCTGATGGGGGGGGTTTATCCCATAGTATATCGACGAGCTCGGACTTGCTAACGGGATAATTTGCGCGCAATGCTAATGCGGTGAGAAGAAGCCGAGAGATGACCGAATCGGGGCCGGGACCCACCTCGCGTCCGTCGATGTGCGCGGCCAAGGGCCGCAAGACGCTGAGACGGAGCTGACCCGTACCCATTGACCACCGACCGAATCGACAGGCTTCGGTCCCGACTGTAGCAAGCGGGTACGCACGCATTTACACCGAGTCATCAATTCTCGCCATTCCACGTCGGGTTCGCGGCCATTTGCTCTGAAGTAGGGCGTGCCACTGCAGGTCTGCTACTCCGCGAGGTACACAGCGACGCAGCATCCGGAGATGTCACCGAGGTCCACGCACCGGAAGCCGCTCTGCGGCCTCCGCGTGATCGGCCGAGCGACCGCCTCCCGGTTAGTAGGCGGAATCGCTGCCAGACGTCGAAAGCGCCCCAAACCGACGACCCAAGCCGGAAGGCCGAGCGTAACCGGGAGGGGCCAGGACGACGCGCCTGACGATGATTGCGTGTTGACGACAATCAACGCGACCGCCCCCGTATTAGCGTCGCGTCGTAGCCACGCGACCACGGATGGGGGGATGCATCCGATTCCGAATCGGGCTCCTGTCACACCTCCGCTGTCCAGCACAGTGATCTCACCTATCGCCAGTACATGGTGCTTCGACCGCAGCTTGGCCAAGGTCGCGATCCCCGAATACCACTGGCTACTGGGGTCGAAGACGGACAGCCCACTCGTCCCGCAAGGCCCGAACCCCGGCAGGTCCGTATCAAATTGGCCGTTGACCCCCGCAAGTCCCGGACTGCGGGGATGCTGCGGGCCGAACATCGCCTCGCGGAGGTAGCGATCGGCTCCTTGCGCCTCGTTTGTCACTCCGTAATTGTTGAGGTTGCTGCCTTGGCCTATCGGTCCGCGCAGGGCTTGCTCCGTTCCGTAGAACAGGCACGGAACGCCGGGTCCGAAAAACAGCAGCGCAGTTGCTGGAATGACCGCGCCAGGGCCGAACTCGGCTGCGATGCGGCGCTTGTCGTAGCCGAGTCCGTCGTGATCGTCGATGCTCGTCACCACCCGGTTCGCCAGAGCGTGAGCGTCGCTCCTGCCAATCCCTTCGAGAACGGCCCTGTCGCTGTCGCTGACAGATTTGTCGTTCAATCCGTCGACCGTGCTCATGGTGGGCATGAGGACGTTGGATACTGTCGCTTGCCCTTGACCGGCAGCGAGCGTGCGCAGCTGGTAGCGGCGCGCTCCAAGTTCGAGGACGTGTAGACCTGGAATGTCGAGGTAGGTCGCTGCCTGGGCGTCGAGCCCCCCGATTTCGCCCATCATCAGGAAGTTGTCCTTGCCGATCTTGCTGGCGAACTCCCGAATGCGTTGGGTGAAGATCCTCGCCGTCGGCGGCGGGACGTGTTTGAAGGTGTCGATCCGATATCCGTCACAGTCCGTCGCGGCCATCCAATAGGTCCAGACACTGACCATGATGTCGAGTACCGTGCCGCTGCCGTTCTCGGGATAGTACAGATCGCGATTCCGGTAATCGCTTAGTCGGAACTCGGCATTGTAGGCATCGAATACGCCGACGCCGTAGTCGCCCTCGCCCATTTGGTTGTACAGGTCTTCGTGCCTCAGTTCCTCAGGCCAAACAGCGTCATTC
>NZ_JBAPRN010000218.1:0-8544 GCF_049281135.1 Mycobacterium sp. | reverse complement strand
GATGTGCTCTCCGCCGAGCGCCAGCAGCGGTCGGTGGCAATGGCCGCGGTCCGCGACGAGGTGAATACGCTGGCCACCCGGATCGGCACGCTGACCGAATCGCTACACCGCGACGAGGTGGCCAAAGCGCAGGCGGCGCTGCGCATCGAGCAGCTCGAGCAAATGGTGCTCGAACAATTCGGCATGTCGCCCGACGTCCTGGTCGCCGAATACGGCCCGCAGGTATCGCTGCCGCCGACCGAGCTGGAGATGGCCGAATACGAGCAGGCCCGCGAGCGCGGCGAACAGGTGACGGCGCCGGCCCCGCTGCCGTTCGACCGGCCCACCCAGGAACGTCGCGCCAAACGCGCCGAACGAGAGCTCGCCGAGTTGGGTCGGGTCAACCCGCTGGCGCTGGAGGAGTTCGCCGCGCTGGAAGAGCGCTACAACTTCCTGTCCACCCAACTCGAGGACGTCAAGGGCGCGCGCAAAGATCTGCTGGACGTGGTGGCCGATGTCGACGCCCGCATCTTGCAGGTGTTCACCGAGGCCTATGTCGATGTGGAGCGGGAATTCCGAGGGGTTTTCGCCGCGCTGTTCCCCGGCGGCGAGGGGCGTCTGCTGCTGACAAACCCCGACGACATGCTCACCACCGGGATCGAGGTCGAGGCCCGTCCACCCGGGAAGAAGGTCAAGCGACTGTCGCTGCTGTCCGGCGGGGAGAAGGCGCTGACCGCGGTGGCGATGCTCGTCGCGATCTTCCGGGCCCGGCCGTCGCCGTTCTACATCATGGACGAGGTCGAGGCCGCGCTCGATGACACCAACCTGCGGCGGCTGATCGGCCTGTTCGAGCTGCTGCGGGCCAAGTCGCAGCTGATCGTGATCACTCACCAGAAGCCGACCATGGAAGTCGCCGACTCGCTCTACGGCGTGACGATGCGCGACGATGGCATCACCGCGGTGATCTCTCAACGCATGCGCGGCCAGCAGGTAAACCAGCTGGTCACGACTACCTAAGCGAGGAACACGTTGCCGCAAGGTCTGTGGATCGCGATCGCGGTCGCTGCCGCACTGATCGTCATCGCCGTCCTGGTACTGGGGCTGCTGCGTTATCGCCGTCGGCAGATCAGCCTGTCGGCCGGCGAGCAGACACCAACCCTGGATCGTTCCGGCGGCTACACCGCGTCATCGGGAATCACGTTCAGCCGCACCGCAACTCCCCAACACATCGACACCACGGGGCTGCCCGCTGTCGGTGACGACGCGACCATTCCGCGTGACGCGCCGAAGCGCTCGGTCTCCGATGTTCAACTGCCCGAACTGGATTCGGTGGCACCGCTGGCCGAGCCGACGCCGCCGATCGACCCGGCCCCCGCGGCGACGGCGCCCGCAACCGAGGAAATCGCACCGCCCGAAGGGCGCTTGGAACGTCTGCGCGGCCGGCTGGCCAGATCGCAGAATGCGTTGGGCCGCAGCCTTTTGGGGCTGATCGGTGGCGGCGACCTCGACGAGGATTCCTGGGAGCAAATCGAGGACACCCTGCTGATTGCCGACCTGGGTCCGACGGTGACCAGCTCGATAGTTTCTCAGTTGCGCAGCCGGCTCGCCAGCAAGGACGTACAAACCGAGGCCGATGCCCGTGCGGTGCTGCGGGACGTGTTGATCACCGAGCTGCAGCCCGGTCTGGACCGCTCGGTGCGGGCTCTGCCGCACGACGACCATCCGTCGGTACTGCTGGTCGTCGGCGTCAACGGGACCGGCAAAACCACCACGGTCGGCAAACTGGCGCGGGTCCTGGTCGCCGACGGCCGGCGGGTCGTGCTGGGCGCCGCCGACACTTTTCGCGCCGCCGCCGCCGACCAATTGCAGGCCTGGGCCGCCCGGGTGGGCGCCGAGGTGGTCCGTGGGCCCGAGGGCGCCGACCCGGCTTCGGTGGCGTTCGACGCCGTTGACAAGGGCATCGAGTCAGGCGCTGACGTCGTCGTGATCGACACCGCGGGCCGGCTGCACACCAAAACCGGCTTGATGGACGAGCTCGGCAAGGTCAAACGCGTCGTGACGCGGCGGGCCGCCGTCGACGAGGTGCTGCTGGTGCTCGACGCGACCGTCGGGCAGAACGGGCTGGCGCAGGCGCGCGTGTTCGCCGACGTGGTCGATATCACCGGAGCGGTGCTCACCAAGCTGGACGGTACGGCCAAGGGCGGCATCGTTTTCCGGGTTCAGCAAGAGCTCGGCGTGCCGGTCAAGCTGGTCGGGCTGGGGGAAGGACCCGACGACCTCGCGCCGTTCGAACCCGCCGCTTTCGTCGACGCGCTTCTTGGCTGAATAGAGTTGGCTGAAAAATATAAACCGTTGTCGTAGAAGACGTCTGCAGCAAACTTGCCGCCGTTGGAATGCGCGATCGTCGATGCCGGGCAGGTCGTGCACCGATTTTCACCGAACTCGCATCGCTGGTCCAGTGCGGTAGCTAACGTAGCGAGCATGCCGCGGAGCGGATCACCGTGCTGATCACCGCGTGGCGGGATCTGCAATGGCGACGGCGGCGCTTTGTCATTGCGATCATCGGCACCGGCATCGTGTTTGCGATGACCCTCGTCCTCACCGGCCTGGCCAATGGTTTTCGCGCCGAGGCTCGGCACACGGTCGACTCATTGGGTTTCGAGGCGTACCTCATCAAGGCGGGAGCGGTGGGTCCATTCCAGGGTTCGGCGCCGTTCCCGGACGCAGTGGCGACGGGTGTCGCCCGGATTCCGGGCGTCAAATCGGCGACCCCCCTGGTCTTTGGCGTCGGGGTATTGCAAGACCGGAGCGCGTCACAGAACGTCAACGTGTTCGGCGTGTCCGAACACGGCACCGGGATACCGACCGTGGCGGCGGGGGTGGCACCGTCGAACCCCGGCGAGATCGCGGTATCGAACACCCTGGGTCGCGCTGTCGGCGACGATCTCCAGATCAGCTCGCGCACACCGCGGATCGTCGGACTCGTCGACAATTCCACGGCGCTCGCGGGACAAGCCAACGTATTCTTCACCGTCGCAGGGGCGCAGCAGATGCTGTTTTCGGGACAGCCCCTGGTTTCCGCCATCGGCTTGCGCGGCATACCCGCTGAGACACCCGACGGCTACCAAATCGTGCATCGTGACGTTGCGTTGGACGACCTGTTGCGCCCGCTGCAAAAGGCCTTGGGGGCGATCTCCTACCTGGCGATTCTGCTGTGGGCGGTTGCGGCGCTGATTGTTGGATCGCTGATCTACCTGTCCGCGCTGGAGCGGACCCGCGATTTCGCGGTGTTCAAAGCGGTCGGTGTCAGCACTCGGGCGGTGCTCGCTGGCCTGGCGCTTCAGGCGGTGGTCGTGGCGGTGGTCGCGGCGGTGCTCGGCGCACTGCTCTCGCTGGTGCTCGGTCCGCTGTTCCCGATACCCGTGGTAGTGCCCACCTCGGCCTTCGTATTACTTCCGGTAATCGCGGTGGTGATCGGTCTGCTGGCGAGCGTCGCGGGAATGCGACGTGTGATGACCGTGGACCCGGCACTGGCGTTCGGAGGTCCGTAGGCCATGGGTGATCTGCGCATCAAGGAGCTCGTCGTCGAATACTCCAGCGATCGGTACGCGGTCCGCCCGATCGACGGCCTGGATCTGGAGGTCACCGCGGGATCGCTGGTGATCCTGCTGGGCCCGAGCGGGTGCGGGAAGACCACGTTGCTGTCGTGTCTGGGCGGCATCCTCAGCCCGACCGCCGGCCGCATCGAGTTCGGCAACGTCGAGGTCACCAGGCTGGATCGCCGCGCGCTCGCCGCGTACCGACGCGACACCGTCGGCATCGTGTTCCAGGCGTTCAACCTGGTAGCGAGCCTCAGCGCGGTTGAGAACGTGATGGTGCCGCTGTGGGCGGCCGGACGGTCGCGTCGCGCGGCCCGCGAGCGCGCCGAGGAGTTACTGACGCGCGTCGGACTACAGGACCGGATGCGGCACCGGCCCGGCGACTTGAGCGGCGGTCAGCAGCAACGGGTAGCAGTCGCGCGCGCGATCGCATTGGACCCGCCGTTGATCCTGGCCGACGAACCCACGGCGCACCTGGACTTCATCCAGGTAGAAGAGGTGCTGCGGCTGATCCGCGAGCTGGCGACGGGTGAGCGGGTTGTTGTGGTCGCCACGCACGACACCCGGATCCTCCCGCTCGCCGACCGCGTCGTCGAGATGGTGCCGCAGTTTATCTCTATCCACCGGGAACCCGAAACAGTCAGTCTTACAAGCGGTTCCGTGCTCTTCGAGCAGGGCAGCATAGGCGACCTGATCTACATCGTCGCCGAAGGCGAACTCGAAGTCGTACGCGAGTTGGCGGCCGGCGGTGAAGAACTGCTCAAGGTCGAGAAGTCCGGCGACTACTTCGGTGAGATCGGACCGCTGTTCGGTATGCCCCGCTCGGCCACGGTGCGTGCCCGTACCGATGCGACCGTCGTCGGCTACACCGTGCAGGCATTCCGGGAGCGACTCGGCGCCACCGGTGTGCGCGACCTCATCGAACACCGCGACATCGCAATGAATTAGTGACCTGCGCCGCCAACCGACAACTTCGTGTCGTGCATCGCAGGCGATATTGCGGACATCGTTGACCAACAGTGAAACGATGCTGGCGTGGACCCCAGCGGGGAGGGTGGCCGTGGGCCAACCCAGGCTGGGTTGACCTGCGGTTCCTGCGGGGCGCAGTCAAGTTCGCCGGCCAAATTTTGCGGGGAGTGCGGTACCCGCCTTGTCCAGGCCAGCCAGTCGGCTGAATACAAGCAGGTCACGATCCTCTTCGCCGACGTGGTCCACTCGATGGACATTGCGGCAGCCGTCGGGGCAGAGCCGCTACGCGAGATCATGTCCGGCCTGGTGGACTGCTCGACGACAGTCGTACAGCGCTACGGCGGCACCGTGGACAAGTTCACCGGGGACGGCATCATGGCGGTGTTCGGTGCCCCGATGGCGTTGGAGGATCACGCGTTGCGTGCCTGTCTGGCGGCCCTCGGTATTCAGGATGAGGTCAAGCGGCTGGCTGCGGAGGTCCAGCGTCGCGATAGTGTCGACCTGCAATTGCGGATAGGCCTCAATTCGGGTCAGGTTATCGCCGGTGAGATCGGTTCGGGCGCTACGGGTTACACCTCGGTCGGTGTGCAGGTCGGGATGGCGCAGCGGATGGAGTCGGTGGCGCCGCCGGGTGGGGTAATGCTCAGCGAGTCGACGGCGCGGCTGGTTGAGGGCGCGGCGGTGCTGGGTGAGCCGGAGATGGTGCATATCAAGGGCGCCAAAGATGCGGTACCCGCGCGGCAGTTGCTGGCCTTGGCGTCGCAGCCAGGAGGCATCGGTCGCTTTGAGACCACGTTGGTGGGTCGTCATTGGGAAGTGAACACCGTCACAGGTGTGCTCGATCGAGCGATCGATGGCCACGGAGGTGTGGTGTGCGTGGCGGGACCCCCCGGCATCGGCAAGAGCCGGCTGGTACACGAGGCCGCCGAGATCGCCCGCGGCCGTGGTGTCGCAGTGTTTTCGACCTTCTGCGAGTCGCATGCCGGTGACATCTCATTTCATGTGGTGGCGCGCCTGCTGCGGGCCATCGCCGGGATCGGCGATCTTGATGCTGAGGCCGCGCGGGCGCGGGTGCGCAGCCACGTTCCCGACGGTGTCGATCTGCAGGATCTGGTGTTGCTGGATGACCTGTTGGGCATCGGTGACCCGGACTCCGAGCTGCCGAGTATCGACCCGGCAGCGCGGCGGCGGCGGTTGACCGCACTGATCAACTCCTGGTCACTGGCGCGTACTGAGCCGGTGGTCTACATCGTTGAAGATTCGCATTGGATCGATGCGGTCAGCGAATCCATGCTGGCCGAGTTTTTGAAGGTGATCCCGCAGACCCCGTCGATCGCGCTGATCACTTACCGCCCCCACTACCACGGGGCACTGGCCCAGGTGCCAGGCGCGCAGACGGTGGCGCTGGCGGCACTGGGTGATGCGGATATCTCGGCGTTGATTGGTGAGCTGTTGGGCGCGGATCCTTCGGTGGGCGCGGTGGCGGTGCTGATCACCGAACGGACCGCCGGTAACCCGTTTTTCGCGCAGGAGATGGTGCGCGAGCTTGCCGAGCGCGGGGTGCTCCAGGGCGAGCGCGGCCGCTACCTGTGCCGCACCGATGTGGCAGAGGTCAGCGTGCCGGCCACGGTGCAGGCGGTGATCGCCGCGCGCGTCGATCGCCTTGAGCCGGGGGCCAAGCAGACGTTGAGCGCCGCGGCGGTGATCGGTTCACAGTTCAGCCCGGAACTGTTGATCAGCTTGGGGATCGATCCGGTCCTCGAGGTGCTGGTCGAGGCGGAGTTGATTGATCAGGTGCGGTTCACCCCGCGCGCCGAGTATGCGTTTCGGCACCCTTTGATCCAGGCAGTGGCCTACGAATCGCAACTGAAATCAGATCGTGCCAAGTTGCATCGGCGCCTGGCCGCGGCCATCGAGGCCCGCGACCCGGGATCGGTCGAGGAGAACGCCTCGGTGATCGCCGAGAACCTGGAGGCAGCGGGCGATGTGAAGTTGGCCTATGGCTGGCATATGCGCGCCGGGGCGTGGTCGACGCACCGCGATCTGGCGGCGGCGCGGCTGAGTTGGCAGCGGGCCAGCGAGATCGCCGACGCGTTGCCCGTCGAGGACCTCGAGCGCATCGGGATGCGGATCGCGCCGCGCACGCTGCTGTGTGGCACCGCCTACCGGGTCCATGCCAAAGACGCCCTGACGCGTTTTGAGGAGTTGCGTGAGCTCAGCACGCTGGCCGGTGACAAGGCGTCGTTGGCGATGGGCATGGCCGGGCAGGTGATGGACCACTGGATTCATGCCCGGGTGCGGGAGGCCTCAGCGCTGGCGGACGAACTGATGGCTCTGGTCGAGGCGATCGCCGATCCGACCATGACGGTCGGGTTGTCGTGGATACCGACACTGGTCAAGATCGAGACCGGCAACCACGCCGACGTGGCGCGCTGGTCACACACCGTCATCGAGTTGGCTGACGGTGACCCCACCAAAGGCAACTTCATCATTGGGTCGCCGCTGGCGTTCGCCTACGCCACGCGAGCGGTTGGCCGGGGGGGCACGGGACGTCCCATCGCAGAGGTGCTGCCCGACCTACCCGTCGCCGCCGCCATGTCACGTGAGGCGGACCCGACGACCCATGCCATGGTGATCGCCTTCACCTACGGAATAGGGATAGCCGATTTGGTGCTGCTGGCCGACGACGCCGCGCTGGAACTCATTGAGGACGCGGTGCAGATCGCCGAACGATCCGCTGACGATTTCGCCCTCGGCCATGCCCGCTACGCGCTGGGCCTGGCGTTGTTGCACCGCGACGCGCCAGCCGATCGTGACCGCGGACTGACCGCACTTGAACAACTTCGCGACATGTGTCTGGACGGGCACTGGACCCTGTCCGAGGTACCGCTTATCGAGGCCTACATCGGCTGCGAGCAGGGCCGGCGTGGAGACGTCGATGGTGCCATTGCGGCATCGCGGCCAGCCGTGGACGCCCTGTTCGCGGCGGGGCAGTTTGCCTGGTGCATCCCTACCACCGGCATGTTCGCGGAGATGCTGGTGACCCGCGGTGGCGAGGCTGATCTGAAGGAAGCGCACACCGCGATCGAGCGGTTGGCCGCCGCCCCGATCGACGTGGTGGACCGGGAGATCTGGTCGCTGCGGGTGCGCGCGCTACTGGCCGGCGCCCACGGCGACGAGGCCGCCCACCGCAAGCTCAGCCGGCAACACCGCGCCATGACCATGAAGCTTGGCCGGCTAGGACATATGGCGATGGCCGATTCGTGGACGGTGCGCGCTGCTGCGGCAGGCGCAAGCCGAATATTGTCTACTTCACAGAAAATATCTCGAAACCCTTTGTTGAACAAGGCTATTCAATGGTCGACGACATCGAAGCGGCGCCCGAAGTCAGATCCGACATAGCTGGCCGGAAATCCGCGGATGGAAACCGTCGGATTCTGCCTCAACCCGTGCGCCTTCTTCCCCGCTATTTGCCAGCTACGAGCGGCGCGCCGGGCCGTCTGTGCGCAGCGCCTGGCGGGCGGACCCGCCGCTTTCGTCGACGTGCTTCTTGGCTGAATTGACCCTCCCGCTTTCTGTAACACCGGCGAAACCTGTCAGCGCCGCCTTTTGTAACAACCAGTGCGCAAGGTTCTCCTGCAGGCCACAGGCAATTGTCTGGTGGCTGTCGATGGCCGACCGGAGGTGAAAGCGAGTGAGTTTCCCGACACTGGGCCAGCCCGATACCGGTGATACCGCTTGGATGCTGGCAAGTTCTGCACTGGTGCTGTTGATGACCCCAGGACTGGCGTTCTTCTACGGCGGAATGGTCCGCGCCAGAAGCGTTCTCAACATGCTGATGATGAGTATCAGCGCAATGGGTGTGGTGACGGTGCTGTGGGTGCTCTACGGCTACTCGATGGCATTCGGCAACGATACGCACAACCTCTTCGGCGATCCGACTGAGTACTTCGGTCTCAAAGGTCTTATCGGTGGCAACTCCGTGGCCGCGGACGCC
>NZ_JBAPRN010000217.1:0-1729 GCF_049281135.1 Mycobacterium sp. | reverse complement strand
AATCTGATCAGCATCGCGCTGAGCGCCCACCTCAAGCCCGCCCTTTTCAGCCGCCGCGCACGCCTTCTCGACGCACTCGAAGGGGCCGGCTTTCCCCAACCGTTCGCACGTCGTGCCCTCGGCACGCTCGTCAGCTACACGATCGGTTTCGTCGTTTCCGGGAGCTGGGCGCACCGCGCGGTTCCTGACGATGTCAACGACGACCGGGCCGAGTTGCCCAACTTCGCGCACGCGGACAGCCATTTCGCATATTTCACCGATCTCAGCGACGATGCCTTCAGCTACGGCCTCGATCTGGTCATCCACGGGCTACAGGCGGATCGCGCGGCGCTCAGCCGGCTGGCGGATCGGCCGAGTTCGGCGGTCTAGGCCGCGATCACAAGCTTATGCGGGAGTCGGCTTACATCATGATAGATTTTAATCTAGGTAAGAAAAATTGCGTTCGGCCGTTCGCAGGAGGTTCCCATGCCGGAAGCAGCAGGCGTCCCCGCGACGTCTGCGCTGCACGCGGTGTCACCCCCCGACGCCTCGTGGAGTTCGATCAACCTGGCCGAGGCCGTCCCGGGGGTGATGACGCCACTGTGCGCCAGCGTCTGGGTGCCGGCCAGTGAACTGGGACTTCGGTCGCCGTTCGCCGCGATGGGTGTGCTGCCCGCCGACCAAGCGGTCATTCCCGACGATCCCCGCCGGCGCATCACCGGCGCCTTCTATGGCCGTATGGCCGTGCGCGTCGACTTCCTCTGCGAGATGGGCGATCTGATACCAGGCCAGTCCGGCGAGGCGCTGTCACGGGACTTCTTCGGCTTTGTCCCAGAGGACTTCGTCGGCCAACCGTCGATGCGCCGGCTGCCCTGGATCGTCGCACGTTACCCGCGTACGCTGCTGCAGATCGCGGGACGGATCGATCGGCTGCGTATGGACACCGACGCGTGGTGGCGCGCACAGATCAGCCGTATCGGGTCGCTGTCCGGCGAGCAGACCCGAGTGCTTTTGACCGAAGCGGTTGCGCGCTTCAACAAAACACTGGCCGCGCAAGCGGTGGTCAGCGCGTGCGCTATCCAGCCATTGCATGAGCAACTGACCAATCTGGCCGCGCGGGCCGGTGTGGATGCCACCGAGTTGTTACGCGGCCACGGATCCCACGAGGAGGCCCGCGTACTGGCCGACTTATGGGCCGTCTCGCGTGACAGGCTCGATATGGCGACCTTCCTGCGCCGCCACGGTTACCACTGCGCCGGCGAGGGCGAGGTGGCCAGCGTGACGTGGCGGGAAAACCCGGCCCCTGTGCACAAATTCGTCGCGCAGTACCGCACGATGGACGATGCGGCGGCACCAAACGACGATCCGGCCGCCCAGCGTCGAGCGGGCAAGCCGGCCGAAGCCCGCTTCTACGCGGCGTTCGGAAAGATGGAGCGGCTCAAGGCGCGCGTGGTGCTGCGACTGGCTCGCCGCTTTGTGCCGCTGCGTGGTGTTGGGAAAGTGTCCTACCTGCAAAGTCTGGACGTCGTCCGCGCATGCGCGCGTCATCTCGGCGGGCAGCTGGTCGCCGAGGGCCGCTTCGACGACCCAGATGACGCCTTTTACCTCACCGCGGACGAGCTCGGCCGCGATCTGCCGAGCGATCTGAAAATGCTTGTCGCTCAGCGCCGGGCGTTGCGCCACGAGTATCAGAGCCTTGATGCCCCGTTGTCGTGGACGGGTCAGCCGCAACCGGTTGCCGGCACCGCCG
>NZ_JBAPRN010000216.1:0-3136 GCF_049281135.1 Mycobacterium sp. | reverse complement strand
CCGCACTGTGGGACAGCACCTGTAAGGGCGCGATGTCCGTCGACACGGTGGCATGTGGCGCCCCGCAGCTGACCATCCTGGCGTTCGGTGCCCCGGTGATCCTGCTGGCCGCGGGAATCTGGGCCTTTCTGCGTACCTACCGTGTCTGGCGTGACCACGGCGTCTGGTGGGCGTGGCAGGGCGCCGGATGGTTTCTGATGGTCCTGATGTTCGTCACGCTGACCATCGGCGCCCCGATCGCCGGGCCAATTCTGGCGCGCTGATCGTTCATTGATTCGAATAACCAGACATTTCAAGCTCTTTGGCGCGTTCCTTGAGTTGTGGCGCAGTCCAATCGTCCTTGGAGCCTGACTCGCCGCCTGAATCGTGCCCTTTCCCAGGCGCGTCGGGTTTTAGGTGTCGCCGCGAGTGGGTATTTCCTTGTGACCATGATGAGCTTGGTCGGCGGAAGGACCGCCCGTCACCCAATCATGGGGGACAAGATCACGAATGCGATGACATAGATGCCCACTGCGAGCAGTACGAGGATCACCAACGTGATGACGGAGATGGGTGCAACGCGCCGAATGCGGCTTGTGCACTCGATTTCCGTCGTCTCGCTCGACTCCACAGCGCGTGGAATAACCGGCGGCGATCATGACTAACCAGCTGGAGCGCGAGGGTAGTGTCGGTCAAACAATGCTGGGAGGCCCGATGACCGTTGCTGCGAAGCCGGTGAAGAATCAGCAACGCGGCGAGCGCGCGATTGAATTGCGCGTGGCGGCGAAGCTGGAGAACCTGGCGGTTTTGCGGACGTTGGTGGGGGCCGTCGGCACGTTCGAGGATTTGGATTTCGATGCGGTGGCCGATCTGCGGCTCGCGGTCGACGAGGTGTGCACCCGGTTGATTCGCTCCGCCACTCCGGACGCCACGCTGGCAATCGTGGTCGATCCGCACGACGACGAGCTGAAAGTCGAGGCGTCGACGACATGTGACACCGACGACGTCGTAACACCGGGCAGCTTCAGTTGGCACGTGCTGACGTCGCTGACCGATGACGTTCAGACTTTTCAGGACGGTAGCGGCCCTGGTGGCCATCGCGTCTTCGGTGTCACCCTGACTACCCGACGGGCGGGCTCTGCCAGGTGACACCGCGAGCCGGCGGTGGTTCGTCATCTCGTCCGAACGAATACGCCGACGTTCCCGACATGTTTCGTGAGCTGGCCGGTCTTGACTCCGGAGCGTCGGACTTCCAGCGTCATCGCGACAAGATCGTCGAGCGGTGTCTGCCGCTGGCCGATCACATCGCCCGCCGCTTCGAGGGCCGCGGTGAGCCCCGCGACGACCTGGTTCAGGTGGCCCGGGTCGGATTGGTCAACGCCGTCACGCGGTTTGACGTTGAGGCCGGTTCCGACTTCGTCTCCTTTGCGGTGCCCACGATCATGGGCGAGGTCCGTCGGCATTTCCGCGACAACAGCTGGTCCGTCAAAGTCCCACGCCGGCTGAAGGAACTGCACCTAAGGCTTGGCGCCGCGACCGCCGAACTTTCCCAGCGGCTTGGCCGTGCGCCCACCGCGACTGAACTGGCGCGCGAGCTCGAGATGGACCGCGCCGAAGTCATCGAGGGCCTGGTGGCAGGCAGCTCGTACAACACGCTGTCCATCGACAGCGGCGGCAGCAGCCCCGGGGATGAGGAAGCCCGAGCCATCGCCGACACGCTCGGCGATGTCGATACCGGGCTGGAGCGGATCGAGAACCGCGAGGCGCTGCGACCGCTCCTGGAAGGGTTGCCGGAACGCGAGCGAACCGTGTTGGTGCTCAGGTTCTTTGAATCGATGACGCAGACGCAGATCGCCGAGCGGGTCGGCATCTCGCAAATGCACGTCTCGCGATTGCTGGCTAAATCGCTGGCACGGTTACGGGACGAGCTGGAATAACCGGTTCGGATCCTGGTTTTCGTCGTCGGCGTCCGGCACATCGTGTATCGACGCGGCCAGCGGCAGCGTGTTGTCAGGGTCGCAGATCCGAAGCAGCCGGGACACCGCCTTGTTCGAGACCACGGCCCAGCGCAGATTGGCGCCCGCGCACTTGACATTGATCAAGTGCAGCGCCGAAAAGCCGGCAGTGCCAAAGAATTCCAGCCGACTCAAGTCCAGCATCAGCGGCGTGGCGTGAATCATGCACAGGTCGAAGTAGTCAGCGAGCTGACTGGCATTCGATGCGTCGAGCTCACCGTGGACGGTGACCACGACGCGGGACGAATCCCACTCCGCGGTGAACCGCGCGGAATGGTTCTCCCACGCGGGCGGTGGAAGTGCCGGGTCGGTTTCAGGAACCGGCGAAGCGGAGTTCGGGTGCAGAGCAGACATCAAAGTGACTCCATCAGTCGACAAGCAATCTGTGGATCACGTCAAGCGGTTGGCTTCCGCGCGTGAGGAGAAACTGGGAGGTCCAGCCTCCCCTTACGTCAATTAACGCTTGGGAAAGGGCGGCTGCGAACTCAACCTGTTTAAGACACTACCCCGACCACTGTGCGCCCACAACGTATGTGAATGTTTCTCAGAAAGCCTGGTCAGCTGTACGTGGCCGGTGGTCTCAGCTCGAATCATGTTGAGGCGCAACGATTGCGGCGGCAAATCGCCGAACTGACTCGGCAGCGGCGCCGGCCGCGTCGTCGTGGCCGGCGCGCGCTCGGGTGGCGATCGCGCCGGTGGCCGGATCCAGCGTCACCTCGGCCAGCAACTCACCGGTGGTGGGCTCACATACCGCCCACGAGTAGCGCGAGTCCGCGGCCCACCGAGCGTCACCGCGTACGACGTACTCCGGGTCGGTTACGCCGAGATCGGCCAGCGCGGGACGGTCGTCGATCCGGTCATCGGCCCGCAGGCCGCGCAGATACCACCGCCCGGCGTTGATCTCGACTGGATCCACGGGTTCGATGAACCGGGCGGCCGGGCTACTTGATCTCGGCGAGCACCGTGCCCTGGGTGATAGCCGCCCCGGTTTCGACGGCCAATCCGGTGATCACGCCGTCCTTGTGCGCGGTGACCGGGTTCTCCATCTTCATCGCCTCCAGCACGACGACCAGGTCGCCGGTCGAGACCTCCTGCCCCTCTTCGACGGCGACCTTGACCACGGTGCCCTGCATCGGGGCGGT
>NZ_JBAPRN010000215.1:0-14704 GCF_049281135.1 Mycobacterium sp. | reverse complement strand
GAGTTGTGGTCATCCTGTTCGATGATCTTGATGACGTTGATGAGCTTGTGGAGCTGCTTGGTGATCTGCTCGAGCGGGGTGCTCTCGGCGGAGACCACGATGGTCATCCGCGACATGTCCTTCTGCTCGGTGGCGCCGACAGCCAGCGACTCGATGTTGAACCCGCGCCGCGAGAACAGCGCCGCCACCCGCGCCAGCACACCGGGCTTGTCTTCGACCAACACCGAAAGGGTGTGCGTCCTCGTCGATCCTGTCATCAGGCGTGCCCTTCGGTTCCGTCGTCGAAGAGCGGGCGGATGCCGCGGGCGGCCTGAATCTCATCGTTGCTGGTCCCGGCGGCCACCATCGGCCACACCTGCGCGTCGGCACCGACGATAAAATCGATCACCACCGGACGGTCGTTGATCGCCCGGGCCTGGTTGATCACGTCGACGACGTCCTCCTCACGCTCGCAACGCAATCCGACACAACCCAACGCCTCGGCCAGCTTGACGAAGTCGGGGATCCGGTGCGAGTGGGTAGCCAGGTCGGTTTGGGAGTACCGCTCCCCGTAGAACAGGGTCTGCCACTGGCGCACCATGCCGAGGTTGCCGTTGTTGATCAACGCCACCTTGATCGGTGCGCCCTCGATCGCGCAGGTGGCCAGCTCCTGGTTGGTCATCTGGAAGCAGCCGTCGCCGTCGATCGCCCAGACCTCGGCGTCGGGCCGGGCCATCTTGGCGCCCATGGCCGCCGGCACGGCGAAGCCCATGGTGCCCAAACCGCCGGAGTTGAGCCAGGTTCGTGGCTTTTCGTAGGAGATGAACTGCGCGGCCCACATCTGATGCTGGCCGACGCCAGCGACATACACCGCGTCGGGGCCGGCGATCTCGCCCAGTTTCTCGATGACGAACTCCGGGCTCAGGCTGCCGTCGCTCTGCGGCCCGTAGCTCAACGGGTAGGTGGCCTTCACCTCGTTCAGGTAGGTCCACCAGTCGGCGATGTCAGAGGTTTCCGCGCTGCCAGAATCCCTGTGATGCTGCAGTGCCGCGATCAGCTCGGTGATCACGGCTTTGACGTCACCGACGATCGGCACGTCGGCATGCCGGTTCTTTCCGATCTCGGCGGGATCGATGTCGGCGTGAATGACCTTCGCCTCAGGGGCGAACGAGTCGAGTTGTCCGGTCACCCGGTCATCGAAACGGGTACCCAGTGCGATCAACAGGTCGCTGCGCTGCAGCCCGGCCACCGCCGAGACGGTGCCGTGCATACCCGGCATGCCCAAGTGCTGGGGGTGGCTGTCCGGGAAGGCGCCCCGCGCCATCAGCGTGGTGACCACGGGTATGCCGGTCAGCTCGGCCAATTCCCGCAGTTGTTCGGTGGCCTCACCACGGATGACGCCGCCACCGACGTACAGCACGGGTTTGTGCGCGGCGGCGATCAGCTTGGCCGCCTCGTTGATCTGACGGCTATGCGGTTTGGTGTTCGGCTTGTAGCCGGGCAGATCCATGCGCGGCGGCCAGCTGAACGTGCACGGAGCTTGCAGCACGTCTTTCGGGATGTCGACGAGCACCGCGCCCGGCCGTCCGCTGGCGGCGATGTGGAACGCCTCGGCCATCACCCGCGGGATGTCGTCGCCATCGCGCACCAGGAAGTTGTGCTTGGTGATCGGCATGGTGATGCCGGAGATGTCGGCCTCTTGGAACGCATCCGTGCCGATCAGCGAACGGCCGACCTGCCCGGTCACGGCGACCACCGGTATCGAGTCCATCTGCGCGTCGGCCAGTGGAGTCACCAGGTTGGTGGCCCCAGGACCCGAGGTGGCCATCATGACGCCGACCTTCCCGGTGGCGTGCGCGTAGCCGCTGGCAGCGTGGCCGGCACCCTGCTCGTGGCGAACCAGGACGTGCCGCAGCTTCTTCGAGTCGAACAGCGGGTCGTAGACGGGGAGCACCGCGCCACCCGGGATACCGAAGATGACCTCAACGTCGAGCTCCTCGAGCGACCGGATTACCGACTGTGCACCGGTGAGTTGCTCAGGCGCAACATGTTTCGGCCGGGCAGTCGGCGGCTTGGCGGCGGGCTTCGCCGCATCGGAGGCGATGCGTGCCACATCCTGCGACGCAGGCGTCGAAGCCGGTGCCGGCGGCTCGGAATGCGGCCTGGTGGGTGCGCTCACTGTGTCCTCTTCGTCGTTGTTCGCTCTGGAAAGTTGTAGGTGATCTTTTGCTGACTCACGTCGATGGTGGGCAACAAAAAACCCCCGTCAGCTCAGCAGCTGCACGAGGGTTGCGCGTTGGTGGACTTGATCAGTCAGGCACCAACGCGCATGCGGATTACTACGAGCTTTCCAGAAGTGTTCATCGCCCCACGACGGTAGCCTCCGTACTGGTCAAACGTCAAATCCCGATGGTTGCCGGACCGCCCAGGTCAGGCGTTGTCGTCGCCACCGGGGACCGGTGCCATGATGCATGCATGGCCACCGATTCAGCGGAGGAAAACCCATCCACGCCGCCGGTGGTGATCAGCATTTCGCCGATTGCCCACTTCGCGGTGGGTTTCTTCGCCCTCGGGCTGCTTGTGCCGGTACTGACCTGGCCGGTGACGGCACCGCTCCTGATCATCCCGGTGCTGTTGTCGGCGTTGATTGTTCGGCTTCGCACGCAGGCCGATGGCAACGGTGTCACGGTGCGCACCCTGCTCGGCGGCCGATCGGTGCGGTGGGAGGAAATCGACGGATTGCGATTCCGTAGGGGCTCGTGGGCGCGCGCTCAGCTCAAAAGCGGGCGTGACTTGCGGTTACCGGCGGTCACTTTTGCGACGCTGCCGCAGCTGACCCAGGCCAGCGCCGGCCGTGTGCCCAATCCGTACGCGGATTAGCTCACCGGGTTAGCGCCGTTGAGCAGTATCCACAGCCCAACGCCGGCGCCGATGCCCACCACGAGAGCGGCAAACGAGCCGATGAACGGTCGCCGGGCCCAGCCGCGACCTGCGTCGAAGCCATACTGCCCGGGGCCGGCCAGGATGACCGCGGCGGCCATCACGATCAGCGTGATCTCGTACTCGTGCCCGCTGGGCAGGAAGTACGGGAACGACCGGGGACTGTGCTGAGCTGACATCGCGGCCAGCAGGCTGTTGGTCAAGTAGGCCAGCACGCCGGCGGCAGCCAGCGGAGTGAAAAGGCCGAGCACCAGCAGCACGCCCGCCGCGATCTCGCCGCCGGCGGCGCAGTAGGTAAGGATGTCGGCGTGCTGGTAGCCGATGCCGGACAGCGCGTTCTTGAAGCCGGTCAGACCCTCTCCACCCCACCAGCCGAACAGCTTCTGCAGCCCGTGCGCAACGAAGACGCCACCGAGGCCCACCCGCAGAACCAGTAGGCCCAGGTGTTGGGTGCCACGACGGGCGGCGGCGCGGACCCGCTCGTCGTCGAAGTGCTCGTGGTCGTTCATCCCGTCGGGCGTGAATATCGAGTGCGCGCCGGTGGGCTGGGGCTGATAGGGCAGCGGCTCGTGGCCGCCCATCACACCCACGCCACTGCTCGACGACCGCACGCTGCCGGAATCAGTGGAGTCGTAGTGCGGGATCAGCGTCGTCTCGAAGTCGCCCGCATAGGTGTCGGAGGGAAGGTCGTCTTCGGGATCGACCAATCTCGCGGAGGTCGGCCGCTCCGCTGTAGGCATCGCGGATGAGTCCGGTCGTTGCCAATGTGTGCTTTTCGATTGACTGCTCACCCGTGTCAGGGTAAGGGCAATTTCCTGGGAATCGGGGATTTGAGCGGCGCTTTCGGTGTTCCTATTTGGCCGTCGTCGCGGGTGGGCCAGTTGTTTGCGGGCGGACGGCGGATGGCCCGCGGTACCCGTGAGGGGCACCGGAGCGGACATATCCGTAATCTGGCAGCTATGCGGTTGTGGAGGTCGGGGCGGCGGAGTTCGGCTGTGCTCTGCTCGACGATGCTCGTTTTGGCTGGTTGCGCCCAGTTCAACGATATTCAGTCGCAACCATTCACCACCAATCCCGAACGGCAACCGCCGCCGAGTTCGTCACCGCCGCCGCCCCCGCCGCTGCCTGACAAGCCATTCCCCAAGGAATGCCCGGCGCCGGGAGTGATGCAGGGCTGCCTGGAGAGCACCAGCGGCCTGCTCATGCAACCCGATAGCAAATCGGCTTTGGTTGCCGAGCGGACGACCGGCGCGGTCAAAGAGGTGTCCGTGAGCGCCGAACCGAAGGTGAAGACCGTCATCCCGGTGGACCCGGCCGGCGACGGCGGGCTGATGGACATCGTGCTGTCCCCGACCTACAAACAAGACCGGCTGATGTACGCCTACATCAGCACACCGACCGACAATCGGGTCATCCGTGTCGCCGACGACGACATCCCCAAAGACATCTTGACCGGAATTCCCAAGGGCGGCAACGGCAATACCGGCGCACTGCTTTTCACCAGCCCCACCACGCTGGTGGTAATGACCGGCGACGCGGGCAACCCGGCGATGGCCAATGACCCGGCATCGCTTGCCGGAAAGGTGCTCCGACTCGAGCAGCCCACCACGCTGCACCCCGCGCCACCGACGACCGCGCTGAGCGGAATCGGCGCCGGCGGCGGCCTGTGCACCGACCCCGTTGATGGCTCAATGTTCGTTCTCGACCGCGCACCCACCGCCGACCGACTGCAGCGAATCACCAAGGACTCCAAGGTTTCCACCGTGTGGACGTGGCCGGATCGACCCGGGGTGGCCGGCTGCTCGGCGCTGGACGGCACCGTGCTGGTCAACCTCGTCAACACCAAGCAGACGGTGGCCGTCCACCTGGCCCAGGGCACCGGCGCGGTCACCGGCCCACCCGACGTGGTTCGCCAGGACACTCACGGACATGCCTGGGCGCTGCGGATGTCTCCGGACGGCAACGTGTGGGGCGCGACGGTCAACAAAACCGCCGGGGACGCCATGAGACTCGACGACGTGGTGTTCCCGCTGTTCCCGCAGGGCGGCGGCTTCCCGCGGGCCAACGACGACAAGACCTGACGTCTCAGGCGTTGTGGCCCGGTGTCAGATCGGCCACATCGGGAAAGCTGACCAGGTCGTCGGTCGGCTCCCCGGCCGCTCCGGCGCCCGGTTCCAACAGGTAGCCGATGTGATCGCCGAGGTCGACCCGCTTCAGCGTCCTGCCGACGAACCACGCCACCGCGTCGTCGAGGATCGGCATGCCGTGCGGGCCGGCGTGCCACGAGCAGTGATCGAATTTGTTGACCTGGTCACCGGTTTGGCCACCGAACAGGCGTGCCAAGCCGATGTGGCGGCGCTCCACGACGTGCACCGCCAGGTAGTCGGATCGCGCCGCGACCCCGTAGGTGTGATTCGCCCGCGAGATCCCAGCCAGAAATCGCGGCGGATGCATGCTGGTCTGGGTGGCGAAACCGACCAGGCAGCCCGATATTTCACCGTCGACCTGAGTTGTCACCACGAACATCGTGTAATCCAGCATCCCGACCAGCCGGTCGAAAGATTCGTCGCCCACATCGCCATCATGACTCAACCGATGCGGCAATTCGGACGCTAAGGCGATTACGTGGCGTCAGGGCCGCTTTCGTTGTCGCCGAACAGAAACTGTTCCACCAAAGCACTGACCAACGCTGGGTCCTCCAAGCCGGCCAGGTGGGCCACCCCGTCGAGCACCCGAACCGACGAGCCGGGAATGGCATCGGCCATCGCGATCGCTTCCCGCGGCGGAAAGGTCACATCCTCAACGCCACCGACTACGAGCACCGGTGTCTTGATAGTTCCGAGCAGGGCCCGCTGATCCGGCCGGCGCGGGACCACACTCTTCACCGCCCACGAGACGGATGCGACGTCGACGGCTTTTACCGTGGCACGGACGTGCGCGACGACCTCGGGACGCTGCCTGAAGGTGGTCGGCCCCAGGAATGCCTTCAGCACAGGCCGATTCAGCAGCGTTCCCATCCCACCGGTCCACTTCGCCAGTGCAAGCAGGATCGCGAACTGCACCTTTTGGCGGACGCCGGCCCGGCCCGCCGTGCAGTTCATCAGCACCGCTCCCCCGATCCGCTCGGGATAGCTGGCGGCGAAGGTCCCGCCGATCATGCCGCCCCAGGAATTGCCGACGAAGTGCGCCTTGTCGATACCGAGCCCATCGAGGATGTCGACCACGCAGCGGGCACAGTCGCCGAAGCTGAACAACTCCGTCAGCGGCTCGCTACCGCCCTGCCCGGGCGGGTCGACCAGCACCACCTGCCGTTGCGCGATAAGACCGTCGGCCACCCCGTACCACATGTCACCGGTCATCAGCAGGCTGGGCCAGAAAACGATCGGCGAACCGGATCCTCCTATTTGCAGCCGAATTCGCCCGAGAACAGTGTCCACCGTTTGCTCACGAAGCTGATCGCCGATGCTGGTCATCGTCGTTCACCATACCCACGACTCAACACTTCTTCATCGAGGGATTGCTCAGCGAGATCTCAGGCGACGTCAACCTCGATTCGCTGTTGACCGAGTTCGAGATCACTGCGCCGGCTACCGACGCCGCTCTTCAGGTCGACCTCGGTGGGCTGCTGAGTCCAGCCGGCTCGCTGATCAACGGCTTCGGCTTCACCGACACGTTCGGCGACTGCAGCATCGCGTGCGCGACGTTGGACGTTCCCACCACGGCGGTTGGGCCGATCGCGTCGTTGTTCTTGCAGGACCAAGCGATCGCCGAGTCGATCGGCTGGGACGGCGTGGGCGCTCCGCTTGCCCATCTGTTCGGCGAATCGACCAGCTTGTTCTAGCTGCAGGCTGCGAGCACCAGCTCGCGCACCCGTGCGGCGTCGGCCTGCCCCTTGGTGGCCTTCATCACAGCACCGACGATCGCGCCTGCCGCCTGCACCTTGCCACCGCGAATCTTCTCGGCCACATCGGGATTGGCGGCCAGAGCTTCGTCGACCGCGGCTTGGATCAGCGAGTCGTCACGCACCACGGCCAGCCCGCGCGCGGTCATCACCTGCTCGGGCTCACCCTCGCCGGCCAGCATGCCCTCCACCACTTGGCGGGCCAGCTTGGTGGTCAGCGTGCCGTCGTCCACCAGCGCCACCACTGCGGCGACTTGGGCTGGGCTGATCGGCAATTCGTCGAGTTCGAGGCCCGATTCGTTGGCCTTCTGCACCAGGAAATTGCCCCACCAGGCCCGAGCCTGTTCGCTGGAGGCGCCTTGATCGACGGTCGCGATGACGAGGTCGACGGCGCCGGCATTGACGAGATCGCGCATCACCTCATCGGACAGGCCCCAGTCCTGCTGAATCCGCTTGCGGCGCAACCACGGTAGCTCGGGAATGGTCTCACGCAGGCGCTCGACCAGGTCAAGGCTGGGCGCCACCGGCTCAAGGTCGGGTTCGGGAAAGTAGCGATAGTCTTCCGCAGTTTCCTTGGTGCGACCCGAGCTGGTGTAGCCGTCCTCGTGAAAGTGCCTGGTCTCCTGGATGACTCGGCCACCGGAGTCCAGCACAGCACCCTGGCGCCGCATCTCGTAGCGGACCGCCACCTCGACGCTCTTGAGTGAGTTGACGTTCTTGGTTTCGGTTCGGGTGCCGAATTCGCTGACGCCCTTCAATTTCAGCGAGACGTTGGCGTCGCAGCGCATCGAACCCTGGTCCATCCGCACGTCCGAGACATCCAGCGAACGCAACAGACCACGCAGCGCGGTGACGTAGGCGCGGGCGATCTGCGGTGCCTGCTCGGCGGTGCCCTCGATCGGCTTGGTGACGATCTCGATCAGCGGCACACCGGCTCGGTTGTAGTCGGCCAGCGAGGTGGTCGCCCCGGCGATCCGGCCGGTGTCGCTGCCCAGGTGGGTCAGCTTCCCGGTGTCCTCCTCCATATGGGCGCGCTCGACCTCCACCCGAAAGGTGGTGCCGTCATCCAGCGGGACATCGAGGTAGCCCTGGACGGCGATCGGCTCGTCGTATTGGGAGATCTGGTAGTTCTTCGGCTGGTCCGGATAGAAGTAGTTCTTCCGCGCGAACCGGCCCCACGGCGCGATGTCACAGTTGAGCGCCAAGCCGATCCGGATCGCCGACTCGACGGCCGCCTCGTTGAGCACCGGCAGCGATCCGGGCAGGCCGAGACACACCGGGCACACGTGGGTGTTGGGTTGGGCGCCGAACTCGTTGGCGCAGCCGCAGAACATCTTGGTGGCCGTGGACAGCTCAACATGCACTTCCAGGCCGAGCACTGGGTCGTAGCGCGCGATCACGTCGTCGTAGTCGAGCAGCTCCGCCCCGGGCGCATGGGCGGCGCTCGTAGCAGAAGTCATGCGGTCGATCCTAATTGGCGGTCGACGCGGCCTTGCCAGCGCCGTCGCCGCCGACTCCCTCGTCGACGGTCAGCAGCGCGTGATCGAATGCGGATCGAGAGGTGATGCCCTCGTCGCGGACGGTGCGGAAGTCTTCGACGATCTTCTCGGCCAGCAGGCGCAGCTTCACATTGCTCGATTGCGAGCGCCATCTGAGCAGATCGAAAGCGGCGTCATCGTCCAGGCCGTAGATCAGCATCAGCATGCCTTTGGCCTGCTCGATGATCGCGCGATGCTCGGTGATTTCGGCGACCTTCGCCGAGATGAGGTCCTCGCGCGCCCGATCCGACGACGGCGTGATGTCCACGTAGTAGCCGTGCGTCCCGATCGCCACTTCCTGCCGGTCGGTGAGCAGGTCGCCGACCACGACCACCTGATGCACGACGCCATGGGTGTCGACGATGCGATGCCGGGTGCTGAATGCGCGGCGGGCACGCAGCATCTCGTCGATGGTCTTCGCCACCTCGCCACGATCCTCGGGATGCTTGTGCCCCAGCACCAGTTCGGTGGTCGGGGTCACCGTGCCCGGCTCGTAGCCGTGCATGCGCTGCACCTGCTCCGACCACTCCCAGCGTTGGTCCTCGAAGTAAAAGCGAAACCAGCCGACGCGCTGCGGCGCTCCGGCGAAGGCCTGAGCGACCTCGCCGCCGTGGCCATCCATCTCAGCAGTCATTGCCATACACGCCGCAGGTCAAAAGGCCGAACATCTTCGTCAGGTTACCGCCGGCCGCTACGTCACGGATCCCTTCGGCGTGAGCGCTAGCCGAAGAACGCAGCGGCATCGTCGTAACGACTCTGCGGTACCAGCTTGAGCTGTCGCACCGCCTCGGCCAGCGGCACTCGGCCGATGTCCTGACCCCGCAACGACACCATCTGTCCGAATTCCCCGGCGTGCGCAGCATCGGCGGCGTTGACCCCGAAACGGGTGGCCAGCACCCGGTCGTAGGCGGTCGGCGTACCGCCGCGCTGGACGTGGCCCAAGACGGTCACGCGGACCTCTTTGTTGATCCGCTTCTCCACCTCGGCGGCCAATTGGTCGGCCACGCCGGTGAACCGCTCGTGACCGAACTCGTCGATGCCGCCCTCGCGCATCGACATCGAGCCTTCGGCCGGCTTGGCGCCCTCGGCGACCACGCAGATGAAGTGTGCGTCGCCGCGCTGGAATCGCCGCTTGACCAATCGGCACACCTCGTCGATGTCGAAGGGCTGCTCGGGGATCAGCGTCATGTGTGCACCGGATGCCAGTCCGGAGTTGAGCGCTATCCAGCCGGCGTGCCGACCCATCACCTCCACCAGCATCACCCGCTGGTGCGACTCGGCGGTGCTGTGCAACCGGTCGATAGCTTCGGTCGCCACCATCAACGCGGTGTCGTGGCCGAATGTCACGTCGGTGCAGTCGATGTCGTTGTCGATGGTCTTCGGCACACCGACGACGGGAACATTCTCTTCGGAGAGCCAGTGCGCGGCGGTCAGCGTGCCCTCGCCGCCGATCGGGATGAGCACGTCGATACCGTTGTCGTCCAGGGTCTGCATGATCTGTGCCAGACCGGCCTTCAATTTGTCGGGGTGCACGCGCGCGGTGCCCAGCATCGTTCCGCCTTTGGCCAGCAGGCGGTCATTGCGGTCGTCGTTGGCCAGTTGCATGCGCCGGTTTTCCAGCAGGCCTCGCCAGCCGTCCTGGAATCCGACCACCGACGACCCGTATCGCGAGTCGCTCGTCCGCACCACCGCCCGGATGACGGCGTTCAGGCCCGGACAGTCACCACCCCCGGTGAGAATTCCAATCCGCATGTGTTCATCTTGCCCCGAGCGAGCCGTTGCGGCAGCCGATCAGATGGCCGACGGCAGTGTTCCCCGGGCAGCCTCGTAGGCAGCCGCGACCCGGTAGAGCCTGTCGTCGGCCAGCGCCGGCGCCATGATCTGCAGGCCGACCGGCAGGTTGTCGTCGTCGGACAGCCCGGACGGAACCGACATCCCGCAGTGTCCGGCCAGGTTCAGCGGTAGCGTGCACAGGTCGAACAAATACATCGCCAGTGGGTCGTCGACCTTCTCCCCCAACGGGAACGCGGTCGTCGGCGTGGTGGGTGAAATCAGCACGTCGACAGATTGGTACGCGGTGTCGAGGTCGCGCGCGATCAGCGTGCGGACCTTCTGCGCCTGGTTGTAGTAGGCGTCGTAGTAACCGGCCGACAGCGCATAGGTGCCAATCATGATGCGCCGCTTGACTTCCGGGCCGAATCCGGCAGCCCGGGTCAGTGCCATCACCTCTTCGGCGCTGTGTGTGCCGTCATCGCCGACCCGCAGCCCGTAACGCATTGCGTCGAAACGGGCCAGGTTGCTCGACACCTCCGACGGCAGGATCAGGTAGTAGGCAGGTAGCGCGTGATCGAAATGGGGACAATCGACTTCGGACACGTCGGCGCCGATTGCGGTCAACTGCTCGACGGCTTTGTTGAACGACGCGAGCACGCCGGGCTGATAGCCGTCGCCGCGCAGCTGCTTGACGACGCCGATGCGTACGCCTTTGAGATCGCCTGCGGCTCCGGCTTTTGCGGCGCCGGCGATGTCGGGTACCGCGGCGTTGATGGAGGTGGAGTCGCGCGGGTCGTGTCCGGCGATCACCTCATGCAGCAGCGCGGTGTCGACGACTGTGCGCGCGCAGGGCCCGCCTTGGTCCAGCGACGACGCGCAGGCCACCAGGCCGTAGCGGGAGACCGTGCCGTAGGTGGGCTTGACCCCTACGGTCGCGGTCAGCGCGGCCGGCTGCCGGATCGAGCCGCCGGTGTCGGTGCCGATCGCCAGCGGCGCCTGAAATGCCGCAAGCGCGGCAGCGCTGCCCCCGCCCGAACCGCCCGGCACCCGGTCGGTGTTCCACGGGTTGCGGGTCGGGCCGTAGGCCGAGTTCTCCGTCGACGAACCCATCGCGAACTCGTCCATGTTGGTCTTGCCCAGGATCGGGATGCCGGCCGCGCGCAGCCGCGCGGTCACGGTGGCGTCGTAGGGCGAACGCCAGCCCTCCAGGATCTTCGAGCCGCAGGTGGTGGGCATGTCGACGCTGGTGAACACGTCTTTGAGGGCCAGCGGGACCCCCGCCAGCGCCGAGACCGGCTGCTCACCGGCGGCCAGTGACTTGTCGACAGCGGCCGCGGCCGACAGCGCCGCGTCGGGCGCGACGTGCAGGAAGGCGCCGTACCGCTGATCGGTCGCCGCAATCTGGTCCAGGTAGGCCTGGGTGACTTCGGTCGACGACAGCTCCTTGGCGGCGATTTTCGCGGCGAGCGTCGCCGCATCCAGCCGGATGATGTCCGTCATTGCGGTTCCCCGAGGATCTGCGGGACCACGAAGCGACCGTCGAGGGCTTCGGGGGCCTCGGCCAGCGCCTCCTGCTGGGTCAGGCACGGCGCGGGCTGGTCGGGTCGGGTGACGTTGACGGCCTTGAGCGGGTTGTCGGTCGGCTCGACGCCGGTCACGTCGACCGCCTGAATCTGGCCGACATGAGTCAGGATGGCGTCGAGCTGGCCGGCGTAGTGGTCCAGCTCATCGTCGGTCAACGCCAGGCGAGCCAGCCGGGCCAGATGGGCCACCTCGTCACGAGAGATGTGGGACACGACTGAAAAGCCTAGCGAGCGCGACTCTGGCGCGACGCCTGGCATCCGCCGAAATGCCGAGAAAGCGTCGCTGTGCAACAGTGTCCGCGTGTCCTCCTATCTGCTGCGGGTACAGCTGGCCGACCGGCCGGGTAGCCTCGGCTCGCTGGCCGTGGCCCTGGGGTCGGTGGGCGCGGACATTCTGTCGCTGGACGTCGTGGATCGCGGACCCGGTTATGCGATCGACGATCTCGTAGTCGAACTGCCGCCAGGGGGCATGCCCGACACGCTGATCACAGCGGCCGAAACGCTGCAGGGTGTGCGGGTCGACAGCCTGCGGCCACACACCGGGCTGTTGGACGCGCACCGCGAGCTGGCGCTGATCGACCACGTCGCCGCCGCCGGCAAGACCGCAGCCAAGCTGAAGGTGCTCGTCGACGAGGCGCCGCAGGTGCTGCGGGTGAGCTGGTGCACGGTGCTGCAGAAGTCCGACGACGGATTCCACCGCATCGCCGGCAGCCCCGGCGCGCCGGAAACCGGGTTGACCGATATCCCTTGGATGCCGATCGAGCACGCCACCGCCTTGGACGCGACCGAGGATTGGGTGCCGCAGCTGTGGCGGGAGCTGGACACCACCCTGATCGCGGCTCCGCTGGGCGCCCCCGAGACCGCGGTGGTGCTCGGCAGGCCCGGCGGCCCGGCCTTCCGGCCCTCGGAGGTCGCCCGGCTGGGATACCTGGCCGGGATCGTCGCAACCCTTTTGCACTGAACGCGCCGCCAAACGGGGTATTCATCGGGGGTGAATCTCTCCGACGCCCAGATCGCCGCTATGTCGCCCGTTGAGCGGCGCGAGCTCATCCAGCGCCTCGAGCGACCCCTGTCCGAGCTGGTGCCGATACATGTGGCGCACCGCATCCGCTGGAGCTGGCTGGGGATCATGACAGGAGGGACGCTGGTGCTGATTCCGTGGATCGTGTATCTGGCCTTCGCGCTGCCCGACGACTACCTGGTGCACGATTGGACGGCAACGTGGGTCGGGTTCGACCTTGTTCTGCTTGCGCTGATGGCGGCAACCGTGGTCTTCGGCATGTTGCGCCGACAAGTGATGCTGTTGACCGCATTCGCCACCGGCACGTTGCTGATCTGCGATGCCTGGTTCGACCTGATGACCGCAGGGCCCAGAGACTTTCAGATGGCGGAGTTCACCGCGGCAATGTGTGACCTGCCACTGGCCGCGATCCTCATCACCGGCACGCTTCGACTGTTCCGGTTCACCGCGATCCGCATGTGGCTGCTTGAGCCGAAGACCCCGCTGTGGCAGTTGCCGCTACTCCCCTGACCCAGAAGGGCCTTCCGCCAACAACTTTCGGAATCCGTCCTCGTCGAGGATGGGCACGCCGAGCTCGACGGCCTTGTCGTACTTCGATCCTGGGGAATCACCGGCGACAACGTAGTCGGTCTTCTTCGACACCGAACCGGCGGCTTTGCCGCCGCGGGTGAGGATTGCCTCTTTGGCATCGTCGCGAGAGAAGCCGGCCAGCGAACCGGTGACGACGATCGTCACGCCCTCCAGCGTTCGCGGCACGCTGGCGTCACGCTCGTCGGCCATCCGCACCCCGGCCGATCGCCATTTGTCCACAATCTGGCA
Organism: Mycobacterium sp.; assembly: GCF_049281135.1. GTDB lineage: Bacteria > Actinomycetota > Actinomycetes > Mycobacteriales > Mycobacteriaceae > Mycobacterium. Next base: position 1,150 of record NZ_JBAPRN010000215.1, on the reverse strand, counting down.
ATGCCAGTCGACGGTGAACCACTCGGTCACCGCGTCGGCGATGGTCGGACCGACGCCTTCGACCGCGGCCAGCTGTTCGGTCGACGCCGAGGTGATCGCGTCCAGGCTGCCGAACTCGGTGGCCAATGCTCTTGCCGCGGTTGGCCCGACGTGGCGAATCGACAACGCCACCAGCATCCGCCACAGCGGTTGCTTCTTCGCGGTGTCCAAGTTGGCCAGCAAGCGTTTGCCGTTGGCCGACAGGGTGCCGGCCTTGGTGGTGAACAACTCCGTGCGCAACAGGTCGTCTTCGGTGAGGGCGAACAAATCACCCTCGTCGTTGATCACCTTCGCTGCGAGTAATGCGGTCGCCGCCTCATAGCCGAGTCCCTCGATGTCGAACGCACCACGACCGGCGACATGGAACACCCGCTCACGCAGCTGCGCCGGGCAGGACTGCGAATTGGGGCAGCGGATGTCGGCGTCGCCCTCCTTGGCCGGAGCCAACGTCGTACCGCACTCGGGACATGTTGTGGGCATGACGAATTCGCGCTCGGAGCCATCGCGCAGGTCGACAACCGGGCCCAGCACTTCGGGGATCACGTCGCCGGCCTTACGGATCACCACCGTGTCGCCGATCAGCACGCCTTTGCGCTTGACTTCGGCGGCGTTGTGCAGAGTGGCCAGCCCGACCGTCGACCCGGAGACGGTGACCGGCGTCATGAACGCGAACGGCGTGACGCGCCCGGTCCGGCCCACGTTGACCCGGATGTCGAGTAGTTCGGTCTGAACTTCCTGCGGCGGGTATTTGTAGGCGATCGCCCACCGCGGTGCACGCGACGTCGAGCCGAGCCTGCGCTGCAGCGTCACGTCGTCGACTTTGACTACCACGCCGTCGATTTCGTGGTCGACGTCGTGGCGGTGTTCGCCCCAGTAGGCAATCCGCTCGAGGGCACCGGCGGCGTCTTCCACTCGGGTGGTGTGGTCGGAGACCGGCAGTCCCCATGCGGCCAGCGCCAAATACGCGTCATGCAGCGTCCCCGGTCGATAACCCTCCACATGCCCCAACCCGTGGCAGATCATCCGGAGCTTGCGCCGGGCGGTCACGGCGGGGTCCTTCTGCCGCAACGACCCCGCGGCGCTGTTGCGCGGGTTGGCGAACGGCGTCTTG
>NZ_JBAPRN010000214.1:0-9433 GCF_049281135.1 Mycobacterium sp. | reverse complement strand
ATATGGGTTCAGCGATCGGCACTGACGAGGCGCGGGAACGGATCACTTCCGCTCTCGATGCGGTCGATGCGGCCCATGACCTGTTGCGTGAGACGCCCTCGGACGTGGTGGGCAACACGTTTCGTGTTGAGGTCGCCGCGCGTCTGGAGTGCCAGGAGCGCGCCAACCGGGGCCTGATGTACCGCATGTTCGGTGAGATCGCCGACCCGCCGGATGAAGCCGGGTCCATAGCGCAGATGCGATCGGTGCTGTGGAAGCGGTTGCGTATTCCGCCGCAGGAGATCACCCGCCGGTTCAAGCTGGCCGCCCGGATTCGGCCGCGCCGCTCGCTGACCGGGCCGCCGGTTGGCCCGGAGTTGCCGGAGTTGGCGGCCGCTGTTGAGGCCGGCGCCGTCGGTCAGGATCACATCAACGCGGTCTGCCGGGCGGTGGATGTGCTGCCTTCCTGCGTGTCGCCCACCGACGTGGCTGCGGCTGAGCGCACCCTGGTCGAGCATGCGAGCACCCTCGATGCGGGCATCGTGGCCAAGTTGGGTCAGCGGATCGCCGACTACCTCAACCCCGACGGCCTGTTCACCGATGAGGACCGGGCCCGTCGCCGCGGGCTGCACCTGGGCCGGCAAGGACCCGACGGGATGTCGCGGCTGTCGGGATTACTCGACCCCGAGGCCCGCGCGTACTTCGAGGCCATCGAGGCCGCGGTGCGGCCGGGCCGTCACCAGCCTGACGAAAGTCTCGCGGCGCGCGACGGCCGCAGCCCGGCCCAGCGCTGTCACGATGCGATGAAACTTGGGCTGCACACCGCCATCGCCTCCGGTGGCCTCGGTGTCCACCGCGGGCACCCGGTCACCGTGGTCATCACCACCACGCTGGCCGAACTCGACCAGGCAGCCCGCGCCACGGCCGACGCATCGGTGCCGATGCCGGCGCCCGCCGCCACCGGCGGTGGCTCAAGGCTGCCGATGCGCGATCTGATCCGGATGGCCGCCAACGCGATCCACTACTTGGCGGTGTTCGACGACCACACCGCACGCCCGCTATATCTGGGCCGCCAGAAACGCCTCGCCACCACCGATCAGCGCCTGATCTGCTACGCCCGCGACCGCGGCTGCACCCGACCCAACTGCCTGGAATCGGGCTACCGCTGCGAGGTCCACCATTCACCAGACTTCGGCCACGGCGGCCGCACCGACGCCGACCAGCTGCACTTCCTGTGCGGCTGCGACCACGGGATGGTTAGCCGCGGCGAAGCACACACGGTCGTCACCGCAAGCGGACGACTGGGCTGGACCGACGCCACCGGCCCACCCGAAATCAACCACGCCCACCACCCCGACGAACTCCTCCGCGGAGACCCCGACCCACCAGATCGGCTGGCACCATGAAGACATGTGCGGACGATTCGCGGTGACGACCGACCCGGCGGTGCTGGCCGAAAAGATCGAGGCGATCAACGAGGCGCGCGCGGCCGAGTCGACGGGCCCGAACTACAACGTGGCGCCCACCACGACCATTACCACCGTGGTCCGTCGCCACGACGAACCCGACGACGAACCCACCAGGCGAGTTCGGTCCATGCGCTGGGGGTTGATACCACCGTGGGCCAAGGCTGGATCCGACGGTGCGCCGGAGTCCAAGGGTCCGCTGCTGATCAACGCCAGAGCCGAGAAGGTCACCACGTCGCCAGCGTTTCGCGCGAGCGCCAAATCCAAACGCTGCCTGATCCCGATGGACGGGTACTACGAATGGCGCGCCAATGGCGATACCGACTCCGGTAAGAAAGCCCGCAAGACGCCGTTCTTTCTGCACCGCGCCGACGGCGAGATGCTGTTTATGGCGGGGCTGTGGTCGGTGTGGAAGCCCGCGAAGGACGCGACGCCACTGCTGAGTTGCACCATTATCACCACCGACGCCGTCGGCGGGCTCGCCGAGATCCACGATCGGATGCCGTTGATCGTGCCCGAGCGTGACTGGGATCGTTGGCTGGACCCCGATGCTCCGCCCGACCTCGACTTCCTGGCCGCCTCGCCGAGCGTCGAAGGCATCGAAATGCGGGAGATATCAACGCTGGTCAACAGCATCCGCAACAACGGGCCAGAGCTGCTGGAGCCGGCCGAGCCGAAGCCCGAACAGGCCACGCTGCTCTAGTTGTCGGCCGCGAACAACGGTGCGCACAACTTTGTCTGTCAGCGACGGTTACGGGCGCGCGTCGGGGACTTAGCATGCGTGTGTGAGTGCCTCGTATACATACACATTCGATGAGATCCGAAACCGTCCGGTCGCCGTGATCGGCGCGGGGACGCTGGGACGGCGTATCGCGCTGATGTTCGCCAGCCGTGGCGGACCCGTGCGAATCTACGCCCGCCGCGACGAGCAGCTGGGAGCCGCGAAACAGTATGTGGCCGAAACCCTTCCGAGTGTGGTTGAGAATCGCGGTTTCGGTGAACCGGGCGTCGCGACCACAACGACATCACTCGCCGAGGCGCTGGACGGCGCGTGGCTGGCTGTGGAGTCGGCCCCCGAAAAACTCGAGATCAAGATTCCGCTGTGGGGCGAGATCGACCAGCTGGCCCCGCCCGACACCATCTTCGCGACCAACTCGTCGTCGTACCCCTCGCGTTTGATGGCTGAGAAGGTGCGCGACAAGACGCGCCTTTGCAACACGCACTTCTACATGCCGCCGGACGTCAATGCCCTCGACCTGATGTCGGACGGCGAGACCGACCGCGGCCTGCTCGACACCCTGCTTGCCGTGTTGCCCGAGTTCGGCGTCTACCCGTTCGAGGCGCGTAAAGAGTGCACCGGCTTCATCTTCAATCGGGTCTGGGCAGCGATCAAGCGTGAGTCGCTGGCGGTGGTCTCAGAGGGCGTGGCCCGTCCGGAAGACGTCGACGGAATGTACAGGCTCAACTTGGGCGCGCCGGCCGGCCCGTTTCAGTTGATGGATCTGGTCGGCCTCGACGTCGCTCTGGATGTCGAGAACCATTACGTCGACGAATTCCCGCAGCTACCCAAGGGCCCACGGGATCTACTGCAGGCCTACGTCGATGCGGGCAAGCTCGGTATCAAGTCCGGTGAGGGATTTTACAAATACTGAAACACGTTGCCCGAGCGAACCCGAACGGTGCGCCAATGGCGTAGCCCTCATGTCAGAATCATTTCGATGGTTATTGAGGCTCAGGACCAGATCGACGGTGAAGGTCCATCCGTATGGGCACCGCTGCGCAATCGCGTGTACCGCAACTTATTTATCGCCTCGTTCACCTCCAACATCGGGACGTACATGCAGAGCGTTGCGGCCCAATGGTTTTTGGTGGAGAAGCACAGCCCTGACGTCATCGTTGCGCTGGTTCAGACGGCGAGTCTTGGGCCGACGCTGCTTTTCGGATTGTTCGCTGGTGCGCTCGCCGACCTCTTCGACCGGCGGCGGTTACTGATATTTCTGCAGTCATACGCAGTGGTGGTTGCGCTGGCCCTGGCGGTGGTGACCTACGTCGGTCGCCTCACCCCAACTTCACTGTTGATGTTCACCGTGGCTATCGGTTGCGCCTCTGCACTCGCCGGACCCGACTGGCAGGCGATTCAGCCCGAGGTAGTCCCGCGTGAGCAGATACCGGCCGTCTCGATGTTGGGCAGCGTCTCGGGTAATGCTTCCCGAGCCATAGGACCGGCAATCGGCGGGGTTGTCGTGGCATTGGTCGGTCCCGCAGCGGTCTTCGCGATCAACGCGGTGTCGTTCGCGGGAATCATCGTTGCTCTGCTGGTGTGGAAGCGCCCCAAGCAACTCGCACCAATCGAGCGAGAACACTTCGGCCAGGCCATTATCAGTGGACTGGCCTACGTGATCAACGGTCTAATTTTCCGCAGGATCCTGTTGCGCACCGCGCTTTTCCTGTTTCCCGCCTCGGCGCTGTTGGCCCTGCTGCCCGTGGCTGCCGCCCGCACGTGGCACCTCGGAGCTGATGGGTATGGTGTGGCGCTGGGCGCCATCGGTTTTGGCGCCTTACTCGGTGCCATCGTCGCCGACCCGTTACGCCGGAAGGTGTCAGACAACGCGCTGCTGGCCGGGTCGGCCGCCGTGTACGGTCTTGCGCCGCTTGCGGTCGTCTGGCTGCCATTCGCCGCGGCGATCCCTATCTTGATGTTGTCGGGGATGGCTTGGCTGATCACGTTGGCAACGTTGAACGCGGCGGCGCAGCTGGCGTTGCCGCAGTGGGTTCGTGCGCGTGCATTGTCGGTGTATCTACTGGTCTCCACCGGAGCTCAGGCAATCGGCGCCTATGCCTGGGGTGCCGTCGCCACGCGGGCGGGACTTGACATCGCGTTGCTGTGCTCGGCGTTGGTGCTCGCCGCTGCTGCCCTCAGCGTCGTCGCCCTTCCGCTGCGGCCGAACACCGGGAAGCTGAACGTCGAAGTCTCCACTGCCTGGCCTGAGCCGATGCTCATGTTCGAGCCACGTCCTAACGATGGACCAGTGCTGGTAGCCGTCCGCTACCTAGTGTCGGAGGAGAACCAGAAAGATTTCGTAGACGCGATGAGCAGGGTCAGGCGTTCACGGCTTAGAACTGGCGGCCACAGCTGGCGGCTCTATCACAGTGTCGGACAAACAGAGTTGTTCCTCGAGAGGTTCACCGTGGCGTCCTGGAGTGAATTTGAGCGTCAACGCAGCGAGCGCTGGCTGGGATATGACTCTGAAAACTTCACGAAGGCGGTCGACTATACCGTCGACCACACCCGAACGGACGAATACTACGTTGCCAAGCGGGTGGCCCGATGAGGTCCCGGCGTCACGTCCGCCGAGCCAGATAGCCGAGCGCGACGCCGGCAGCATTGGCTCCGCACATGCCGTGGGCGCCCGGGCCCGGGGGAGTGGCCGCCGAGCAGATGTACATGCCGGGAATTCCAATACGGTACGGCGACAGTGTGGTTCGTGGTCCAAAAGTCAGCTGACGGATGTCCTTGGCGCCGGTCATGATGTCGCCACCGACGTAGTTGGGGTTGTAGGAAGCGAATTCGGTGGTGGTCCGGACGGCCGTCCCGACGATCCGATCCCGGAAGCCGGGCGCGAACCGCTCGATCTGAGCGATGATCGCCTCGGTCGCGTCACCCGAAAAGCCATTAGGCACATGGGCATAACTCCACACCGGGTGAACGTCGCCGACGGAGCGTTGCGGGTCGGCCAGATACTGCTGACCGACCAGAACGAACGGCCGCTCGGGCATACGTCCCGCGTGGATCTCGCGCTCGGTGGCCGCCAGTTCGCGATAGTTACCGACAACGTGCACCGTGCCCGCCCGACGCGCGTCAGGGTTCGTCCAGGGGACGCCGCCGTCGACGGCGAAGTCCACCTTGAATGCACCCGGACCACGACGGAACTTAGTGAAGGCACGCGAAATACGCCGCGGCAGACGGTCGCCGAGGATCCCGGCGACCGCGGCCGGCGCCAAATCGAACATCGTGACATCTGCTGCCGGCAGCTGTGACGCCTGCTCGATCCGGACTCCCGTCTCGATCTTGCCGCCCAAGTCGGTCAGCAGTGCCACCATCGCGTTGGTGATCGACCGCGATCCGCCTTCGGCCACCACCCAGCCGTGCCGATGCCCGGCCGAGATGATGCCCATCCCGATCGCAGAGGTCATCGGATAGTGCAGCGGCCGAAAAGCATGTGCCGCAACGCCACCGAACAGTGCGCGGCCCTCCTCGGTGCGGAACACCCTGGCGAACGTGGACGCGGGGAGCACGGTGGGAGCCCCGAACCGGGCCAGCATCAGCGGGTGGTGCGGGATCCGCAGCAGCGGGCCCATGATGTCCTCGTTGAGTGCATCGAATCGCGACGCCGAGTAGCCGAAAGCGCGCTGCCACCGCGATCCATCGCGGCCGAGGCCGGCCGCGGTCTGCTCAACCGAGCGGTACAGCACGCCGGCGGTGCCGCCGTCGAGCGGGTGGACACAGTCGATATCCGGCCAGCGCCATGTGAGGCCGTAGCGGTCCAGGTTGAATTTGCTGATGAATGGCGAGCCGACAGCCATCGGATGGATCGCCGAGCAGTGGTCGTGCAGGAGGCCGGGGAGGATGGCTTCGCTGCTGCGGGCCCCTCCGCCGACCTCGTCGGCCGCCTCGAGGACCGTGACCGAAACACCTTCGGCCGCAAGGGCTATGGCGGCAGCGAGCCCGTTGGGCCCGCCGCCTACCACCAATGCGGTACTCATGCCAGCGCTCCGTGACCGTGTTCCTGGTCCTTCCGGACAGCCGGGTTGTTGCCGCTCAGGGACCATTCCACGGTAGTCGGGATCGGACCGTTGGGCAGCCAGGGTTGTTCGGCCACCGCGTCGGCCACCTTCCAGGTGCCCCGCTCGATCACGCCGAGGGCAGCGTCGATGAGCTGGTAGCGCTGCACACCGCTGCCGAAAGCTTCCGACTCGACCCAGGCGACGACGCATTCGCCCGGTTCGAAGGCGGCTTCGCGCTGTACGGCCTGGATCATGTCGGCGTCGTGCAGGTGGCCGTCGCCGAAGTTGAACCCGATCAACGAGTTGCACACGAACTCACCCTCCCGCACGGTGCGGGTGTTGACGTCGGGTAAGTGGGTCAGCAGCAACGAGTACAAGCCGCGGGCCTGGCTGTGCATGCTTCGCCACGCAGTCGTCTTCTGCAGGGTGATCTCCGCCCACTGGGGCTCGTAGCCGGCGGCGACGAACTGATCGATCTGGTTGGAGGCAGAGCGCGTCACCCGATTCAGCTTCTGCTCGGCACCGGGCGCGAACGTCCACACCGCCGAGGCCCAGTTGCCCGCGTACTGGCGCATTGCAGGCAGGAACGACACCTTGTCTGGCCGCAGATTGCCCAGCACCGGGTAGAACAGCAGCGCGGCCACGATGACGAACGCCAGCCATGGCGGAGTCATGTTCCAGGGGGCGTATCCGTTCCAGTTCGGGAAGCCGAGGAACAGGAAGATCGTCGTATAGGCGAAGACCACGTTCCATTCCAGCGGCACCGCGAGCGGGAACGTCGAAATGATGAACAGGTGGAAGCCGACCATCAACACCACCGCCGCCAGCGTCACCCACTTGTTGGTGGAGAAGAACAGGATCAGCGGGGCCGCAATCTCAACGGTGGTGCCGTTGACGTGTGCCATGAAGTCAGCCAGCCGCGACGGCCGCATGTCGCGCGGAAACTCGCGGTAATGCGCCCGCTTCACCCATTTGGGCGCGAATATCGTGTTGCTCACCATCGGCGGAATGACATTGGAGAAGTGCTTACCGAACTTCGAGAAACCGGCGCCGACCCACACCATAACAATGACGAACTTCAGGGCGATGATCATGTTCACGAATGGCAACGCCGCGAAAATCACCATGACAGGCAGATATTGCTCGCCGCGGGCGGCCAGAAAAATGGTCTTGTCCCGCAGGCCGATCAGCACCAGCAGTGCGATGGGCGCCACCATCAGGGATGGGCTTACCAGCCCGGATGTATTGGCCGGCAATGCTTTCGACAGCGAGTCGCTGTGCGCGCCGGGCTCCAGTAACGCGACAGTCAAGCTCGCCAGCAGTCCGAGGTAGAGCCCGATGTCGAACCAGCCGCGTCGGTCGCCGTTGGTGAACGGCACCCACTTCCACGGCCGAAGCCGGATGGTTCCCGGTCGGATCCAGAACAGAATGCCGCCGGTCATCGGCTTGACCTTGCCGGCCAACGGCCCCCAAGACCCGGCCACGCCGATTGCTTCCAGCAGCACGGTCCACAGGATGACCTTTTGGTAGACGATCGGCTGGTTCCACCACTGCGACACGTGCCAGAAGGCGGGCAGGCCCGACGTCAACGTCGCGACCACAATGCCGCCGAGCGCAAAGAAGGCGACCAGCTTCGCGATGTAGATGGTGTGGATCATCTTCGGTGAGCCGAACCCGTTTTCCGCCCAATCGGCGGCCAGAAACCGCATCCGCTCCATGAGCGGCTTCTGTAGGAATGTTTCCGGATCAATATCCGGAAGGTAGGGCTTGGTGAATCCCATGTGTCTGCGCTCCTTCTGACCTTCGTTGGTGAGAGTGTGCTCAACATTAGGAATGATGCGCGCTTTCACACAGTGGCGAAACGACAAAGCCGCGCGCCGCGGTTATCGCTCAAACACAACCCAGCGTCTAACGTCTTTGAGGTGAAGAAATCGGGCCTTGACAGCGGAGTCGAGGTAACCAGTTATGTCGCCGAGGTCGCGACCCGATTGAATGGCCGGGTGGCCGCGTTGTCGTCGGCGCTTCGACAATCCCTCGAGGATCAGATCCCCGAACTGCGGGGCGACGCCGCGCTGGTGGAGTTGCTCGGGACCAGCGTCGAGGGCAACGTCGACACGGTCTTGCACGCGTTGCGTTACGACATCGCTGTCGAGCGTGTCGAGGCGCCCACCGCGGCGCTGGAGTATGCCCGCCGGCTGGCACAGCGTGGGGTGCCGGTCAATGCGCTGGTTCGCGCCTATCGGCTCGGTCAGCGCCAGATAAATGAAGCCGTTTTCGCCGAATTGCGCGTCATCGATATCCCGGAAGCCATGCGCGTGGAGGTCATTGAGGCGATCACCGGCACGTTGTTCGAGTACATCGACTGGATGTCGCAGCAAGTCGTCGCCGTCTACGAAGACGAACGTGAACGCTGGCTAGAAAACCAGAACAGTCTTCGTGGCCTGCGGGTGCGCGAGGTCCTGACCGCGAACAAGACCATCGATCTGGATGCGGCAATCACGTCGATTCGTTACCCGCTTCGCTGGCATCATCTGGCGCTGGTGATGTGGTACCCGGACCCGGGCGCTGAAGGCGACGAGCTTGCGCGGCTGCAAAAATTTCTCCGCGAACTGGGCGAAGCGGCCGGCGCTGCTGGCAACCCGCTCTTCGTTGCCGCCGATCGAAGCTGCGGCTGGGGGTGGCTGCCGTATCGCGCGGTGGTGGCCGATGCTGTGGTGAAGGTTCGCCAGTTCACGCTCGCGCGACCGAACTCACCGAGCGTGGCGATTGGCACGATGGCCGGCGGCGTCGACGGCTTTCGCCGCTCACACCGGGAGGCGGAGGAAGCCCGCGGCGTCGCGATCGTCAGCGCGCGGCCCAATTCTTCGACGCCGACGGTGATCGCCGCCTCCGATCCGGGGCTGTCCGTGGTAGCGCGTCTTGGTGGCGACGTGGCCGATACCCGCGAGTGGGTGGCCTCCGTGCTTGGCGACCTTGCCACCGATAACGAGAACGACGAGCGGCTGCGTGAGACGCTGCGCTTGTTTCTGGGTTGCGGCTCCAGCTATAAGGTCGCGGCCGAGGAACTCAATTTGCACTTCAACTCGGTGAAGTATCGGGTGGGTCGCGCCGTTGCGCGGCGTGGCCGGGAAATCGTCAGCGACCGGTTGGACGTCGAACTGGCGTTGCTCGTTTGTCACTGGTACGGCGCCGCGGTTCTACAG
>NZ_JBAPRN010000213.1:0-2586 GCF_049281135.1 Mycobacterium sp. | reverse complement strand
TGAAGACTCACAGTGATTGTAGGTGTGCAGCCATCGGGGGTATTCGGCGCAGCGCTCCGCATCACTGGAGTAGAGCCGGGCGTAAGCCCATTCGTCGGCCAGGGTGCGGTGAAATCTCTCGACCTTGCCATTGGCCTGCGGCCGGTAGGGGCGTGTTCGACGGTGTTCAATTCCGTTCAATGCATCCCGGAAAGCGTGTGAGCGATAACAGGATCCGTTGTCAGTCAATACTTTTCGAACAGCGAAGCCAGATTCGGCGAACCATGCATTAGCGCGCAGCCAAAAAGCGGCGGCGGTCTCTTTGCGCTCGTCGCTGAGCAACTCGGAGTAGACCATCGGGAGTGCGCATAAATAGCGCTGTGCAGGAAGTGGTAGCCGCGTATCAGGTGGCGATTTCTGTGTTGTCCCGGCACCCTATCGGCCTGAGCGTTGCGATTGCCTACGCTGCGTCCCAGCATTCGCCAGCCTCCGGCGGGGATCTTGCCCAATTTTTTCACATCGACGTGGACGAGATCACCACAGTGCGCAGACTCCATCCGACGCACAACACGGCCAGTCGCGCGATCCAACCAGCGCAACCGCGCCACCCCGTAGCGGGTGAGCACCTTGTGCACCGTGGAGACGTTGAGCCCCAACAGATACGCGATCCGCCCCAGCCCCCAACGTCGCAACACCTGCACCTTGCTAATGCGCCGCTCGGTACGAGTGGGCGTCCGATTGGGGCTGCGGTGAGGCCGTGAACTGCGATCAGCCATTCCAGCCGGCCCTTCCTCGCGGTACCGCCGGGCCCACCGCTGGGCAGTGGTGACAGCCACCTGGAACCGCTCGGCGGCTCGACGCAGCGGCCAGCCGTCCTCGACAACACAACGAGCCAGCCGCAGCCGACCAGTTTCCGACAAGGGCGCATTACGGTGGGACATGAAGACCTCCGAGATCGGTGAGCGTTCCTAGACAGCTCGCACTCCACTCGGAGGTCTTCTTCTTGTCACCTCACCACGCCGTCACCAACGTCCGTGGTCAGTACAACTAGATGGTTACCGCGGCAACGATGCGGGCCCGTGCCAAACCCCAAACGCCTGCACACCCGCTCGTTCACCTGGTCGCCGCCGTCGCCTTCCCGCCTGGCTATGCCTGCCGCAATGGAAAACGTGTCGCCGGCCGACAAATCGAGGTCGCCGATCCGTATGTCCCGCAGCGCGACCCGCGGCAGGTACTGGATCGTCGAATGCAGCCGAACGATCTCATCGACGAAAACAGTTATTTCCTGGGGTTTTCGCGCAGCCTGACCGCCAACCCGGTGCCGGACGCAAGATGCTGTAACGCCCACACGAAAGTGTCGTTGATCCGGCAGAAACCGCCGTGCTTACCGGTGCCGAGCACCGACGACGCCAACAAGAAAATATCTGCCCACGGGCGGCGACCGCCTCGATCATTGCCGCTGCGGTCGGGCGGCAGTACTCCGCTGCCCCCGCGACCAGCCCGCCGTCAACGCGGCCGCGATGGCGTCTCGGCCGGGCGCAGTCAATCACGTCCGCGCCACGCCACCGTCCTGGAGCACCGCGGGGCCGTACCTGGTGGTTGCAAATCGGCCGCCACTGCGGCGTTGACGGTACGCAGCTGGACGTGGCAGCCATTGGCGTTGGCGATCAACCGCTCGAGGTCTTTCATCGACCAGAAAAGCCGGTCGGGATGCCAGAAGATCACCGCGCCGGACTCGTTATCGGCCATCGCCTTCAGCACTGCGTCGAAACCGGGACGGGTGAGGCCGGGGTGGGCGGACTGATCGTCGTCGCCGTTGCGGTGGGTGACTTCCCATCCGAGCCGATGCGCGAGTGCCTCGCAGTCCTCCAACTGGCGGGCCACCCCGGCTCGTTGTCCGGTGGCGTCTTGGCTGATGCTGGTGTGAAGGCCGCGCGCACATTTTCGAATATTCTGAGCAGATCTACGTCAGCATCCCGGACGACGAGGGCGTGGTCGAGGCAGTCGTGGTTGCAGTAGATGCGCTGGTGCCGGCGACATCCGGGCCGTTAAGAAACCATCAAGACGCTACGCCGGCCAAGACTGGTTTTGCCAAGGTGAAGTGATCTCCCATCCACCTGCAGTGCAGCTTGACTCCTGAGAGCATCCTGAGACAACCCTGAGGCCATGTGCCGGCGTTCCGAGGTGTCCCCGTGGAATTCGAACCCGCATTGGGCGGATTTTAGTCCAACGGCTCTGCCGATTGGGCTATCGGGGACAGCGACGAATGTAGCGTGTGGCTGCTGAAACCCTGACCCGGCGTCCGAAACGGCAGGTCGGTAAGAGGTGTGTGTTAATAATTCTGTCCTCACGTTAAGAAGCCATTAACGCGGTATGCGGTCGCGCTCAGGTTACGGGAAGGTAGACCCGTGGACCCGACGCCGGATTCCAGCACACACCGACACTGACCACTGTGGCCGACCCCTCGGGGCCGGCCGCTTTCCACCAGGAGTGATTCATGGCATACGTGAGCACAGCGCCCGCCGCGATCGCCGCGGCCGCGACCCAGCTCGAAGGCATCGGCAACTCGTTTGCGTCGGAGAGCTCGGCCGCCGCAGCCCCGACCAC
>NZ_JBAPRN010000212.1:0-5108 GCF_049281135.1 Mycobacterium sp. | reverse complement strand
GGCGGGAGATGCCGACCCTGCGGGCCGTTCTCGAGGCGGTGCGGGCGCAACTCGGCGAAGCCGCCGGCCCCGGCGAGGACGCCGATACCCCGTCCGACGACGCGGGCGCAGCGTCCGAGACTGCGGTGCCTTCCGGCGACGACCAGGAAATTGACGAAAGTTCGCCGACAAATACCGCCGATAACGTGTTCTGAATCGTTCCTGTGAGTTAACCGATACGGCCTCGACTTTTTATGGGTATACACCTCGCGATAACCTGTGTAGAGGCCGCCGCAAACTAGCCGCGCAACACGCACAAAGCGACTGCAGGAGATTTTGATGACTTCAGCGACCGTTCCTGGTCTGGACACTGCCCCGACGAACCACCAGGGGCTGCTGTCCTGGGTGGAGGAGGTCGCCGAGCTGACCCAGCCGGACCGGGTTGTCTTCGCGGACGGCTCCGACGAAGAGTGGCAGCGGCTCGCCGACCAGCTGGTCGAGGCCGGCACCTTCACCAAGCTCAACGAGAAGAAGCACAAGAACTCCTACCTGGCGCTGTCGGACCCGTCCGATGTGGCGCGGGTCGAGTCGCGGACCTTCATCTGCTCGGAGCGCGAGGTCGACGCAGGCCCGACTAACAACTGGAAGCCGCCGGCCGAGATGCGGGCCACCATGACCGAGCTGTACCGCGGCTGCATGCGCGGTCGCACTATGTGGGTCGTTCCGTTCTGCATGGGCCCGCTCGGTGCCGACGACCCGAAGCTCGGCGTGGAGATCACCGACTCCGAATACGTGGTCGCCTCGATGAAGGTGATGACGCGAATGGGCAAGGCCGCGCTGGAAAAGCTCGGCGACGACGGCTTTTTCGTGAAGGCATTGCACTCGATCGGTGCGCCGCTGGAGCCGGGGCAAAAAGATGTCCCGTGGCCCTGCAACGACACCAAATACATCACGCACTTTCCGGAGACCCGCGAAATCTGGAGCTTCGGTTCCGGCTACGGCGGTAATGCGCTGCTGGGCAAGAAATGCTATTCACTGCGGATCGCGTCGGCGATGGCCCACGACGAGGGCTGGCTCGCCGAGCACATGCTGATCCTCAAGCTCATCTCGCCGGAGAACAAGGCGTACTACTTCGCCGCCGCGTTCCCGTCGGCCTGTGGCAAGACGAACCTAGCCATGCTGCAGCCCACGATCCCGGGCTGGCGCGCCGAGACCCTCGGTGACGACATCGCCTGGATGCGGTTCGGCAAGGACGGTCGCCTGTACGCCGTCAACCCGGAGTTCGGCTTCTTCGGCGTCGCGCCCGGTACCAACTGGAAGTCCAACCCGAACGCGATGCGCACCATCGAGGGCGGCAACACCGTCTTCACCAACGTGGCGCTGACCGACGACGGCGACGTGTGGTGGGAAGGCTTGGAGGGCGAGCCGGACCACCTGATCGACTGGAAGGGCAACGACTGGCTCCTTCGCGAGACGGAAACCAAGGCCGCACACCCGAACTCGCGGTACTGCACCCCGATGTCGCAGTGCCCGATCCTGGCGCCGGAGTGGGACGACCCGCAGGGCGTGCCGATCTCGGGCATTCTGTTCGGTGCGCGCCGCAAGACCACGGTGCCGCTGGTGACCGAGGCCCGCGACTGGCAGCACGGTGTGTTCATGGGAGCCACCATGGGCAGCGAGCAGACCGCTGCGGCCGAGGGCAAGGTCGGCGCGGTGCGCCGCGACCCGATGGCCATGCTGCCGTTCCTCGGCTACAACGTCGGTGACTACTTCCAGCACTGGATCGACCTCGGCAAGAACTCTGACGAGTCCAAGCTGCCGAAGGTGTTCTTCGTCAACTGGTTCCGTCGCGGCGAGGGCGGCAAGTTCCTCTGGCCGGGCTTCGGTGAGAACAGCCGCGTGCTGAAGTGGATCGTCGACCGCATCGAGCACCAGGCGGGTGGCCAGGAGACGCCGATCGGCGTCGTTCCCACCACCGACGACCTCGACCTTGACGGCCTCGACGTCGACGCCTCCGATGTCGACCGCGCGCTGGCGGTCAATGCCGCCGAGTGGCGCCAAGAGTTGCCGCTGATCGAAGAGTGGTTCGAGTTCGTCGGCGACAAACTGCCCACCGGCGTCCGGGACGAGTTCGAGGCGCTCAAGCAGCGTCTGGCCGAGTCCGACTAAGCGCGCCCGCGGCTACGGCAGGGTAGCCACATCCAAATGATCGGTTGGCCGAACTCTCGGATACGACCCTGCTGACCAGCAAATTTTAGTTGGACGTCGCATTCATTCAGTAGCCTGGCTATGTTGCTGGATGGGTACTGGGCGGGTATCTTGACGACGTGACGACCACCGCATCCGCTGTAACGGCGTCCGGTGCCCGGTCGCGGACCTTGTTCCGCTCACTTGCAATTGTCGGCGTCGTCATCTGCCCCGCTCTGGTGCTGCGGATCCTCGGTGTGGAACCAGAGCCCGTGCTGGGTCTGCTCGTCTACGGTGGCGCCGTCGTCGGCGCCAGCTTTGTGTTGGCATGGGCTGCGGAAGCCGCGCAGATCGACGTGTCGGGCAGCCTGGCCGTCGCCGTGCTGGCCGTCATCGCCGTGCTTCCCGAGTACGCCGTCGACCTGTATTACGCCTATACCGCCGGCCACGTGCCCGCCTACACGCAGTACGCGGCGGCGAACATGACCGGCTCGAATCGGCTGCTGATGGGTCTCGGATGGCCGGTTGTCGTCTTGGTGAGCGTGCTGGTGGCGCGCCGGGCCACCGGCCGCAGAGTCGGCGGACTGGACCTGGACGCCAGCAACCGGGTGGAGATCGGCTTCCTGATGGTCGCCGGAGTGGTCGCCTTCGTCATTCCGGTGACGGGTCGCATCCACATCGCCTTCGGTGTGGCGCTACTGGCCTGGTTCGGCTTCTACCTCTACAAGCTGAGCCGCGGCGAGGTCGAGGAGCCCGAGCTGGTCGGCACCGCTGCCGCGCTGGGCGCGCTTCCCGACCGGGCGCGGCGGATCGCGGTGGCTGCACTGTTCATCTTTGCGGCCTCGGTGATCGTGACATGCGCAAAACCCTTTGCCGACAACCTGATCGGCGCAGGCACAAAACTGGGTATCGACCGCTTCCTGCTCGTGCAGTGGCTGGCTCCGCTGGCGTCGGAGGCGCCGGAGTTCATCATCGCCACGATCTTCGCCGCCAGGGGCAAGGGCGGCGCCGCGATTTCGACGCTGGTCTCGGCGAAGGTGAACCAGTGGACCCTGCTGATCGGGTCGTTGCCGGTGGCGTTCATGCTCGGCGGCGGTGGCGCCGAGATGCACCTGGACAGCCGCCAGATCGAGGAGATCGTGCTCACCGCCGCCCAGACATTGATGGGCGTCACGCTGTTGCTCGGTCTGCGGTTCCAGCGTTGGGCCGCGTGGCTGTTGCTCGGATTGTTCGCCGTGCAGTTCCCGCTCACCTCGACCGAAGGGCGCTTCGCCATCAGCACTGTGTACGCGGTGGTGGCGCTGGTCGCGCTGGTGAGCAATCGCCGCCAGCTGCTGCCGACGCTGGCCGCTCCGTTCGCCGGTAAGGCCAAGCGTCACGGCGGTCATCCGCACCACGAGCCCGAACCGGTGCTCGAGAGCTAGCGACAGCGCGGGTAGCGCCCTCTTGACAGCTGTCAAGTTTCGCGGCGGTACAGTCTGCCCATGCAGATTCGCCAGCACACCTCCGGTCACGGCGCGGTCGACAAACCCGCGATCATTTTTCACCCGTCCGGCACGGTGATCACCTTCGACGAGCTGGAAGGCCGCGCCAATCGGCTGGCGCACTACTTCCGTCAGGCCGGTCTGGTCGAAGGCGACGCGGTCGCGATTCTGATGGAGAACAACGAGCACATTCACGCGGTCATGTGGGCGGCTCGCCGGGCTGGGCTGTACTACGTGCCGATCAACACGCACCTGACCGCGCCGGAGGCGGCGTACATCATCGACAACAGCGCCGCCAAGGCGATCATCGGCTCCGCCGCGCTGCGCAAGACCTGCGAGAACCTGGCCGAGCAACTGCCCGACGGCCTGCCCGCGCTGTTGATGATCGCCGATGATGACCTCGACGGTTGGCGGCGCTACCCGGAATGCGTTGCAGATCAACCGGATACACAGATCAACGACGAGGTCGAAGGTGATCTGCTGCAGTACTCTTCGGGCACCACCGGCCGGCCGAAGGGCATCAAGCGGGAGCTGCCGCACGTCTCGCCCGCGGAGGCGCCGGGCATGATGTCGGCGCTGGTCGGGTTTTGGATGCACCCGGATGCGGTCTATATCAGCCCGGCGCCGCTGTATCACACCGCGCCGTCGGTGTGGTCGATGACGGTGCAGGCCGGCGGCATCACCACGGTGGTCCTGGAGAAGTTCGACCCCGAAGGCTGTCTGGATGCCATCCAGCGCCACCGGGTCACGCACGGACAGTTCGTGCCGGTCATGTTCACTCGGATGCTGAAACTGCCTGAAGCGAAGCGCAACTCGTTCGATCTGTCCAGCCTGGAACGGGTGATGCACGCCGCCGCGCCGTGTCCGGTGGAGATCAAGAAGCAGATGATCGAGTGGTGGGGACCGATCGTCGACGAGTACTACGCCTCGTCAGAGGCCATCGGATCAACATTGATCAGCGCGGACGAGTGGCTCGCCCACCCAGGCTCGGTGGGCAAACCGATGAACTGCCAACTGCACATCCTCGACGAGGACGGCAACGAGTTGCCGCCCGGCCAACCTGGCGAAATCTATTTCGAGGGGGGCTTTTCCTTCGAATACCTCAACGACACGGCGAAGACCGCGGCCTCCCGCGACAAGCACGGCTGGACGACGGTCGGCGACGTCGGCTACGTCGACGAAGACGGCTATCTGTTCCTGACCGACCGCCGCCACCACATGATCATCTCCGGTGGCGTGAACATCTATCCGCAGGAAGCCGAAAACCTGCTCATCACCCATCCAAAGGTGCTGGACGCAGCGGTGTTTGGCATTCCCGACGAAGAAATGGGCCAAAGCGTCAAAGCCGCGGTGCAAACCGTCGATCCGGCGGACGCGACCGCCGAGTTCGCCGATGAGCTGGTCACCTGGCTGCGAGAGCGGCTGGCGCACTACAAGTGTCCCCGGTCGATCTCATTC
>NZ_JBAPRN010000211.1:0-20296 GCF_049281135.1 Mycobacterium sp. | reverse complement strand
CGCCACGGCGATCGAACGCGCGGTGCTCGGTCTGGAGAACCTCGACGACGTCAACGACCTGATCGATCTACTGGCCCCGCCGGTCTCCGGCGCACTCGACTGAAAGGACAACACATGGCCACCACATCTGCCCGACAGAACCTACGCGCCTTGCTTGACCGCCGCGAACTCGTGATCGCACCAGGTGTTTTCGATGGGATAACGGCCCATCTGGCCCGGCGCACGAACCAGGCCGCGGCATACATGACCGGCGCCGGTGTTGCGGCATCCGGATTCGGCCTGCCCGACATCGGACTGGTCACCGCCACCGAGATGGCCGAGCGCGCGCGCATGCTGGTCGGTGTGCTCGGTGACGTCCCGCTGATCGCCGACGCCGACACCGGCTACGGCACCGCGATGAACGTGGTACGCACCGTCCGCCTCTACGAGCAGGCCGGCGTCGCGGCAATCCAATTGGAGGACCAAGTATTCCCGAAGCGCTGTGGGCACCTGGAAGACAAGCACGTCGTCGATGCCGCCGAGTTCGAGCAGACGTTGGCCGCCGCGCTCGACGCCCGTAGCGAAGACGACCTGCTCGTCGTCGCGCGGACCGACGCGCGAGCCCCGCTCGGCTTGGATGCCGCGATCGAACGAGCGAATCGATACGCCCAAGCCGGTGCCGACGTGATTTTCGTCGAGGCCCCGCAGAGCATCGAGGAGATCGAGCGCATTGCTCATGAGGTCGACGCGCCGCTGCTGATCAATCTGGTGCTGGGCGGCATGACGCCACTGGAATCGGCGACCCGGCTGCAGGAGTTGGGCTACGCCATCGCCATCCACCCCAGCAACCCACTGGCCCGCGCGGTACTCGGCATGCTCGAAGGCCTGTGTGAACTCAACGGCGGCAACCTCGCCGACCATCTGCCGGGTAAGCCCGTCGAATTCTTCAACCTGGTCGGGATGGCGGAATGGCTCGACCTCGACGCCAAATACGCACGCTTGGAGGAAGTCCGATGAGCATGACCATCATCGAGAAGATCTTCGCCCGCAAGGCCGGCCTGGACCAGGTGTCAGCGGGCGAGACGGTCGTCGTGGACGTTGATATGACGGTGCTGATCGATCTGCAGTTCGCGACGATGTGGCTACAGCCGCTCCGCATCCATGATCCCGACAAGCTGGCGATCGTGATGGACCACGCGGTGCCCGCACCGACCATCAAAGACGCGGCCGGCGGTCCGCTTGCCCGCAAGTTCGCCGCCGAGTTCGGTATCGAGCATTTCTACGACGTCGGCCGACACGGCATCTGTCATCAGGTCATCGCCGAGAACGGGCTGGCCCGGCCCGGAGAAGTATTGGCCTGCACCGACTCTCACACTTGCGCGGCCGGCGCCTACAACACCGCCGCCCGCGGACTCGGCCCGGCCGAGGTGTTTTCGATCATGTGCACCGGCAGCACCTGGTTCCAGGTCGCGCCGACCATCCGCTATCAGCTCGAGGGCGTCAAGCCCGATACGGTCAGCGGCAAGGACATCTTCTTGCACATTGCCGACGAGTACGGCGACGCGGCCAACCTCAACCTTGAATTCGGCGGACCGGGGCTGGCCAGCATCCCCATGCACGATCGACGCACGATCGCCACCCAGGGCGCCGAGATATCCGCCGACTTCAGCACATTCGAACCCGACGAGGTGCTGACGTCGTATCTCAACGACCGCCGCATCACCGGATACGACGCCGCCGCAGCCGATTCCGACGCGCTGTACCAGCAAGTGCGACCGGTGGACCTGGCCGCACTCGAACCCTACGTGGCCCGCCCGGGCACCGTGAGCCGCAACGGCGTGCCGGTCTCGCGGATAGAACGGCAGAAAATCGACCAGGCCTTCATTGGGTCATGCGCCAACGGCCAATTGGAAGATCTGGAGATCACCGCGAACATATTGCGCGGCAAAACCGTTGCGACCGGTGTGCGGCTGCTCATCACGCCGGCGTCCCAGGCGGTGTACCGCGAAGCGATGAGGCTGGGCTACCTGCAGGACATCGCCGATGCGGGCGCGGTGATCACAAATTCCACCTGCGGAGCGTGCTTCGGCTACCACATGGGGGTGGTGGGACCGGGCGAAGTGTGTTTGACGTCGAGTACCCGCAACTTCACCGGCCGAATGGGCAGCCCCGACGCCGAGATCTACATGGCCTCACCCGCGACCGTTGCCGCATCGGCGCTCACCGGCTACATCACCGACGCAAGGAGCGTGACCCCATGACACTGGCCATCACCGGAAAGGTCTGGGTATTCGGCAACGACCTCAACACCGACGCCATGTACCCGGCCTTCGCCATGAAGATGGATCCACCCGAGGCAGCCAAACACGTCTTCTACGAAGTGCGGCCCGGCTGGACCGACGAGGTGTCGCCGGGAGACATCGTGATGGCCGGCAAGAACTTCGGGCTGGGCTCGTCGCGCCCAGTCGCCGCGCTGTTCACCGAACTCGGCATCGCCGGACTGGTCGCCGAAGAGTTCAATTCGCTGTTCTTCCGTAACGCCGTCAACGCCGGGCTGCCCGCGATGACGCTGCCGAAGGCAACCACCATCTTCAGCGAAGGCGACACCGGGACGTTCGATTTGGGTTCAGGCGCATGGCGCAACGACACCACGGGAGCATCGGGATCGGTGCCCAAGCTGCCCGATCTGATCCTCGACATCATCTCCAGTGGCGGCGTGCTGCCGAGGCTGGCGGAGCAGGGTTACCTGCCCGCCGAACTCGGCGACCTGCTCAGGTCCAGCACCGTCGCGATTCGCGGCGCGGGCAGCGGCGCATGATCGGCAAGCTGCTGCGCAATGTCCGCGCCGGGGAGCATCGAGGCCCGTTGGCCGGTTCGGGTTTCGCGGCGCCCTCCGCAATCACCGTCACCAGTGCGACGTTCAGCGACGGCGGGGCACTGCCGAAAGCATGCGCCGGCAAGGGCGTGGGCGATGACGCCTCTCCGCAGCTGAGTTGGACCGGATTGCCACCAGAAACCCGGCAAGTCGTGTTGATCATCGACGACGTCGACGTTCCGCTCCCTCGCCCACTGCTGCACACCGTCGTAGTGATCGACCCGGCAGTGCAGAACATCGACGCCGCAGCGCTGCAGCCGGAGACTGCCGGATTACGTTTCATTCCGGGCAGTTTGGGGCACCGCGGCTACGCCGGTCCGCGCCCGATTCCCGGTCACGGCCCGCATCGCTACCGCTTTCTGGTGTTCGCCCTCGACCGGCCGATCCCGAACAGCGTCACCACCAGCAAGGCGCTGCTGAACCAGATGGCCGGACACGTGCTGGCCCGCGGCATGCTGACCGGCACCTACGAACGCTCATGAGCGGGCTGACCATTGGCTTGGCCAAGCGCTCGGCCACGTTGAGCTTCGATCAACTACCCGACGATGTCATCGCCATGGCCCGGCTGTGTGTTCTGGACTGGCTGGGCGTGACCCTGGCCGGAAGCCACGAACCGGCAGCACGCATCCTGCTGCAGACACTGGCGCCTAGCGCCGTCGAGGACGGGGCCAGTGTGTTCGGCCATGCGATTCGGGTCAGCCCGCGACAGGCCGCGCTGATCAACGGGACATCGTCGCATGTCCTCGACTTCGACGATGTGAACGCAACGTTGATCGGCCACCCGTCGGTGGCGATCCTCGGAGCCGTCTTGGCGTTGGCGGAATCGCTGCACAGCAGCGGACCAGAGTTCCTGTGCGCGTTCGTCGCCGGGTACGAGACCGCGTGCCGCGTCGCCGCCGCTGTCGGTCCGGTCTCCTACCTGCGGGGCTTTCACCACACCGGGACGATCGGCACACTCGGTGCCGCCGCGGCCTGCGCACGACTGCTGTCGCTGGACGCCGACCGCACTGCGACAGCATTGGCATTGGCGGCCACCCAGGCCGCCGGACTCGGCTGCATGGTCGGCACGATGGCCAAATCATTTCACGCCGGAAAAGCCTGCGAGAACGGAATGCTGGCGGCCCTGCTGGCCCGGAACGGTTTCACCGCAACCGAATCGGCCGTCGAATGTGCGAAGGGTTTCGCCGCCACGACGAGCGGCGAATGCGATGCGGCCGCCGCACTCGGCGAGCCGCCGATGGGCTGGCACATACTGAACAACCTCTTTAAATTCGACGCGTCGTGCTACATGACGCATTCGACACTGGCCGGCATCCGCGACCTGCGCACCGAGCACCAGTTCAACGCCGAACATATTGCCGAGATTCGTGTGCATTTAGGCGAACTGGAATACGCCACCTGCGCACTGCCCAGCCCGGCAACGGGACTCGAAGTCAAATTCAGCGTCGCGCACCTGGCCGCCATGGCGGCCCTCGGCCGGTCCACCATGGTCATCGACGACGCGGCGGCCCACGACCCGGCGACCGTCGCGCTGCGCGACAAGGTGATCGTCACAAGCGACGGCACGTCTGGCGCACCTACGCATGTCGAGGTGACTCTGAACGACGGGAGGCAACTGGCAACAGCTCGCGACGTCAACACCCCGGAAAGCGATCTGGCGCTGCAGCGCCGGCGGCTCGAGGAGAAATTCCGGATCATCACCACACCGCATCTCGGCGCGGACCGCGCCGAGGCGGTAGTCACCAGTGTCCAAACATCCGCGGCCGCCCTCGACGTGCGCGGAATCAGCGAACTGACCCGACACTGATTCTCCGCAGATGCGTCGCAGCGAAGCGCCGTGTCCGTCGACTTCTGCTGAGTACGCTGATCGGATGTCGGAGCTGGTGTTGCGTGAACGCCTGATCGATCTAGAAGTGCCACGTGAGGATGTCGCACGCGGCCGGGCGCTGCGAAAGACCGTCCCACGGCGCGCTCTCGCGCAGCTGACTCCCTCTCCGCGAACAGCCACCGAGATTCTCGTCGCTCAAAACGCCAGCCGACTACCCGAACTCGTCCCGCTGCGTTTTGCCCGGATGCTGGCCGACCCGTTCTCGTTCTACCGAGGTTCGGCAGCGGTGATGGCCGCCGACCTCGCCGCAAGCCCGTCGACAGGAATCGAAGTCATGTGCTGCGGTGACGCTCACGTGTCGAATTTCGGCATGTACGCTGCTCCACATCGCTCAATAGTCTTCGACCTGAATGATTTTGACGAGGCCGCTGTCGCACCCGCGGAGTGGGACGTCAAACGCCTGATCACCAGCGCGATCATCGGGGGTCGCCACGCCGGGTACCCGGGCAAGGCCATCCGCCGTTGCGTCGAAGAGGCATTGGTGGGCTACCAAACCAGTCTGCAGGCGATGCTCGAGGAGATGAGCGTCCTGGACCGCTACTACCTGCGGGTGGAACCAGAGCACTACACCGGGAATCTATCCAAGGGATCGCAGGCTCTGATTCAGAAGACGATATCCCGGGCGCGCACGCGAACGTCGGCTCGTGTCTTCCAACAGATCACCGAGATCGGGCCCGAGGGAACACGGCGCCTGCGCGAATCGCCGCCCGTTCTCCAGCACGTCGACGAGGAGATCGAAGCCCCCCTGGTCGAGTCGGTTCAGGAGTATCTGGCCGCAGTCCCAGCTGACGTCGCGCTGTTGTTGTCACACTTTCGCGTCACCGACGTGGCCCTGCGAGTAGTTGGCGTCGGCAGTGTCGGTACCCGGTGTTACTTGGTCATCATGGTCGGCCCCAACGACACACCGATGATCATGCAGATCAAAGAGGCCACTCGATCAGTGCTCGAAGAGTACGGCGGTTGGCGCCAGCCAGACACGCTGACCGCGGCGATTGAGGCCAAGGGCCAGGGCGTGCGCGTCATCGATGGCCAACGGATTCTGCAGGCGATGTCGGATGTGTTCCTCGGGACGACACGCAAAGACGGCCGCGACTATTACGTCCGTCAGTTCCACGACATGAAGGGCACCATCGATACGGAAGGCATGTCCCCTTCTACATTCCGTGATTACGTCAGCGCATGCGCGGTTCTGCTGGCGCGGGCGCACTCGCAGAGCGCGAATGCGTCGATACTGCGCGGATACGTCGGCAATAGTGACAACGTCCACGGTGCGGTCGCCGCGTGGTCGTACGAATACGCCGACAAGTCGCTCGACGACTTCCACCAACTGTGCGCTGCGGCCGCGGCTGGTGACATCGAAGTCGCCGACGATCCTGCCCGCTGAACGCCCTCAGTCCTCCGGGACCTCGCGCTCGATCGCATCGAGCCACGCTCGGGCCGACATGTCCGAGGGGGCGCGCCAGTCCCCGCGCGGCGACAGCGATCCCCCGTGGGAAACCTTGGGCCCGTTGGGCAGGGCTGACCGTTTGAACTGGCTGAACGAGTAGAAACGCTGCACGAAGATCTGCAGCCAGTGCCGGATCTCCTTGAGCGAGTAGGACGGCCGCTTGCTTTCCGGATATCCCGGTGGCCAGTTGCCTTGATCGGCATCGCTCCACGCGTGCCACGCCAAGAAGGCGACCTTCGCCGGCCGGAAGCCGTAGCGAAGGATCTGGAACAGCGAGAAATCTTGTAGCGCAAAGGGACCGACCTTCGCTTCGCTGCTCTGCAGCTCCTCTTCTTCGCCGGTGGGCACCAGTTCGGGGGTGATCTCGGTGTCCAGCACCGACTGCAACACCGCGTCCACATCCGGCGGGAACTGATTCGAGGAGATGACCCAGCGGATCAAGTGCTGAATCAGCGTCTTGGGCACACCCGCGTTGACGTTGTAGTGCGACATCTGATCGCCGACACCGTAAGTGGACCAGCCCAGTCCCAGCTCGGAAAGATCACCCGTGCCCAGAACGATTCCGCCGCGCTGATTGGCCAGGCGGAACAGGTAATCCGTGCGCAGCCCGGCCTGGACGTTCTCGAACGTGACGTCGTAGACCTTCTCGCCGCGCGAGAACGGATGGTCCATCTCCGTGAGCATCAGCTTCGCGGTCTCGCTGATGTCAATTTCGGCAAAGGTGACTCCGAGGGCACGGCAGAGCTCGACCGCATTGCGTTTGGTGCGTTCGCCGGTGGCGAAGCCTGGCATCGTGAACGCCAGAATGTCGCTGCGCGGCCGGTCTTCTCGGTCCATTGCACGCGCAGCGACGATCAACGCATGCGTCGAGTCGAGACCACCGGAAACTCCGATCACGACTTTCGGGAAGTGCAACGCGCGCAACCGCTGCTCGAGGCCGGCGACCTGAATGCTGTAGGCCTCGTAACAGTCCTGCTGCAACCGATTCGAATCGGCCGGCACGAACGGGAACCGCTCCACCTCGCGGTACAGGCCGATATCACCAGCCGGTGGGTCGACCCGAAACTCGATCCGCCGGAACGATTCCGCGACCGCCCGGTGGCGGCGCCGGTTGTCGTCAAACGTGCCCATCCGCAACCGCTCTGCGCGAAGCAGTTCGAGGTCGACGTCGGCGATGCTGCGTCGCTCCCCCTTGGGAAAGCGCTCCGACTGGGCAAGCATGACGCCGTTCTCCCAGATCATGGTCTGGCCGTCCCAGGCCAGGTCGGTCGTCGACTCGCCTTCTCCGGCAGCGGCGTACACGTAGGCGGCCAGGCATCGCAGCGACGCGGAACGGGCCAGCAGCGAGCGGTCATCGGCGCGGCCGATCGTGATCGGGCTGCCGGACAAGTTGGCCAGCACCGTCGCACCTGCCAGCGCCGCTTCGGCGCTGGGTGGAACCGGCACGAACATGTCCTCGCATATCTCGACGTGCAGGACGAAGCCGGGCAGATCGGATGCTGCGAACAACAGGTCCGCGCCGAACGGTGCTTCCAGGCCGGCGATCCGAATGGTCCCGCGCTCGTCGTCGCCGGGTGCGACCTGGCGACGCTCGTAGAACTCGCGGTAGGTCGGTAGATACGACTTGGGTGCGACACCGAGCACAACGCCGCGGTGGATCACTACGGCGGTGTTGTAGATGCGATGCCGGTAACGCAGCGGAGCGCCGACCACCAGGACGGGCAGCAGATCGGTAGAAGCGGCGACGACATCGACCACGGCGTGCTCAACGGCGTCCAGCAGCACGTCCTGGAGCAGGATGTCCTCGATGGAGTAGCCGGACAACGTCAATTCGGGGAAAACCGCCAGCGCGACACCATCGTCGTGGCATTGCCGCGCCAGCCGCAGAACCGAGTCGGCATTGGCCGCGGGGTCGCCGATCGACGCGTGGTGTGTGCACGCGGCGACGCGGGCAAAGCCCTGGCTGTAGGCGTTGTAGAAGTCCATTGCCCCTCTATTGTCGCCCAGACGTCGCCAAAACCGGTGGATCGGGTGCCGTCACGCCGCCCAGGCCCGGGCCTCCGACCGCGCTGTAGCTACGAGAGCGCATGCGGCGTGACGAGGAATTTCTCCCCGGTGGCGCGCTTCACGTAGGCGTTGAACGCGTCGGGCCTGAGCATTCCGGCGAGCGACACTTCCTGGGTGTAGGCGCTGGCGAAGCTCGTGGTGAGCTCCGCCGCCACCCTGTTTCGGAGCCGTCCGATGGTCTCGGCGCCGGCGTTCTGCAGGAAGTAGGTGAGCAGCCATCCGCCGATACCCCACGCCATGCCGAAGTTTCTGACCAAGGTCGTCGGGCTCGTATCGAGTCCGCCATAGATGTACACCTGCTTGTGCACGGTCGACCCGTACCGCGAGTACTCCGCGCCTGTCGAGTTGGCCGCCTTCTCCATGCCGTTCAGGATCTGACTGGCCAGCGTCCCTCCGCCGGTGGCGTCGAACGCAATAGTGGCCGACGTCGCTGCGAGTGCCTCGGTGAGATCCGTCTCAAATGAGGGGGACGCCGAATTGCACACATGCGCTGCGCCGAGCGAACGCAGCAACTCCTCTTGGTCAGGCTTGCGCACGATGTTGACCAGCGGTACATCATCCTTCGCGCAGAGCTTGACCAGCATCTGACCGAGATTCGACGCCGCAGCCGTGTGCACCAGCGCTGAATGACCCTCGTGGCGCATGGTTTCCAGCATCCCGAGCGCGGTCAGCGGATTGACGAAGGACGACGCCCCGTCCCTGGCGGTGGCGCCTTCGGGCAAGACGAGGCATGCGGAAGCATCAACCGCTCGGTACTGCGCGTACATCGCACCGCCGGCGATCCCGACCATTTTTCCCAGGAGTGCCTGCGCCGCTGGCGACGACCCCGCGGCCACGACGGTGCCGGCACCCTCATTGCCCACGGGAAGTGATTGGTCGACGCGAGCTGACAGCGCGTCCAACACCTTCGCGCCCAACGGTGCAGTGACGATGGGCCGCTCCGCTGTTCCCGCTACGGTCGCCGTCGTCATGTCCGCGCCCGGGATGAGGACACCCAGATCCGACGGGTTGATTGGCGCGGCCTCAACGCGCACCAACACCTCGTTGGCGGCGGGCGTTGGGACCGCAACGTCGCGCAGGGAAAGCTCCAGCGTGCCCTGCGATGTCACCAACGATCGCAATTCCAGTGCTTGATCGGGCAAATCTGTCATGGGGCCGCCTCGTTCCTGTGGTGGGATGTTCTCGACGGTAGGAACCCGCAAAGCTGTCATAGATCTTCCCTGTTGGTCTTTGAGTGCATCCGCCCGGCCTGCCTCCGCTGAATCCGTACCCTCGAATGGGTGACGGCTGGGCATGCGGAATCTCCAGAGTTGGTCGGCTTGCTGGCAGGTCGCCGGGTGGCCGTGCTGACCGGAGCGGGGATGTCCACCGACTCCGGCATACCGGACTACCGCGGACCCGATTCGCCGCCGAGCAATCCCATGACGATTCGCCAGTTCACCTCCGACCCGGTGTTCCGGCAGCGGTACTGGGCGCGCAACCACGTCGGCTGGCGGCACATGGACGACACCCAGCCCAACGCCGGGCATCGCGCGGTGGCGGCACTCGAGCGCAACGGGGTGGTCAACGGCGTCATCACCCAGAACGTCGACCTGCTGCACACCAAAGCCGGCAGCCGCGACGTGATCAACCTGCACGGCACTTACGCACAGGTGATCTGCCTGAGTTGTGGGCATTCCATGAGCCGCGTGGCGCTGGCCGAGGAACTGGACGCGCTGAATCCCGGTTTCACCGAGCGAGTCGAGGCTGTCGGTGGCTTGGCGGTGGCTCCAGATGCGGATGCCGTCGTCGCGGACACCGCGTCGTTTCGCTACCTCGACTGCGCATTGTGCGGTGGCATGCTCAAACCCGACATCGTGTATTTCGGCGAAAGCGTGCCTAAAGGCGTTGTTCAACAGGCTTTTTCACGTGTCGAGGATGCTGAGGCACTGGTGGTCGCCGGTTCGTCGCTGACAGTGTTCTCCGGCTACCGGTTCGTGCGTCATGCTGCGGCGCTGGGTATCCCGGTCGCCATCGTCAACCGGGGACCCACCCGCGGTGACGACCTGGCCACCGTCAAGGTCGATGGCGGCTGCTCGGAATTGCTGACGCTGCTGTCCGAGGAGCTCGCGGCGGCGGCGGTGCGCTGACGCTAGCTTGCGTTGCGATCCACGGTCACCGCCACCTTGCCTACTGGGCTGCGGCCCGCCTTCAGCGACTCCAGCCCCGCACTAATCGCATCGACGGAACTGTCGATGGTCTGTCCGATGTGCGGGACCACAAGTCCCTGCGCGCCCCACTGCATCGCCAGATGCATCCCGCGCCGGAGAAACACGCGCGCGTCGCTGTCGAGCGTGGTGGGTTCCGAAAAATAGCGCAGCAGATTGACGTTGACATGTTTGGCGTCACGCTCGGCCAGGATGGCATCCACCGGACTGTCCGTTTCGACCAGGCGTGTCGTCTTGCCGGGGCCGACACCGAGCACGACCCAGCTGCCAGCTCGCCGGACCGATTTCGCGCTCTCGATAAAGCCTTGTTCGCTGTACGTGGCGTCGTAGACGACGTCAACGCCCTCGCCGCCGGTCAGCATAGCGATCTCGGCGGCGATGTCATCGCGCTGGTAATTGAAAACATGGTGGGCGCCGCTCTGCCGGGCCAGGGCGATTGATTGCTGCGTGCTGCCGCTGCTGATGACCAGACCGGCCCCCAGGGCTCGCGCAGCCATCTGGACGGCAAGATGCCCGACGCCTCCCCCGCCGCCGGGGATGTAGACCGTGTATCCGGGCTGGAGCACCGGATACAGACCCGCGAAAGCCGACAGAAAAGCCATCGGAAGCGCCGCCGCATCGCGAAAGCTCAGCGACGGTGGCTTGCGAGCGGTAAGGAATTGCGGCGCAAGGGCATAGCAGTCCTCGGTTCCACTCTCGCCCCTTGCGATCCAGCCACCGTCACCGTTCAAATCGGCCATCGCCGCCACTGCGTCACCGACTGCTAAGCCAGTCACGCCATTGCCCACCGCGACCACGACGCCGGCGAGGTCAAATCCGAGAGCGACGGGCGGCGTACGTCCCATGAAGTTCAGGTCGGCCAACTTGTACTCCAGTGGGTTGAGCGACGAGGCGGCCACCCGGATCAGCACATGATCGGCGGCCGGCTGCGCGACGGGAACACGCACCGCTTCCAGCGGCAGCCCAGCTCGGTCTCGTGTGTAACCGACGCCGAGGAACGTCTCCGGAATTTTCTGAGCCTGGTTCATGATTCGGTGAGCGCCGTCGGCACGGGGGCGTCCAAGATGGCCAGCAACGCCGCAAGCTTGCGATCCAATTCGATTCCCACCGCAGCGATTTCCGGTGTGTCAAAGCTGCCGAACTGGGTGCTGGGTTGGTCCACGGTGAACCACGTGACGCCGTGCGCCTCTTCCACAATGGCGGTACGCAGGGGCGCATACAGCAGGATGGCCGGGTTGTGGCGGTACATCTTTTCGGCGATGGTGTGGTTGCCCATCAGGTACTCGACACAACGGCCGCGGTCTCCGGCCAGACTCATCAGCGACGTGAAGTCGTGAGACCAATAAAGAATGAAGTCGTGTGGCGCGTTCTCGGCCGTGGCCTCGAGAATCGTCTGCCAGTTGACGCCCCTCTCGATGAGGGAGTCGAACCGTGCGCTCTGGAACACAGGCACCGCGCGCTCATAGCGATGCCTGAACCCGTCGAACGAGTCGTCGATACGAATCGTCAGCCGGTCGACCTGATGCGAGGTCGTCTCAATCGATCCGTCAACTGATTGAGTCATGGCGTCTCTCGTCTCTCGTCGTTCGTGAGAGTCATGCGGCCGTGATGCCCAATTCGGCTAGCCTGTCGCGGTTTTCCTCGAGCCATTCACGTTCGTGGCCCGGCTCGGCAATGAACAATCCGGCATCCATGACGTTTGTCGGATCGATCTCGGTCACCGAGATCCATAGGTCGGCTTCCGGCTGACCCGAGTTCCGTGTCCAGATCCACGAGAGCTCACGCAGCATTGCTCGCCGTGTTTCCAGGTCACGTCCGCGGCGGTTGATGGCGAGAATCAACGACTGCGCCGCGGGTTTACCGGCCGAGAAGCACTCGCCTTCCGGCAGGTCGTGGAACAGAACCTTGACCCATGACGCCGGAGCGCCGGTGACGTCGCAGTACAAGCTGGTCATCTCTTCGGCGATCTTGGCCTTCGCGGACTTGGTCAGCAGTCCTTTCGGGCTGTAGCACTGGTAGATGGGCATCTCGACTTCCTCCTAATTATGTCGGTCATCATACTTACTGATAACCGGCACGCTACAACTAGACCCATATCCTGTCAATAAATATGTATGATGAGCGACATGCCACAAAGGACCGACAGCAAGGAGCGCATGGTCGCCGCGGCGCGCCGTCTGTTTCGCGAACACGGCTATCTCGGCACGGCGTTGTCGGACGTGATCACCGAGAGCGCCGCACCGCGCGGGTCGATCTATTTCCACTTCCCCGGTGGCAAGGAGGAACTCGCCATCGAGGTCACCCTCCTGCACGCCGCCGACCGCATGGCGCACATCAACCGTGCGGCGGCGGCCGCCACCACCGCGGCGCAACTGATTGAGATCTTCATGGGCCGCGAACGCGACGACCTAGTGGCCAGCGGCTACCGCGAGGGGTGCGCTGTGGCTCCGATCGTCATCGAGTCGACGCCGGCTTCCGATCAGCTCAGCGACGCAACCCGACGCGCCTTTCAGGATCTGATCACCACGCTGGCCGCGCGCTTCGCCGAGAAGGGCGTCCCACAAGAGCGGTCTGTAGAGCTGGCCACGAATGTGTGGACCAGCACGGAAGGAGCGCTGATCCTCAGCCGCACGTTGCGCAGCCCGGAGCCATTCGATATGGCCATGGCGCTGCTGACCGCAGCCGCCGACGACCGCTAGCGGCTCAGAACGTGCAGGGCATGCTGCGGATGCCGTGAATGAAGTTGCCCGGGACGTGCACGGGTTCGCCCGCCTGGATGTCCGGCAGCTGACTCAAGAGCTCACCAAAGATCGCGCGCAGTTGCGCCCTGCCCACATGGGCGCCCAGGCAGAAGTGCACCCCGCCACCGCCGAAACCGAGATGCGGGTTCGGGCTCCGGCCCAGATTCAAGCGCTCCGGATGGTCGAAGACCTCGGTGTCCCAGTTGCCCGACGCATAAAACATCACGACCTTCTCACCGGCCCGGATGGTTTTGCCGTGAAGCTCGAAATCCGTTGCAGCGGTGCGACGGAAGGTCATCACCGGGCTGGCCCAGCGAATGAGCTCCTCGACCGCTCCGCCGATGCGGTTGTCGAAATCCTCCATCAGCCAGGCGCGCTGATCGGGAAAGTCAGTCAGCGCCTTCAACCCATGGCTGATCGTCTGGCGGGTGGTGTCATTGCCCGCGACGGTGAGGAGCACAAAGAACGCCGCGATGTCAGCGTCGGTCAACCGGTCACCGTCGACCTCGGCGTTCACCAGACTGGTGAACAAGTCGTCGCCGGGATGCTCCCGGCGCTCTGCCGCGAGCATGCCGGCCACCTGGTGTACGTAGGTCTGCGCCTCGACCAGCATCTCCAGCGGGTGGCGGCCATTGAGGTACTCCGGATCGCCCCACGAGACCGTGGCATCCGCGGCGTGGGCCAGGCGTTCCCGCTCCGACTCAGGGATACCCACCATGTCCGACAGCGTGCGAATGGGTAATTCCTTGGCGCAGAGGTCCACGAAATCGGCACCGCTGCCTGCAGCTTTCAGCTCCTGCACAATGGTTTTGGCGTTCGCCTTGATCGAATCCTCGATGCGCCTGACCTGCCGTGGGGTGAACGCCGCGCTGGCGAGTTTGCGAAGGTAATTTTGCCGCGGCGGATCCATGGCCAAGAAGGACTGCGACGCTTCGAGCAACTCCACGGGGAGGTTCTCGAACATGACCCCCTTACCGGACAAAAACACCTCGTTGTTGCGACTGACGTCGGCGATGTCGTCGCGTCGGGTGATCGCCCAGTAGCCCGGGTCGTCAGGGTCGGACAATATCGCGTCTTCCACCGGGGGGTGCCAGCTCACCGGGCGCTCGGCTCGCAGGATGGCGAACGAGCGCTCCCGCTCTTCTGCGCTGCTGGCCCAGAACGCGCGCGAAGAGAGATCGATGGGGTCGTAGGCGCGGGGGGTGGCGGCCGTCGCTGTCATGCGAAATCCTCCATCGGCTATGACGCCGGTCACAGGTTCAAGACACCGATGACTCTAGGTCTAGACAGAACGTCTAGTCAAGGTGTCATACTTCTGACATGCCGTCAGTCACCCGTAAGCCGCAAGCCAAGCGGCAGGAGCGACGTGAGCAGATCGAGCGCCGGTTACTCGACGCCACCGAACGCCTGATGCGCGACGGCGCGAGCTTCACCGAACTCAGCGTGGACCGGCTGTCGACCGAAGCCGCGATGTCGCGGGCCAGTTTCTACATCTACTTCGAGGACAAAGGCCACCTGCTGCGCCGGCTGGCCGGCCAGGTGTTCGCCGATCTCGCCGAAAGCGCCGAACGCTGGTGGAGTGTGGCGTGGCGACACGATCCCGATGACGTGCGCGCGGGGATGGCCGCCATCATCGCCAGCTACCGGCGACATCAACCGGTACTGGTGGCGCTGAACGAGATGGCCGCCTATGACCCGTTGGTCGGTGCGACGTACCGCAATTTGCTGACCGCTATCGGCGGGCGATTGACGCGTGTCATCGAAGACGGCCAAGCCGATGGCTCGATCCGCCGCGAGCTGCCGGCACCGACCACGGCAAGTGCTCTCACCTGGATGGTCGAGCGGACCTGCCAACAGAACCTGCCGAGTAACCCACCTGAATACGATAATGAGCTCGCCACGACATTGACCCAAATCATCTGGGGTGCTTTGTATTTAAAGCATCTGGCTACTTAGACGGCCACCAGGTCGTCGGCGTGTACTGCGGGACGACGGAGCTCGGCGGGTAACTCCGAGGTCGACCGGCCGATCATCGTGGTCAGCTCGGCGGCGTCGTAGGCGACCACTCCGCGAGCCACCAGGGCCTGGTCCGGCCCGGTCAAGTCGACGACGTCGCCGCCGTGAAATCGACCGGACAGTGCGGTGATTCCGGCCGGCAATAGTGAACGCCGTTGACCCAGAACGGCACTCACCGCACCCTCGTCGAGGGTGAGCGCACCGGCGGATTCGGCGGCGTATCGCACCCAGAACCGGCGCGCCGACATACGATTTGGCCGCGCGGCGAACACCGTGCCCGCCGAAGCATCCGCCAGTGCCGCTTCGGCATTGGCGGCAGCGGCCAGCAGCACGGGCACGCCGGCATCGGCGGCCAGCAGCGCCGCCGACACCTTGGACGCCATCCCGCCGGTGCCCAGGTGACTGCTCTGCCCCGCGATCACGCCTTCCAGATCGGCCGGCCCGGAAACCTCTGGGATGAAATGTGTTTGGTCGGACTTGCGCGGGTCGGAGTCGTAGAGGCCGTCGATGTCGCTGAGCAGTACCAGTGCGTCGGCGCCGACCAGGTGGGCCACGAGGGCTGAGAGCCGGTCGTTGTCGCCGAACCGGATTTCGTTGGTGGCAACGGTGTCGTTCTCGTTGACAATCGCCACCGCATGCAGGGCACGCAACCGGTCCAGCGTGCGCTGGGCGTTGGTGTGCTGCACCCGCATCGAAATATCGTGCGCGGTCAGCAGGACCTGACCGACGCTGCGCTGGTAGCGGGCGAATGCGCTACTCCACGCATTGACCAGCGCGACCTGTCCGACACTTGCCGCGGCCTGCTTGGTGGCCAAGTCGGCGGGACGCTTCGTCAGCCCCAGTGGCTCGATGCCGGCGGCAATGGCCCCCGACGACACGATGATGACGTCGGAGCCCGCTTTCATGCGCGCCTCGATGGCGTCGACCAGTCCGGCGAGCCGGCCGGTGTCGAACATGCCGGTCGGCGTGGTCAGCGCGGTGGTGCCGACCTTGACGACGACGCTGCGTGCCGTCCGAACAGCCTCGCGCGCAGGACTATTCATGGTCACCGTGCTCGCGACGTTGCTTCCTGGCTGCCTTACGCTCGTCGGCGCCGACCCGGTCGGTGTTTTCCAGACGCATGTCCGTGCCGCGTCGCGTCATCACGGTGTCGATACCGGACGGCGTCTGCGGCTCCCAGTCGAACGTGACGTCGCCGATGGTGACCGCGCAGCCCGGCCGTGCACCGAGCCGCACCAGTTCTTCTTCGACACCCAGCCGGGCCAGCCGGTCGCCGAGATAGCCGACCGCTTCGTCGTTCTCGAAGCTGGTCTGAGCGACCCAGCGTTCAGGCCGACGGCCGCGGACCACAAACCCGCCGTGCCCATCCGATTGCACCGTGAAGCCGGACTCGTCGACGGGCACCGGACGGATCACCGGTCGTCGTGGCACCAGCACCGGCTGCGCGGCCTGGTATTCGGCGACCATGTCGGCAAGCCCGAATATTAACGGCTGCAGTCCTTCTCGGGCAACGGTGGAAACCACGAACACCGGCCAGCCGCGCTCGGCGATCTCGTCGCGGACGAACTCGGCCATCTCACGGGCCTCCGGCACGTCGATCTTGTTGAGCACCACCGCGCGCGGGCGCTCGACGAGGTCGACCAGAATTGAATCACCTTGCAGCGTCGGGGTGTAGGCGGCCAGCTCGGCTTCCAGCGCGTCGATGTCGGAGATCGGGTCGCGGCCCGGTTCCGCAGTGGCGCAGTCGACGACGTGCACCAGCACCGCACACCGCTCGATGTGGCGCAGGAAGTCCAGACCCAGCCCGCGGCCTTGCGACGCGCCGGGGATCAGACCCGGTACGTCGGCGACGGTGAACGTCCGCTCCCCCGCCGACACCACCCCCAGGTTGGGAGCCAGCGTGGTGAACGGGTAGTCGGCGATCTTCGGCTTGGCCGCCGAGATCGCGGACACCAATGAGGATTTGCCCGCCGACGGGAATCCGATCAAGCCGATATCGGCAACGGTTTTGAGTTCGAGGGTGAGGTCGCGGGCTTCGCCCTTCTCACCGAGCAGAGCGAATCCGGGTGCCTTACGGGCCCGCGATGCGAGCGCGGCATTGCCCAGCCCACCGCGACCTCCGGCGGCGGCTTCGAATCGAGTGCCCGCGCCGACCAAGTCGGCGAGCATCCGGCCGTCCTCGTCGAGCACCACCGTGCCGTCGGGAACCTTGATCTCCAGATCGGGACCTGCGGCGCCGGCGCGGTTACCGCCCATGCCCTGCTTGCCCGACGCCGCGTCGACATGCGGATGGAAGTGAAAGTCGAGCAGGGTGTGCACCTGAGGGTCGACGACCAGCACAATGCTGCCGCCGTGGCCGCCGTTACCGCCGTCGGGTCCACCGAGGGGCTTGAATTTCTCGCGATGGACCGAGGCGCAACCATTTCCGCCGGAGCCTGCCCGCGTATGGATGACGACTCGGTCGACAAACCGGGGAGGCATCGGAATTCCTCTTACTCTTCGAGGGTGAAGCTAGTGCGGCCTCACACTCGCGACGCTCAGTCGGTCGACGACGCGGCCGAGACGATGTTGACCGTCTTGCGTCCGCGCTTGACACCGAACTCGACGGCACCGGCCGCCTTGGCGAACAACGTGTCGTCGCCGCCACGGCCGACGTTGACGCCGGGGTGGAAGTGCGTGCCGCGTTGGCGGACGATGATCTCGCCGGCCTTGACGATCTGGCCGCCGAACCGCTTGACGCCCAGTCGCTGAGAGTTTGAGTCGCGGCCGTTACGTGAGCTGGAAGCGCCCTTCTTGTGTGCCATGTGTTGTCGCCTCCGCTACTTGATGCCGGTGACCTTCAGGACCGTCAGCTGCTGACGGTGACCCTGACGCTTGTGATAGCCGGTCTTGTTCTTGAACTTGTGGATACGAATCTTGGGACCTTTGGTGTGCTCGAGCACCTCACCGGTCACCGCGACCTTGGCCAGCTCGGCGGAGTCGGAGGTGACGCTGGCACCGTCGACGACCAGCGCGACCGGCAGCGACACCTTGGCGCCGGGCTCGGAGTCGAGCTTCTCGACCTTGACGACGTCACCAACGGCAACTTTGTACTGCTTACCGCCGGTCTTGACGATTGCGTAGGTCGCCATGGTTACGTCTACCTCATCCTCTGGTTCTGCTGGTTCGTACTGGTTCGTGCGGGCGTCGCGCAGCCAAAAGGTGCGCGGGCTGGTCTGGGAGTGTCGGCCAAAACCGGTCAGCGGGCCTGTCGACAACTGGTCAAGGGTACGTGACCAGCGGCTACAGGGTCAAACCGGCTAGTCAGTCCTCATGCGCCGGCGGACCGGCCGGTCGTGCCGCGGCCCGGCGTCGACGGGGTCGCCCATCAGGCGCGGTGACGGCCGCGACGTGGGCCTCGGGTGTCTCGTCGGAGTCCTCGTCGTCCTCGTCGTCGTCTTCGTCGTCTTCGTCGTCCTCGTCATCGTCGTCGTCTTCGTCGCTGTCGTCGTCATCGTCATCGTCGTCGTCGAGGTCGTCGTCATCGAGGTCTTCATCGTCGAGATCGACCTGGTCGGTGTCGTCGTCAGCATCGTCTTCGTCGTCGGCGTCTTCGTCGTCACCGTCGTCGTCGCTGTCGCCGAAGTCGTCGTCGTCCAGGTCTTCTTCCGCCGCCTGCCGCGCGACCTGCTTTTTCAGCTGCTCGTCGGACTCGGCGTCCTCCCGGCCCTGATCGCCGATCGCTTCTTCCTCGTGATCGGTGTGCGCAGATTCGTCGGTCTCGTCGTCATGGCGACCATTGGCCGCGGCCATCGCCTTGAACATCGGGTGCTCGGCTGCATGGGCGGGCACCTTGGCGACCGCCGGTTCTTCGACCTTGCCCTTCTTTGACCGACGGCCGCGCCGGCCGCCGCCCGACTCCGATTTGCGGCCGGTGGCCGGTGCCGAGTCGACCGGATCGGCGTGCAGCATGATTCCGCGGCCGCTGCAGTGCGGACACGTCGTGGAGAACGCCTCGATCAGCCCGGTTCCGAGCCGCTTGCGTGTCAGCTGCACCAACCCCAGTGAGGTCACCTCGGAAACTTGGTGGCGGGTGCGATCGCGGGCCAGCGCCTCGGTCAGCCGGCGCAACACCAGGTCACGGTTGGATTCGAGCACCATGTCGATGAAGTCGATGACGACGATGCCGCCGATGTCGCGCAGTCGCAGCTGACGCACGATCTCCTCGGCCGCCTCCAGGTTGTTCTTGGTGACGGTTTGCTCGAGGTTGCCACCGGACCCGGTGAACTTGCCGGTGTTGACGTCGACGACGGTCATCGCCTCGGTTCGGTCGATCACCAGCGTGCCACCGGAGGGCAGCCAGACCTTGCGGTCCATCGCCTTAGCCAGTTGCTCGTCGATGCGGTGCACCGCGAAGATGTCGGGGCCCGCCACGCCCTCGGCGGATTCCGCGGGCTCATACTTGTTGAGCTTCGAAACAAGCTCGGGCGCAACCGAACTCACGTATTCGTTGATGGTGGTCCAGGCGTCTTCGCCAGAGACGATCAGCTGACCGAAGTCTTCGTTGAACAGGTCGCGAATGACCTTGACCAGGACGTCGGGCTCCTCGTAGAGCGCGACCGCGGCGCCGGCCGCCTTATCCTTGGTCTCCTGAGCACGCTCGGCGATCTGCGACCATCGCTCCTGCAGCCGGTTGACGTCGGCGCGGATGTCGTCCTCTTTGACGCCTTCGGAGGCGGTCCGGATGATCACCCCGGCGTCCGACGGCACGACCTCGCGCAGGATCTCCTTGAGCCGCTGGCGTTCGGTGTCGGGAAGCTTGCGGCTGATCCCGGTCGACGATGCACCCGGCACGTACACCAGGTAGCGACCGGCCAGGGATACCTGCGTGGTCAGTCGGGCGCCCTTGTGGCCGACGGGGTCCTTGCTGACCTGAACGACGACGTAGTCGCCGGGCTTGAGTGCCTGCTCGATCTTCCGGTTGGACCCGCCCAGGCCGGCGGCCTCC
Organism: Mycobacterium sp.; assembly: GCF_049281135.1. Classification (GTDB taxonomy): domain Bacteria; phylum Actinomycetota; class Actinomycetes; order Mycobacteriales; family Mycobacteriaceae; genus Mycobacterium. The sequence goes on along the minus strand of NZ_JBAPRN010000211.1, from coordinate 89 downwards.
CAGTTCACCTCGCCGGCGTAGAGCACGCCGTTTCGGCCGCGGCCGATGTCGACGAACGCGGCTTCCATCGACGGCAGCACGTTCTGCAC
>NZ_JBAPRN010000210.1:0-12048 GCF_049281135.1 Mycobacterium sp. | reverse complement strand
CGCCGTACCTCGCTCGGGCCGATGGGCCCAGAACGACCTTGACTCTACACGCCGACCTGGCGATTCCCAGCACGCCCGACGGCGATGGGGGCCCGGTCGACATCGCGACACTTAACCAGTTGCGAAGACATGCCGCTCGAATTCGCGACCATGTCAGTCTCGGCGCGGGCTGCGCTCAGCGGCGCAGGCCGAGGCGCTCGATCAGCGAGCGGTAACGCTCCACGTCGACCTGGGCGACATATTTGAGCAGACGGCGCCGGCGTCCGACCAGCAGCAGCAGCCCGCGCCGCGAGTGGTGGTCGTGCTTGTGCAGCTTGAGGTGCTCGGTCAGGTCAGCGATCCGCTTGGTCAGCAACGCGACCTGGGCCTCGGGGGATCCGGTGTCGGTTGCGTGCAGGCCGTACGAGCCCAGGATTTCTTTTTTCTGCTCGGCGTTAAGCGCCACGAAATATCTCCATCAATAGGTCCGCGATCATGGATCTAAGGTGCGGCCGCCGCGAACTGCAGCACGCGCCGTGTCGCCGAGGAGTCTAGCAGCGGGCGCGGGTCCGGCCGGAATCCCCAGGTCAGCCAGCAGAAAGTAGCCTGCGGGCACGCTCGGTGTCGGTGCCCATCGCGTCGACGAGGTCGCCCACCGACCCGAACTTCTCCTGGCCGCGGATGCGGGCGACGAAGTCCAGCGCGACGTGCTGGCCGTACAAGTCAGCGGCGGTGTCGAGAACGAACGCCTCGACCGTGCGGGTGCGTCCGGAGAACGTCGGATTGGTGCCCACCGAAACCGCCGCCTGGTAACGCTCACCCGGCACGACCGTTCCGGTTACCGGTCCGTGGCCCAGCACGGTGAACCAGGCGGCGTAGACGCCGTCGGCGGGGATGGCCGAATACATGGGTGGAGCCACGTTGGCGGTCGGGAAGCCCATCTCGGTCCCCCGGCCATCGCCGCGCACCACCACGCCTTCAACCCGGTGTGGACGGCCCAACGCTTCGGCGGCGGCCACCACATCACCGGCGTCCACGCAGGACCGGATGTAGGTCGACGAGAACGTCACCGTCTCGGTGTTGTGATGCTCGGAGACCAGCGACATCGCCTCCACCGCGAACCCGAGTCGCGCGCCGGTACTGCGCAGCGTCTCGACCGTGCCGGCCGCCTTCTTGCCGAAGGTGAAGTTCTCCCCCACCACGACTTCCACCACATGGAGGTCCTCGACCAGCAACTCGTGGACGTAGCGCTCCGGGGTGAGCTTCATGAAATTGGCCGTGAAGGGCATGACCAGAAAGACATCGATGCCGAACTCCTCGGCAAGCTCGGCACGCCGGGTCAGTGTGGTCAGCTGCGCGGGGTGGCTGCCTGGGTGGACCACTTCCATCGGGTGCGGGTCGAAGGTCATCAACACCGTGGGCACTCCACGGGCACGGCCTGACTTGACCGCGTGCGAGATCAGCTCCGCGTGCCCGCGGTGTAGACCGTCGAACACCCCGATGGTGAGCACGCATCGGCCCCAGTCCGTGGGTATCTCGTCCTGCCCCCGCCACCGTTGCACAACTGCCAGCCTACGGGGCAAGGTAGCGACCGGTCGTGCGAGAGCCGCAGATCAGATGAGGATTGCTTAAACTTCCGTTGTGCCCCCTGACCTACCTGCCGAGGAGCCTGCCGGGCTGAGTGCGGTTGCCCAGGATTACCTCAAGGTCATCTGGAACGCCCAGGAATGGTCGTTGGACAAAGTCAGCACCAAGATGCTGGCCGAGAAGCTCGGGGTGTCGGCCAGCACTGCCTCGGAATCCATCCGCAAACTCGCGGAGCAGGGCCTCGTCGACCACGAGAAATACGGCGCGGTCACCTTGACCGAATCGGGCCGTCGAGCGGCGCTGGCCATGGTCCGGCGCCACCGGCTGCTGGAGGCGTTCCTGGTGAAGGAGCTCGGCTACAGCTGGGACGAGGTGCACGACGAGGCCGAGGTGCTCGAGCACGCGGTGTCCGACCGGCTGGTGGCACGCATCGACGCCAAGCTGGGCTTCCCCCAGCGCGATCCGCACGGCGACCCGATTCCCGGCTCCGACGGCCAGGTACCGACCCCACCCGCTCGCCAGCTGTGGTCGTGCGCCGATGGTGAGGCCGGCGTCGTAGCGCGGATATCCGACAAAGACCCCGAGATGCTGCGCTACTTCGACAGCATCGGCATCAACCTCGACTCGCGGCTCCGGGTGCTTACCCGCCGCGAATTCGCCGGCATGATCTCCGTCGCGGTGGAATCCGCCGACGGCGGGCCCACCACGGTCGACTTGGGAAGTCCTGCGGCCCAAGCGATTTGGATGGTGGCAGGCTAGTGACTCGGTAGTGTGCGACTGATCCACCGCTGAGCGCATTGCCCAGGAGCGCTCACCGGATTGGGCCAAGCGGTTCAGAGCTCGTTGTGAGCCAGCCACGACAGGATGCACTCGGCGACCACGAACCATCGCGGTTCGACGGTCATGGCATGCCCTATGTCTGGGATGAACTTTGCTTCGGTGCCGTAAAACCTGGCTGTGGCGCGCACGTCACGGTAGGGATAAATTGCATCCTGCTCCGCGCCGAGCACGAAGATCGGCGCAGTAGTACGCGACTTCCTCGCCACCGCCGGCACTCCCATGTCGACCAAAAGTGCGCGCGTGCTTTCTGGTTGAAGCCGCTCGGTGATCGAGTTGATAAGACGGTCGGGTGCCGGGTCGCCAAAGAACAGGTCGCGGGCGCCCGCTGTTGTGCCTCCGTACAAGTCGGCAGGACGGCCAGTAAACGCGAATTTGGATGATCGCCAAGGGTGTTGGCGGAATGACCGCAGCAGACTCCCCATCTGCCCGCGGGGCGGTGTAGAGGCAAGAAGCACCGCCGCCGGTGCGTCGTTACTTTCGAGGTATTTCTGCACAACGAACCCTCCCATGGAGTGGCCCACCATGACGGGACGTGGCGTCATTGTCTTGGCGACGGATACGACATCGTCGACGTAGTCTGAAATCGAGCACCGCCGTAGCGATTTGCTCGCAGGACTGGCACCATGCCCGCGCAAGCTCAGCGCCACAGTAAGGAATCCTTGCTCGGCATAAAAGTCGAGAAAGTGCTCATCCCAGCTCCGGCTGTCCTGAAATGCGCCATGCACGAACAGCATCGGATGCGGATGTAGGTCAGTAGTCTGGCCCTTGGCGATGACTTCCAACACGAACCACTCCCATCTCAGTTGGTTACTACGAGCGTTCCGACATCAGCGTGGATTGGTCTTGTGACCGAGGTTGACGGTTAGCCAGTCAGGTGCCGAAAAGGCAGTCATTCGTCGGGTAATTGAGGTAAAGCCGGCGCCGTCGTGAGATTGCCGGCATATTGCCGTAGTGAGCGCGCTTCGCGCGGGGTAATGCCGAACTGCTTCTTGAATGCGACCTCAAACGTGGTGATCGAACTGAAGCCGCTGGCGGCGGCAATGCTAGTTATTGTTGTGCCGGGCAGGGCGTTTCGAAGCATATCCGCGGCGTTCGCGAGGCGGGTTGATCGGATCAGGTCGCTCGTTGTTGCTCCGGCTCGCTGCAGCGCCAGTTGTACCTGACGAACCGACCATCCCAGGGAGCGCGCGACGGTGCTCGGTGTGAGCTCAGGCTCGCACGCGTGCAGCGCGACGTATTCCCGCACCGCGCGCTCGACCGAGTGGAGAGTGTCGGGGAGACCGCCGCGATCCGGCGCGCAAGCAATCAACAAGTCACTGATGGCCGCACACGACCGCGCGAACTCGTAGCCGTCGAGGCTTTGATATTGGTTGCTCAGGGCCCAGATCATGGTGCGCACGATCGAGCCGAGCCCGTGTCGAAGGTCTACCACAACGGCCCGCTGCTCAGACACGCTGCGCCAGCGTGTATCTACCGTGTCGAACGTCCAGCCCCGCGCCCAGGAGTCATGCCGCAGTTGAGCAGCACGTGACTTGGTGACTATGACACCGTAGCCAGGCTGCAGGCGTATCTGGTCTCCGCCCTGTTCGACGTCGAGGACACCCCGTCGGGGAACGATGAGAACGCTGCCGTCGTGGCCGTCGGCGCGGACGTCAGCGTCGGTCCTCGAGTAGTGCACCCCGTCTGACCAACAATCCACCAGCTGGTTCGGAAGGCCGACTTGTCCGCGAACCCGCGGAAGTGCAACGAGCCGTGGTTGGTTCGGGTGTGGTCGATCCAGTACCCGATAGCGTCCTCTGGTGCACTGCGCGTATCGCTGCACTGGATGATGTAAGCGTCTGCCGTTTCTGGTGGCGAGGCCTCGCTCGGCCGACTTCTTGTGCCGACCACTCTCTTAGACATGTCATCTGGATCAACGTCCATTTCCCCAAGGTGGCACCTAACTACATTGGTGTCAAGCCAGATGTAATTCAGCTCACTTTGGCGCGAGGAATGCGCAATTTGAAAGATCGAATGCGCAGATCAAATAGATCAACGATCCGTCCGCCATATAACCTCCGAACCAAGTATTCCACATCTAACTTGATCTCTACGGAGCCAGCCAATGTCAGTTGTCGCGGTCAACGGTGCAACTCTTGCCTATACGGAATCGGGCCCCGCATCCGGGATACCAGTTGTTTTTAGCCACTCACTTTTCCTTGATCACACCATGTTTGACGATCTGGCTGATTTCTTCTCCGGCCACGGTTTTCATGTGATTGCCTACGACCACCGCAACCAAGGACGTAGCGCACCCGCCGCGCGCGATTATCTCGACATGGACACCCTCACCGAGGACGCCGTCGCACTCATTGAGCGACTCCATGTGCACCGTGTCATTTCGTCGGAAACTCACTTGGCGGTTTCGTGGCGTTGCGCCTGGCCGCGCGCAGACCCGATCTACTGCTCACAGCGTGTGCGCTGGGCTCCTCCGCCGAGGCCGAAGCGCGCGCCGATGAATACCAGGCGCTGCTTGATGTCTTTGGGGCCAAGGGATCTGAGGTCATCATCGAGGTGCTGATGCATCAGATGTTCGGCGACACGACCTTGGCGATGCGCCCCAAGATCTGTGAACCCTGGCGCAAGTTCATGCAGCGGCTCCCACGGTCGATCGGCGATAGCGCCTACTGCGTGATCCACCGGCCAGGCATCATCGACGAATTGGCTGACTCCCAGGTTCCGGTATTGGCGGTCGCCGGCAGTGAAGACCACACATACCCGCAGCCGATTTCAGGCGGGACCATAGCGTTCGCGACTGGCGGCACGGAGGTAACGATTGAAGGTGCCGGTCACTCGGTCGCGTTGGAGCGGCCGGATCTTGTTGCACACCATCTGCTTAGACATTTCACCGCTGAACGGACGACTGACAGAAGTCGTGATGTGCGAAAGGGTCGACGTGCCCCACAGGTCAGCTTTTAGCGGCAGCCCTCTGGCGGCTGTCAACAACGCGGCCAGCAACCTCGGCTCGAGGGCGCTGCCGCTACTGCCAGATCAACTGAAGCGGCAGGTCATCGGCCGACGGGCAATCACCATTGACGGGAACAGACTCGACGCCTCGCTCCAAATCATGCTTTCGGCCTGGAAGTTGACGGGTGTGCAAGGCCTGACCGACGGTGACGTGCCGTCGATCATGCGAGAAAACATGCGCAGGACCTTATCGCAGCTGAACTACAACCCGATAGCGGTGAACCAGGTCGCCGATCTCGCCATACCCGGGACGGACGGTGAAATTTCAGTTCGGCATTACCTACCCCAGCAGGTTGGCCGCACTCCGCTGATGGTGTTTTATCACGGGGGCGGCTGGGTCTTCGGCGATCTGGATACTCATGATCGATTGTGCCGGTTGATATGCCGCGGTGCTGGGATCCAGGTGCTCTCGGTCGATTACCGGCTCGCTCCGGAGCATCCCGCTCCGGCTGGGCTGGATGATGCCTATGCCGCATATCAGTGGGCGGTGACCCACGCCGACGAGTTGGGTGCCGACCCGAGCAGAGTGTGCGTGGGCGGTGACAGTGCCGGTGCAAACCTCGCCGCGGTGATAGCGCATCAGGCTCGCGACGATGGCACACGGCCGGCGCTACAACTGCTGCTGTGTGCCAACACCGACATGCGAGGCGATACTGCATCGCGAAAATTGTTCGCAGATGGGTTCTTGCTCACCCGAAAAGACATCGACCTGCTTGTGCGTTACTACCTGGCAAACAGCGATATGAACGTCACCGACCCGAGAATCCCGCCGTTGCTGAGCAGCAACTTCACCGGATTGCCGCCGGCGATTGTCGTGACAGCTGGCTTTGATCCACTGCGCGACGAGGGCGAGTCCTACGCCGCTGCACTCGAAGCCGCCGGGAATATCGTCGACTTACGCCGATTTGGATCAATGGTGCATCCGTTCGTTCTGCTGGATGCTCTCGGCGGCGGCTGCGCCGCGGCAGTCACCGAAATCATCTCCGCCGTCAAAGCTCACTTGCAGTACCGGGCGTGACGGCCCCTTTCCTGGCGTTTCAACGACACGTCTCTAGACGTTTCACCGAATCAAACTGGGAATCAGCGGATTCCGCGCCGCCACTGAGGAGCCTCGGATCGCTTCATATGTGGTGCGTGGTTTTGATCATGCCGGCGGCTTTTTCGCCGATGATGACGCAGGGTGCCATGGTATTCGCTGTGGTGATCCGCGGCATGATCGAGCCGTCAGCGATCCGCAAATTCTCGACGCCGTAGACACGTAAATGGCTATCGACTACCGCATTCTCGCCTCGACCCATTTTTGCCGTTCCGCTCTGGTGCCAGAACGTTCGAGTGGCGCAACGGATGAACTCGTCGAGCTCGGCGCCGGATAGGTCGCCGGGCATGACCTCACGTCGGACGAATTGGCTTAGCGGCGCGGCATTGCCGATTTCGCGGCACAGGGCAACGCAGCGGCGAGCCGCGACCAGGTCTTCAGGGTGGGATAACGCGTTGGTCTGCACGAGTACAGGATCTTCTGGAGCCGATCCGGAAATCGTCACCCGTCCACGGCTTTTCGGGTGAGCGATTGCAGAAAACAGCGTCCATCCATACTCGGGCAAACCGTACTCGGCAATGTTTTCCGGGGTCGACAGCGGCATCTGAGCCTGCCATACGAACATGTCGGGTCCCACACTCGTCGCGTCGAACTGGTCGAAGATCACGGCCTCTGACCCGTTGTTACGGGGCGGCAGTGGATCGTCGCAATACTCCCACACACAGTCGAAAGCGGTGTGATCCTGCAGGTTTTGACCAACTCCGCGCAGCTGTTGTACGACTGGGATCCCGACCGCGCGTAGATCCTGCGCGTCACCTAGTCCCGAGAGCATCAGCAGTTTCGGGGTATTGATTGCGCCAAGGGAGACGATCACCTCGGCTGCGGCGGCAATACGGCGAACCCTCCCGCCATATTTCACTTCGACACCGACTACCCGCCGATCGTCGAAGGTCAGCCGGTGTACTACGGCTCTGGTGAGCACAGTCAGGTTTGGGCGATCCATGTAGGGATAGGTGTAGGAGCGAAACATCGACAGGCGGCGTCCATCGCGGATCCGAAAGTCGCCGAATGCGACACCTATACCGTTTTCCATCAAGCGGCCGTTGGGATGCTCATACACCGGGATACCCAGAGAGCGTGCGGATTTGTGCAGTGCAACTGCGACCGGGTGTGGATCTTGGGGAGGTTGCAGAAAAACTTCGCCCCCCACGCCACGGTATTTCGGATCGGGTGTGCCGGCCCAATCCTCAATACGTCGATAGATGTCGAGAATCGAACCGTAACTCCAGGATTGGTCATCAGCCTCGGCGGCGAACAGGTCCCAGTCGCTGGCGTGCCCGCGCGACCAAGCCATTGCGTTGATACTGGACCCGCCGCCAAGTACTTTCCCCATCGACATTTGCAGCCGCCGGCCGCCGAGCTGAGGATTGGGCTCGCTGAGAAATCCCCAATCAAGTTCTGTGCCCAGATTCTCCGGCCACACCAGAGGGTTCGTGACGGACGGCACATCGTCGTCCCCGCCGGCCTCCAGCAGGAGCACGCTCACATCGGGGTTTTCGGCGAGTCTGCGGGCTACCACCGAGCCGGCAGTCCCGGCACCGCATACGACGAAATCGTAGGCCTCCCGTAGAACCGACTTCAGGCGCGCCTGGTTGTCGCGCACCCGTCGCGCGAAGTCCCGCTCTGCGGCATGTGAAATTCTTTGTGGTGTCATGTGTTTTCCTTTCCAGGCGTGATTTCGTCGCGATAGGTTGGCGCCTCCTCGGCCGGTGGCAGCCGCCGCAACGACAACAGTTCGATGTCCTCCATTGCGAGCGAACCATGTTCAGCTTCAGAGCTGTCGCAAGTGAACGTTTCATGCGCAAATGCGGAAGAAGACTGCGCGAGATTGTGACTAGAGTCTCCACGGCCCGGATACCGTTAAACCCATTACAGCGGGAGAAGGAATTGACCAGGCAAACAATAAGATTCGGTAGAAGGGGAAAACATTGAGTTATCGCACGAGTAGCGAGCCAGCAGTCGAGCATCAACAGCGGCGTCCGTCGTGTCGAGAGTTGGTCGCTCGCGCTTGTGCGCTGCGGCCGCTATTAACTGACCATTGCGCCGAGGGTGAATTACAGCGGCGATTGCCGGAATCTGTGAGCGACGCACTTACTGATGCGGGGCTATTCCGGCTTCTTACACCGGCACGATTCGGCGGCTACGCCTGCGACTTGCGCACGATGCTGAAAGTGACTCAGACGCTGGGCGAGACCGATGGGTCGGCGTCCTGGGTGGTTGCCGTCGGTGCCACCACGGCATGGGCGGTAAGCCAAATAGGCTCAATACAGGTGCAGGAGGAGATCTTTGGACCCAGTCCTGACGTCCGGCTGGCTTCCACGATTACACCCGGGACGGCCCGCCAGGTGGAGGGAGGGCTCCTGATCAGTGGCCGGTGGCCCTACATGTCAGGTGCCCACCACGCCGACTGGGCATTCGTGGGAGCCACGGTCACCGACGGGCCCGAACAAGCAATCAATGCGAAACTATGCGCCGTTCCCATGGAACAGCTGCTACTGGAAAAGAGCTGGTACACGGTCGGGATGCGTGCGACCGGCAGTGACACCGTGGTGGCCCAAAACGTCTTCGTCCCCGACCGGCGGATCGTCCCGATGAGCGCAATCGCCGTCGAGGCACGGCCGGGAACTGCGGATAGATCATCGTTTGGACCACCGTTTGCGACGGTCACGACGCTGGGGCTGATTGGGCCGCTGCTGGGGCTGGGCAGCGCGGCCTTGAAGCTCGTGCTGGAGAAGGCGCCGAAGAGGCCGCTGCACGGTACGTCTTTTGCCCGTCAGAGCGACTCCGCCGGCGTGCAAATACAAGTCGCCCAAGCAGCTGTGGGATTGCGCACGGCGGAGTTGCATGCCTATGACATCGTCGATGCGTTGGACGAGGCAGCAAAGAAGGGGCATCTGGTAACTTACGCCCGGCGAACGGAGATGCGGGCGCGCCTCGGTTATCTGGCTCAGCAAGTAATCGACGCCATATCAACATTGACAAACGTCCACGGCGCTAGCAGCTTTGCAGAATCCAGCCGCCTTCAACAGTATTGGCGCGATGCCAACACTGCGGCGCGTCACGCAGCTCTTCAGCCGATCGTGGGTTACGAGATCTATGGCAAGGCGCTGCTGGGGATCGCAGAGCGGATCAGCAGCGTCGTCTAATCTCTGTCGCGCTGTTCTCTCTGAACCGGCGAGTCGGCGCCCACGGCGGACGGCTCGCACAGATACCGCGACCGCTCGTTGGCAAAGTCATTGATATGTCACGAGATAGGTATCTGCGAGCGCACGACGGAGCACAACCAATCCGGCTCGACATTTGTATTGGAGCAAGTTTTGATTCTGAGGCAATTCACGTTCGTATCGGTCCTGCTCATCTTCGCGGTGTGGTTGGGCTATCCCCTCGCGAGTTTCCCGGATACGCCACCTACCAAGGTGCATTACAACGTGCTATCTCAATCGTCTTACGAGGGCAGGGACTTCATCATTCGTGAGTCCACAATCGAGCCCGGCGCTGCCATCGGGTGGCATTGGCACCAAGGCACGGTATTCGCGGTTGTCAAAGAAGGCACCTTGCACCACTACCTTAAGGACTGCACGGTCGATGCCGTGTACAAACCTGGCGACTCGTTCCTCGAGTTCAGCGGCGCCAACAATGTGCACGACGGCCGCAATTTCGGGACAACTCGGGTCGTGCTCGAGGTCATATATATCGTCCCTGCTGGCACACCACTCGCGGATGCGGCTACCCCACCGACCAGATGTCGGGATGTTTGACGTTCCCGGCCGGCTACCGGTCGTGGCCCGGGTGAATTCGCCGGCATCCCTCGATCGTTAGCCTGGGCGCTCTGCTGCACTGGTTATTCGGACCCCGCCGTAACTGATTGTTGCGCGGCGGCGAGTGCAAATCGGTGGCGCCTACTGGGTTGGGTCACCCGCTCCATCGGATTAAAGCCTTCATACCTCTTCTGGTCGGGGCCTCTGATCCCGAGGCCTACGGATCCGACGTTGTCAGCATTCTGAGCTAGTTGGTGGCCGAGCTTGCGCGCTGGTCCGCGTCTTCGGGGCGCCATGATGAATGCGCCAGCGCGGTCAAGGCATCCGCCGTCCGATCACAGAAGGCCGACGCGTCGTACTGACCGACAGTCAGCGCCCGGAGCACGGCCGTCGCGACCAAGTAGTCGAACACTGCGTCGGCGCGGTTCTCGGCGCCATGGGCGGCCAGCAGTTTGGTGAACTGCTGGCGCACATCGGCTTCGCTGCGCGCCACCAGCCGTTCGTAGAGCCCCTCCTCGCGCTGGTAGGCCAGCAGCAACCCCGGGATCGCCGCTCGGGTCACCGGGTCGGCCAACTGGGCCAGGAAGTCCGCCACCCAGCCCCTCAGATCGGCGCGCAGATCCCCGGTCGACACCGGCAGCGGCGCCGGCTGCGTATGACCGAATGCGGCGTCCTCGATCAGCGCCTCCCGCCTCCGCCAGCGGCGATAGATAGTCGGGGCGCCGACGCCGGCGCGGCGGGCCACCGCGGTGATGGTGGTGTCCTGATAGCCGACTTCAACCAGCAACTGCCGGGTGGCGGCCAGCACGTCGCGATCCTTCTGCGGGTCACGTGGGCGGCCGGGCGGTTGCCGCTCGGAGTCCATTCACAAAAACTACACGCAATTCTTGTTTAATTACGTGTTGCTCTATAACGTAATGTCGACTGTTTGATTTCGAGGTATCACGAGTCAGGGAGAACCATCGATGGCCGGTCATCGCGACAGCAGGGAACCTCACCGCACTCGCAGTGCCAAGCTCAAAACACGACGCCGCGCCCGTGTCGTCGGTGCGGGTTCGGCTGTCGGGGCCCTTTGGGCGCTCGGGATGACTTCGCCGTGCACCAGTGCCCACGCCGACGATTTCGGTCTTGGTGACTTGATCAGCGACCTTCTCGTTAACGCGAGTTCTGCGGCGGCCAATGCCGGCGACGTCGTCGGCGACACTAGTCCTGCAGCAATTCAGGCCGCCCTCGAGCTAAGCGGTCAACAGTTCGACCACGCTCTAGCCGCAGTTAGCACCACTAATCCGCTGGCTGAACTCGCCAACGCGCCCAGTCCAGAGACACTCACTCCCGAAGGGCTCTTCCAGCAGTTCCTGTATGACCCGATGCACACAGCCATCGAGGACTGGATTAGCAGCCCGTCCGGCGAGCAAGTCGACAACTTCATCAACACGATATCCGGGCAACTTCTGATCGGTAATGGTGCTGCCGGGACGGCGACAGATCCCGATGGCGGTGATGGTGGGTTGTTGTTCGGCGACGGCGGTAACGGCTATGACGAGAGTGGCAACGCCACCGTCGACGGCGGTGACGGTGGCAGCGCTCAGGGCTTGTTCGGCAACGGCGGTGAGGGCGGCGACGGTGGTGCCGGAGCTGCTGGAGGGGCCGGCGGTGACGGCGGCTCGCTGTTCGGTATCGGCGGCAACGGCGGCGACGGCGGCGCTGGTGGCAACGGCGGTGACGGCGGCAACGGGGGCTCGCTGTTCGGTATCGGCGGCGACGGCGGCAACGGCGGCGACG
>NZ_JBAPRN010000209.1:0-3878 GCF_049281135.1 Mycobacterium sp. | reverse complement strand
CCCCAGCAGGTTTTGCTACAGTAGGGCTGTGACCAGCCGAAAACCATCCCTGAGCTGCATCAATACTGGCAATGGCGTGTCTAAAGTTGTATAACTCTGACTAGATTTATTCAGGCTGAGTTGCACGTATGTTGCACGAAGGGAACCACCACCATGGCCAAACGTCGAGGTTTCGGATCGATCCGCAAACTGCCGTCCGGTCGGCACCAAGCGCACTACCGCACCCTCACGGGAACCAAGATCACCGCACCGGCCACCTTCCCATCCAAGATTGAGGCTGAGATCTGGCTGTCGGATCGGCGCCGCGAAATTGATGCTGACCGGTTCGACCCGGCGGCCGGTCGTCGTCGCCAGAAGATCACCTTCGCCGACTACGCCCCCGAATGGTTGGACACTCGCCAGGTGGGCGGTAGACCACTGAAGGCCCAGACCCGTGGCCACTATCAGGGGATCTTGGACCGGGAGTTGCTGCCGGTGTTCGGCGCCAAGCTGTTGACCGGGATCACCGCCGCGGATGTCCGAAGCTGGTACGCCACCGCCCTGGCCGACAAGCCGACGATGCGCGCCCACGCCTACAGCCTGTTGCGCACCATCCTGACGACCGCGCTCGCCGACGAACTCATCGACACGCAGCCGTGCCGTATCCGCGGGGCTGGCCGAGTCAAGGCGCCCGTCCATCAGGTCACCCCGGCCACCATCGGCGAGATCGACGTAATCACGATGAAGATGCCGCCCCGGTTGCGACTCACCATCATCTGCGCGTCCTGGCTGGCCATGCGGCAGGGCGAAATCTTGGAACTCCGCCGCGGCGATATCGACATCGACAACGGGATCGTCCGCATCCGCCGGGGCCTCGTTCGGGTCGGCGGCCAGCGCCACACTGACACCCCGAAGTCGGCGGCTAGTTTCCGCGATGTCCACATTCCCCCGCACCTGGTCGACCGCTTCCGCGACCACCTGTTCGAGCACACCGCCCCCGGCGCCAATGCCCTACTGTTCCCGTCGCCGGTCGACCCGACACGGTGGCAGCAGACAAAAGAGCTGCTTCAGCACTTCTACATGGCGCGTGCCGCCGCCGGCCGCGACGATCTCCGATTCCACGATCTTCGGCACACCGGGGCAGTGCTGGCCGCATCGACCGGCGCCACCCTCGTTGAGCTGATGGCCCGCCTCGGTCACTCCACTGCCGCGGCAGCCATGCGGTATCAGCACGCTGCTGCTGACCGGGATAAGGCTGTGGCCGACGCCATGTCACGACTTGCACAGAGCTGAATGGATTTAGCGGTAACCTAGTAACACTGACGGGCCGCACCCCTAGACGGTAAATAGGAGCGGAGCACCCCGTCCCACGAGTCCGTCATCTGCTGTACGCCGGATACATCGGTCGCCTGGTTTGCCGAGGCACCCCTGTTGGCCCGGTCGGATTTCTCGACCCCTCCGACCCGACAGGGACACCATGACCAAAACCATCATCAAGCCGTCGTTGGCCAAGAAAAACGCAGCCCTAGATGACCGGCTGATCAGCGTCACCGATACGTGCGCCTATCTCGGTATCTCCCGTGCGACGTTCTACACCATGCTGACCGACGGCCGTTTACGCGCGTACAAGATCGGCCGCACCATCCGAGTGCGCATGTCCGACATCGAATCCGCTCTCCTGCCCTATGGGGGCGTCGATGTCACCGGATAAGCGGGAAGCCGGCGGCCGCGACAACCGCCGGACAACCCAACCAACAGAATCCACCACCACCGAGGGAGCGAATAGCCCCAGGATAACCGACCCTGCCCCAGGTCTGGGAGCGTATGACCCCTTCGACCCCGCGGCGCTGCGGGTGGATGCGGTGGCCGAGTACGACGTCGAACAAGTCCTGACCACCGTCCCGGTCCGCAAGCCCAAGAGAACGGAGTGGTTCCGGGTGCACCCGAGCCCGGACTACAGCTTGGACATGTCGCTACTGGAGCGGGAGAACGGTATGGACCGCGAGCCCTATCTGGTGACACCGGAGATCCGCCCGCTGGTGGCGACGGAGCTGAAGTTTGTTCGGTTGTTCACTGTGATGAATCGCCGAGGTTCGGTGTTCTTGTGGACGGTGAGTCTGCCCGGTGACGGTGATAACCGCATCCGCCGCATATCGGACTCAGCGCTGCAGGGTGCCGACCAGGCGAAGACCTTGTGGACGAAGTTGGCGTGGGACCGCGACTTGGGCGCCTATCAGATGTTCAGGGCCAAGGGTGATCTGGGCGACCCGCAGTGGCCTGACAAGTCGTTGCGGGACCTGATCGCGATCGCGTTTCGGTATAACCTGATCGACCGCGACGACCACGAGATCATCCGCGAGCTGGCCGGCGAGATCTAGATGTTGGGACTCCCGTTTCGGGAGGTGTGGCTCCTCGACTTCGAGTTCATCTCGGAGTCGGGGAGTTCACCCGTCCCGGTTTGCATGGTGGCGAGGGAGCTGGTCACCAACAAGCTGATCAGGTTGTGGCAGGGCGACCTTGGGTCCGAGCCGCCGTTCCCGATCGACGACGACACGTTGTTCGTCGCCTACTTCGCCAGTGCGGAGCTGGGTTGTTTCCTGCAGCTCGGCTGGCCGATACCGCCGCGGGTGCTGGACTTGTTCACCGAGTTCCGTAACGAGACCAACGGGTTGGCGCTGCCGGCGGGCCGGGGGCTGTTGGGTGCGCTCTCCTACCACGGCATCCCGGCCATCACCGCGGAGCAGAAGCACACGGAGCGCGACCTGGTTTTGCGTGGTGGCCCGTGGTCTACCACCGAACGCCGGCGCATTCTGGACTACTGCCAATCTGACGTTGACGTGATGGCGCCGCTGTTGGAGCGCATTCTGCCGGCCATCACGTCTCACCCCAAGGGTTTCGGTCAGGCATTACTGCGTGGCCGCTACATGGCCGCGGTGGCGCGCATGGAGCGGACCGGCGTGCCGATCGACGTGGACACGCTGGAACATCTGCGGGCCCGCTGGGATCTCATCAAGACCGATCTGATTGAGGTGATTGACAAGGACTTCGGGGTGTACGAGGGCACCACGTTCAAGTCCGGGTTGTTCGCCGGCTACCTCGCTGAGCACAACATCACCTGGCCGCGGACCCCGACGGGCCGTCTACAGCTCGATCAGGACACCTTCCGGGATATGGCCAAGCAGTATCCGTTCCTTGAGCCGCTGAAGGAGCTGCGGCACACCATGGGGGAGCTACGACTGGAGAATCTGGCGGTCGGGCCAGATGGCCGGAACCGGGTGCTGCTCAGTCCTTTCGGCGCGAGAAGCGGACGTAACACTCCGTCCAACAGCAAGTTCATCTTCGGGCCGAGCGTTTGGCTGCGCGGACTGATCAAGCCCGCTGAAGGGTTCGGTATCGCCTATATCGACTGGAAGTCCCAAGAGGTCTACATTGCCGCGGCGCTGTCTGGTGACCCGATTCTGTTGGACGCGGTGCAGTCCGGTGACCCATATCTGGCGTTCGGCAAGATGGCGAAGCTGATCCCGATGGACGCCACCAGGGCGACCCACCCTGCCGAGCGGGACCTGTTCAAGGTTTGCCTACTGGCGTCTAACTATGGGCAGCAGGCCGTTAGCTTGGCCGGGCGCACCGGGTTGTCGGTGATTGAGTCCGAGGACTTGTTGCGCAGGATGGCGCTCACCTTCCCGGTGTTCACCGCGTGGCAGGAGCAGATCATCAACACCGGGCAGCTGGCCGGGAACTTGTCCACGGTGTTCGGGTGGACGCTGCGGACGAACAACATCGCCAGGCCGTCTCAGCTACGTAATTATCCGATGCAGTCTAACGGCGCCGAAATGTTAAGGCTCGCTTGCTCTTTGGCAACGGAACGTGGTGTTCAGATCTGCTGCCCAGTGCATGAC
>NZ_JBAPRN010000208.1:0-14234 GCF_049281135.1 Mycobacterium sp. | reverse complement strand
GTTGCTGATGACCTGGGTCGAGCAATCCGTCGGCCATGCCGCGTTGGCAGTGGGCGGTATCGACGATCCACAACTGCTCAGCGCCTACCTCTACAGCCGCGCGCAAAGCGTCATGGGCGGCACATCGCAGATCCAGAAGAACATCATCGCCTCACGAATCTTGGGATTGGGAGCCTGACGTGTACGACATGCCAACCGAAATCGACGTTCAGGCCGATGGCCCGCTGCGGATCATCACGTTGAACCGGCCCGAATCGCTCAACGCGGTCAATGACGACCTACATCACGGGCTGGCCAAGCTGTGGCAGCGTCTGAGCGACGACCTCACCGCCCGCGCTGCCGTGATAACCGGTGCAGGGCGGGCATTTTCGGCCGGTGGTGACTTCGGCTATCTCGAGGAACTGGCCAACGACGCGGCTCTGCGGGCCAAGACCATCACGGACGGGCGCGAGATCGTGCTCGGTATGGCTCGCTGCCGCATCCCGGTGGTGGCAGCGGTCAACGGGCCCGCGGTCGGGCTAGGTTGCAGCCTGGTCGCGCTGAGCGACATCGTCTACATCGCCGAGGACGCCTACCTGGCCGATCCGCACGTGCAGGTGGGATTGGTCGCCGCTGATGGCGGACCGCTGACCTGGCCGCTGCACATCAGCTTGCTGTTGGCCAAGGAGTACGCGCTGACCGGTGCACGGATCTCCGCCGCGCGAGCGGTCGAACTGGGCCTGGCCAATCACGCGGTGGCCGACCCGCTGGCCGAGGCGTTGAAAGCTGCGAAGAAGATCCTCGAACTTCCGCAGCAGGCCGTGGAAAGCACCAAGCGCGTCCTCAACGTGCACCTCGAGCGCGCGGTGCTGGCCACCATCGACTACGCGTTGTCCGCCGAGAATCAGTCCATGCAGACCGAGGACTTCCGGCAGATCGTCGCCAAGTTCAACGCCGGCAAGAACTGACGGCGACCCGGCCTCGAGCGTGAAGCTGGGCTCACGTTCGGCGTCGATCGTGCGGCTGGCTTCACGCTCGACTGCCAACCCGCCAAGCCCCGCTACTTCGGCGGGAAGCGCAGCGCGCCGTCCAGCCGGATGACCTCGCCGTTGAGGTAATCGTTTTCGACGATGCTCTGCACGAAGGCACCGTATTCGGGAGACCGGCCCATCCGCTTGGGGAAGGGGACCTGCGGGCCCCAGTAGGCCTCGAGTTGGTCGCCTGCCTTGCCATAAGCGGGGGTCAGGAATGTGCCGGGAGCGATGGTGACGACGCGAATGCCCAGCGGGGACAGGTCGCGTGCGGCGACCAGTGTCATGCCGACGACGCCGCCCTTGGCCGCCGCGTAGGGCAGCTGTCCGATCTGGCCCTCGTAGGCGGCGATCGATGCGGTGTTGATGATGACGCCGCGCGCACCCTCGTCGATCGGTTCCTGGCGCGCGATGGCCGCGGCGGCCAGGCGCAGCACGTTGAACACGCCGGTCAGGTACACGTCGATCGTCGTCTTGAAGCCGTCCAGATCCAGCGGTGAACCGTCTTTGCCGATCAAACGTCCGCCGCTGGCCGGCCCGCCGTGTGCGTCCACCGAGATCCGCAGCGGTCCAAGCGATTCCGCCTCGGCCAACGCGGCGTTCACGTCTTCGGTGTTGGTCGCGTCGGTGCGGACGTAGCGGGCGCCGAGCTCATCGGCCAGCGCCTTGCCCTTCTCGTCGGCCAGATCGGCGATAACCACCTTGGCCCCTGCGGCGTGCAGTCGGCGAACCGTGGCCTCGCCCAGGCCGCCCGCGCCGCCAACGACGATGGCCGAACTACCGCTGATCTGCATTGCAGTTTCCCTTCTTGCAACTCACACTCTGCGACTGTGAGAATAATATTCTCACAGTCGCCACGGGAGCCTCGGCCCCTCTGTTCGCCGAATTGGAGAAAGCCGTGAACAACGAAGTTCTCGTCATCATCGGTGTCGGCGGAATGGGGGTGTCGGTTGCCCACCGCAGCGGAGCAGGCAGGACCATCGTGCTGGCCGACATCAACGCCGACGGCTTGACCGCCGCGGCGGGTGCCCTGACCGAAGACGGCCATCAGGTGCTGACCCGACAGGTCGACGTCACCTCGCGCAGTTCGGTGGCCGCGGTGGCCGAGGCGGCTCGGGCGGCCGGCCGCGTTACGGCGGTGGTGCACACCGCGGGGCTCTCGCCGCAGCAAGCATCCGCTGAGGCGGTGCTTGCCGTCGACCTGTTGGGTGTCGCGCTGAGCATCGACGAGTTCGGCCGAGTGATCGAGCCTGGCGGCGCCGGGGTGGTCATCGCAAGCATGGCCGGTCACATGCAGCCCGCGCTGGATCCAGAGCTCGAGCGACAGCTCGCGAGCCTGCCCGCCGAGGAACTGCTCGGCCTCGAGGCCTGCTCGAAGATCACCAGCAGTCAGATGGCGTATCCGTTCGCCAAGCGGGCCAACCAGATTCGGGTAGCTGCGGCAGCCGGAACCTGGGGTGAACGTGGCGCCCGGATCAACTCCATCAGCCCCGGCGTCATCTCGACGGCGATGGGGCGACTGGAACTCGACAGCGAATCGGGCACGCTGATGAGGGCGATGGTGGAGAACTCGGGCCTGCGGCGTCTCGGCACACCCGAGGACATCGCGGCGGCCACCGAGTTCCTGCTCGGGACCTCTGCATCGTTCGTCACCGGTACCGATCTACTGGTCGACGGTGGAGTGGTCGCCGCGATCACCACCGGGACAATCGATCTGGCCAAGGCGCTCGCCGAGCGCTGAGCTCGGGTGTTGCATGAATGCACCGCAAGGATGGCGGTCGCATTGCCGCGTGGCGCGACTACTTCGACATGGCGGCAATCACCACAGCGTTCAGCTAGTCGACAGACTGCCCGGTCGCCGCGGCGTAGCCCGCGCGGTAGCCGAAGACCATTGCCGGACCGATGGTTCCGCCGGCACCGCCATAGGCGCGTCCAGTCACCCCACCCATCGCGTTGCCGGAGGCGAACAGGCCTGGGATGGGCTGACCGCTGACATGCAGCACACGTCCATCGCGGTCGGTGCGCGGTCCGCCCTTGGTGCCCATCGCGCCCACCGATACCGGAACCGCGTAGAACGGCGCGGTGTCGACGGGGCCCAGCGTCTTGCCGGCCAGCGTCGTCGCGTGTTCATCACCCCAGTAGCCGTCGTAAGCACTTGAGCCACGGCCGAAGTCAGGATCAGAGCCGTCACCGACGTGGTGGTTCCAGGCGTCGATGGTACGGGTGAGCCCGTCGAGAGCGATCCCGGTTTTGCCGGCCAATTCGGTGAGATCCGCCGATTCGCAGAACCAGTCCGGCACCGGACCGTCGGGGTCGACGCCCAAGAACCCATAACGCTTGAGGTGTTGTGCATCGAACACCATCCAGGCCGGGTCATTGAGGTAGCCCTCACGCGGGTCGAGGTAGTGGAAGGCGCCGGCCATCGAGTTGTAGTCGCAGGCCTCGTTGACGAATCGCTTGCCAAGCCGGTTGACGATGATGCTGCGGGGCCGAGTCCGTTCCAGCCGCACGCTGCGACTGCGTTGGTGCCCGTCGATGGTGTCGCCCGGGATCTGCACGATCGGCACCCACCACGCCTCACCCATGTTGGCCAGGTCGGCGCCGTGCGCCATCACCATACGGAGTCCGTCGCCGGTGTTATTGGGCGGCGAGACGGCACCGTGCATCGGGCCACGCAGAAAAGCGTTGACCAGCATGGGATCCCATTCGAATCCACCCGTCCCCAGGATCACGCCACGACTAGCACGGACAGCCAACTGCTCACCACCGGAGGCGATCCGGACTCCGACGATCGCGCCGTTCTCGGCCATCAGTTCCTCTGCGCGGGCGTCGGTATGCGGGGTCACGCCGGCATCGAGCAACCCCTTGAGCAGTCCGGCGATCAGCGCCGTGCCGGCGACGCACAGATCGGCGTTCGGGTCGCCACCCGCGTACAGGCGGGCGCGGGTCTCGGCGTCGAATCCGACGTTGGACCAGTCCTGCGGAAACGACGTGATCCGATCACGCCACTCGCCGAGTTGATTCAGATCGAACGGAGCCGCGCTCAGCGAGCGGCCACCACCGGGCTGGCCGCCGGGTAGCTCCGGTTTGTAATCCGGGAAACCCGTGGCGATCTCGAACCGCAGACTGCTGTGCGCTTCGATGAAGTCGAGCATTGCCGGACCGGTCCGTACGAACGTGCCGACGAGCGCGTCGTCCATCGACCCGAGCGACTGCGCACGCAGATAGCTGAGCGCATCGTCGACGGTGAGCTCGCCGTCGGGGGAGCGATTGTGCGCAGGGATCCACACCACGCCGCCCGAAACCGCTGTGGTGCCACCGACAGTCGCGGCCTTCTCGTAGATCGCCACCGAGGCACCGCTTGCCGCGGCGGTCAGCGCGGCTGCCAGCGCCGCTCCGCCGCTGCCGAGCACGACGACGTCGACTTCATGGTCCCAAGACGGCATAAAATTCTCTCCCTCCGTATGGGTCAGCTCAAGATCGCCGATAATTCCTTGGCTGCCTTGATAACTGCGTCCTTGCCGCGCATCACCACGTCTTCGCGGTGCGAGATCAGATTGATGCAGGCCGGCGGTGACGGCGGGTCGCGATGCACGGGGACGGCCAAACCATAGGTGTTCGGTTCGATCTCACCGTGGGTGATCACCCAGCCTTGCTCGCGGGCGCTCACGACCAGATCGCGTTCGTCCGGACGCGGGGCCAGGCTGGCCAGCAGCGCGATACCCGCTGCGCCGCGATCGAGCGGGTAACGGCTGCCCTCGTGAAAGGCCAGTTGGTAGGGCACCTGGGTGGGGACAATCACCGCGATGGCCACCTGCTGGTCTCCCTCGGCGATCAGCAGCGACACCGTGGTGCCTAGATCGTCAGCCAGAGCGCGCAGGATCGGCACGCTGAGCTGGCGGACGTTGCGGTCGAATGACGCACCGAGCAGCGCCAGCCCGGCGGCGGGTCGATAGCGGCCATCGTCGCCCTTGGCGATGAGCCGGAACTGGGCCAGCGTCGCAAGCAGGCGATACGCGATGGTCCGGTGCACGCCGACGCCGTCGGCGACCTGCTGCACGGTCATTCCTGCGGGGGCATCGGCCACCAGCTGGAGAGCAGTGAGTCCCCGGGCCAGCGTCTGCGACCCGGGTGCCGTGGTTGTCGGGACCTCGCGCATGTCAGCGGGCCGCGATCTTGCTTGACAGACAACCCACTGAGAAGGATGCTCTATACATAGTGCACATTAGTGTGCGATTTTAGCACACACCATTGGCGGGGAACGAGAACCAAATTTCCGCTGTGACTGTGCAGAGAGGAACCGGTGGCCGAGCACGAGAGCGTGTGGAGTGACCTGCAGGGTGTGCCGGTCGTGCAGGGCTACCTGGACGCCGGTGGTGTGCGAACGCGCTACCTGCATGCCGGCGATTCGAGCAACCCGCCGCTGATCCTGCTGCACGGCTCCGGCGGTCACGCCGAGGCATACGTCCGCAACCTGGAGGCGCACGCCGAGCACTTCTCGACCTGGTCGATCGACATGTTGGGCCACGGCTACACCGACAAGCCCGGTCACCCGCTGGAGGTCCGCCACTACGTCGACCATCTGCTGGCCTTCCTCGACGCGATCGGCGTCGAGCGCGCTCACCTATCCGGTGAATCGCTTGGCGGCTGGGTGGTTTCCCGTGCCGCCGTCGACCACCCCGATAAAGTCGACCGGCTGGTGCTCAACACCGCCGGTGGTTCGCAAGCCGATCCCGAGGTGATGAAGCGGATCATCACGCTGTCCATGGCGGCCGCCGAAGACCCGACCTGGGAAACCGTGCAGGCGCGGATCAAATGGTTGATGGCCGACAAGTCCAAGAGCTACGACGACCTGGTCGCGAGCCGCCAGCGGGTGTACCGCCAGCCGGGCTTCGTCTCGGCGATGCGTGACATCATGGCGCTGCAAGACCCCGAGATCCGCGCCCGTAACATACTGGGCCCCAGCGACTATGGGTCGATCACTGCGCCAACCCTGGTGTTGTGGACCAGTGATGATCCGACCGCCGACGTGACCGAGGGCCGCCGAATCGCGTCGATGATCCCCGGTGCCCGTTTCGAGGTGATGTCCGGCTGTGGCCACTGGCCGCAGTATGAGGATGCCAAGACGTTCGACCGCCTGCATATCGACTTCCTGCTGGGGCGGTGACCGTGGACGGTGACCGGGATGCGGATGTCGACGTCGTCGTTGTCGGCGCGGGGCCGGTCGGCCTGACCCTAGCCAATATCCTTGGCCTGCAGGGCGTCAGCACCCTGGTGGTCGAAGAGCGCGACACGCTGATCGACTATCCCCGCGGCGTCGGGCTCGACGACGAGTCGCTGCGCACGTTCCAGGCGATCGGGCTGGTCGAACACGTTCTGCCGCACACCGTGCCCAACCAGATTCTACGATTTGTCGACGCCAAGCGCCGAATACTCGCCGAAATGGCCCCGCCCGACGCATGTTTCGGGTGGCCCAAGCGCAACGGTTTCGTTCAGCCGTTGGTCGATGCCGAATTGCTTCGTGGCCTGGAGCGCTTCGAGCACGTCGAGGTGCAGTGGGGCCGCCCCTTGACCTCGTACACCGAGACGGCCGACGCGGTCACCGTCGAACTTGACGGCGAGGGTGGACCGAAAACCGTGCTGGCCCGCTATGTGGTCGGCTGCGATGGTGGCCGGAGCGCCACTCGCCGGCTGATGGGGGTGTCCTTCGACGGCACCTCCTCGCCGACCCGCTGGCTGGTGGTCGACATCGCCAACGATCCGCTCGGCCATCCGAACAGTGAAGTCGGCGCCGACCCGGCACGCCCGTACGCCTCGATCTCGATCGCGCACGGAATTCGCCGGTTCGAGTTCATGATTCACGCCGACGAGACCGATGAGCAGGCCGAAGATCCAGCCTTCCTCACCCAGATGCTGGCGTCGATGGTGCCGCATCCCGACCGCGTCGACGTGATCAGGCACCGGCTGTACACCCATCACTCGCGGATCGCCGGCGCATTCCGCCGCGGCCGCCTGCTGCTGGCCGGTGACGCCGCGCACCTGATGCCGGTGTGGCAGGGGCAGGGCTACAACAGCGGAATCCGCGATGCGGCGAATCTGGGCTGGAAGCTTGCCGCCGTGGTGAACGGCTACGCCGAGGACGCATTGCTCGACACCTACGACGTCGAACGTCGCAAGCACGCCCGGGCGATGATCGACTTGTCGACGATGGTGGGTCGCGTCATTTCGCCGACCAACCGACGGGTCGCCGCGGCCCGGGACCTGTTGGTGCGGTCAGCGTCAATTGTGCCGTCGCTGAAGCGATATGTGCTCGAGATGCGATTCAAGCCGATGCCGCGATACGAGCAGGGCGCCGTCGTGCATCCCGAACCGCGGCGGGACGATTCGCCCGTCGGGACGCTGTTCGTCCAACCCCGGGTGGATACCCGAGAGCTGCAGAACGTGCTGTTCGACGACGTTGTCGGCGGCTGGTTCGCCGTCATGTGCTGGAACAACAATCCGCGGGAGATCCTCGGTGCCAAGGCATTTGCGGATTGGCAGGCGCTGGGCGCCAAGCTCGTCGCCGCCCGGCCATTGACCCAGCTGCACTGGGATGGCGATGACGATCCCGACGTCACGGTCATCGGCGACCGGACCGGCCAGCTCAAGGCCTGGTTCGACGCCCACCAAGAATCCGTGCTGTTTCTGCGCCCCGATCGCTGTATCGCGGGTGCGTGTATCGCTCAGCTTGCCCCCGACTTGAGTGCTTCGCTTTTCGACGCCCTCACCTTGACACCGGGAGGCGGTGATTTTCAAAGTGCCCATAGCCCTGTGCTGCATGTCCCACAGCCCACTGCTCGATCTGCCCGGGCCGTCGCAGGACCTTCTTGATGACATTGGCGGCGCACTCGCGCAGGCAAGGGATTTCGTCACGGACTTCGACCCGGAGCTCGTCGTCATCTTCGCCCCCGACCACTACAACGGCTTCTTCTACCGGACGATGCCGCCGTTCTGCATCGGCATCGACGCGCAGGGAGTCGGCGACTACGGCACCCACGACGGCCCGCTCGACGTCCCCGAGGCCACCGCTGTCGCCTGCGCGAAAGCGGTGTTGTCGGCCGGCGTCGACATCGCCATCTCGGCGCACATGGACGTCGACCACGGCACCGTTCAACCGCTGGAGAAGTTGTTCGGCACCGCGACGGCGAAGCCGGTGATTCCGATCTTCATCAACTCGGTCGCCACCCCGCTGGGTCCGCTGCATCGCTGTCACACGCTCGGCACGGCAGTCGGCAGCTATCTGGCCACTCTGAGCAAGCGGGTCCTGGTGGTGGGATCCGGTGGGCTGTCGCATGATCCGCCGGTCCCGACCCTGGCGACCGCGACGCCCCAGATCGTCGAGCGCATCGTGCACGGCCGTCCAATGACCGCGGAGCAGCGGTCGGCACGGCAGACCGCGGTGATGGAGGCAGCCAGGAAGTTCGCCGGCGGCGAGAGCGACCTCCGGCCGCTCAACCCTGACTTCGACAAACAATTCCTGGAGATCATCGACAGCGGTCATCTCGACGAGTTGGACAAGTGGTCGAATGCCTTCGTCGCCGGCAACGGCGGCAACTCCGCGCACGAAATCCGCACCTGGGTAGCCGCTTTCGCGGCGCTGGCCGTCGCCGGACCGTACCAGACCGGCGTGCGCTACTACAAGCCGGTTCCCGAGTTGATCGCCGGCTTCGCGGTCAGGACGGCGGTGCCGGCGGCATGAGTGCCGACGACGATGCAGAGCGGCGCGATGAGGAGGAGCGACGCCATATGACTGACGCGTTCGACACCGTCGTCGATGTCCTGGTCATCGGTTCTGGAGGCGGCGGTATGACGGCGGCGTTGGCCGCCCAAGCCTCCGGCCTCAACACGCTGGTCATCGAAAAGTCCGGCCAATTCGGCGGTTCCACCGCGCTGTCCGGTGGCGGCATCTGGGTACCTGGAGCGCCGGCGCAACGCCGGGCCGGCTACACGCCGCCGCCTGACGGCGTCGTCGACTACCTGCGGCGCATCACCGACGGCTTGGTCAGCGACGCGCGAATTCGGCAGTACGTCGAATCGGCGCCGGAGATGATGGAGTTCCTCGAGAAGCTCAGCCCCTGGTTCGAGTTCGTCTGGAAGCCCGGCTATGCCGACTACTACCCTGAACTGCCCGGCGGTTCCGACCTCGGCAGCACGATCAACGTTCCCCTATCGATCTGCGCACGCTGGCTGATGAGGAGCAGCACCTCCTGGCACCGTTGGCGCTGGCGCCGCGCGGAATCTGGCTGGGACCCAAAGAACTTCGCTCGTTCTACCAGGTGCGCCAGTCGTGGGCCGGTAAGGGCGTGTTGCTGAAGCTGGTGTGGCGGATGATCAGGGCCCGGGTCTTCGGCGACCGGATGGCGGCCATCGGGCAGTCGCTGGTTGCACGAATGCGGCTGGCGCTGAAGGACCGGGGCATTCCGCTCTGGCTGGACGCGCCGATGACGCAGCTGATCACCGACAACGACGGATCGATAACTGGCGCAGTCGTCGTGAAAGGCGGTGTGCTCCATCGGATCTGCGCCAGGCGAGGCGTGATCATGGCGACCGGCGGCTTCGACCACGACATGGCGTGGCGCAAAGAGCACCAGCCGGTCGTCGATCAGGACTGGAGCTTCGGCAACCCGGCCGCCACCGGCGACGGCATCCGGGCCGGCCAGCAGGTGGGCGCCGCCGCAGACATGCTCGACGAGGCCTGGTGGTTTCCGGCGATTCAATGGCCGGATGGCCGTATGCAATTCATGCTCAACGAGCGCATGATGCCATCCCAGTTCATCGTCAACGGCGACGGAAAGCGGTTCATCAATGAGGCGGCGCCCTACATGGACTTCGGCCACGCGATGATCGAGGGTCAGAAATCGGGCGTTACTCATATCCCATGCTGGCTCATCACCGACCATCGATCTTTCCTGAACTACGTAGTTGCGGGTCATCTGCCGATACCCAAGATCCCCTTCGCTCCGGTGCCCACCGGACGCAAGATCCCGAAAGCCTGGCTGGAGTCTGGCGTGGTCAAGGCGGCGAGTACCTGGGATGAGCTCGCGGCCAAGATCGGAGTTCCGCCTGCGCAACTGCGCAGCACGGCAGAACGTTTCAACGAGCTCGCGCGCAACGGTCACGACGACGACTTCAATAGAGGTGACAGCGTTTACGACAATTACTACGGCGACCCCACGCTGGCCAACCCCAACTTGCATCCGCTCGGCAAGGCGCCCTACTACGCGTTCCGGATAGTTCTCGGCGACCTAGGCACCTCGGGTGGCCTGCGCACCGATGAATACGCACGAGTGCTGCGCGCCGATGGGACCGTCGTGCGCGGCCTGTACGCCGTAGGCAACACCACGGCAGCGGTCATGGGCCGCAGCTATGCCGGCGCCGGTGCCACCATCGGTCCCGCCATGACCTTCGGCTACGTCGCGGCCAAACATCTTGTCAGCCAAAGCTCAACTCACTCAATTGCTCCGGGAGGCACAAAGTGAAAATCTCACTGTTCTACGAATTCGCGCTACCTCGTCCGTGGTCGGACGACGACGAGCACATCCTGCTCAAGGACTGTCTCGACGAGGTCGAGGCCGCCGACAAAGCGGGGTTCTCCACGGTCTGGCTTACCGAGCACCACTTCCTCGAGGAGTACTGCCACTCCACCGCACCGGAGATGTTCCTGGCCGGTGCCAGCCAACGCACCAAGGACATTCGGCTGGGATTCGGCATCATGCACCTGCCGCCGGCGGTCAACCATCCGGCTCGGGTCGCCGAGCGGATCGCCACCCTCGACCTGATCTCCGATGGCCGGGTGGAATTCGGCACCGGCGAATCGTCCTCGATCGGGGAACTCGGCGGCTTCAACATCGACCCCGCCGACAAGCGGGCGCAGTGGGAGGAGGCCTTGGAGGTCTCGATCCGCTGCATGATCGAAGAGCCCTTCACCGGATTCAAGGGTGAGCACATCGAGATGCCGGCCCGCAATGTCGTCCCGAAGCCGCTGCAGAAGCCCCACCCGCCGGTGTGGGTCGCCTGCACCCGGCCGGCCTCGGTTCAGATGGCCGCCCAAAAGTGCATCGGGGCACTGAGTTTCGCCTACACCGGCCCCGGTCCGCTGACCGAACGGGTGAACGGCTACTACAAAGAGTTCGAGGAGAGCGGCGTGCCGATCACCCCCGCGATCAACCCGAACATCCTCGCGATCGGTGGCGACCTGTCGATGATGGTGGCCAAGACTGACGAGCAGGCCGTGCAGCGACTCGGGATGGGCGGCGGGTTCTTCTCGTTCGGGATCATGCACTATTACATGACTGGCGTTCACACGCCGGGACGTACCGGTGTGTGGAAGCGCTATCTCGAAGAGTGCGAGAAAGATCCGACGCTGGCCTACGGCCCGGGCCGCGGCGCGATCGGCTCGCCGGCCACCGTCCGTGAGTTCCTGCGGGGTTACGAGGAGAGCGGCGTCGACGAGATCATCCTGCTGCTCAACCCGCGCAGCCACGAAGGCACGATGGAGTCCATCGAGTTGATGGGCAAAGAGGTGCTGCCGGAATTCATCGAGCGTGACGAGAAGGCGGTGGCCGAGAAGGCCAAGCGGTTGGCGCCGGTGATCGAGAAGATCGAGTCGCGTCGGCCCGAGCCGACCGCGCCGAAGTTCGACGAAAGCTATTCGTTCGGTGGCCTGCCCACAGGTCGCGGCGGAAAGTTCACCGCGAGTGAGATTCCCGAAGCGATGGCCGAGATCAACGAGGGTCGTGTTCAGGCAGCCCAGCGTCTCAAAGACCAGAAGAAGTAGTCGTCGTTGGGACAAATCGACGAGCTGTTGAGCTATGACGGTCGCCGCGCCGTGGTCACCGGGTGCGCGTCGGGCATCGGCGCGCATGTGGTGCGCCAGCTCACCGAGCTGGGTGCCCATGTCGTCGGGTTCGACAAACAGGCGCCGAGCGAAGACATCGCGGAGTTTTACACCGTCGACCTGACCGATCCGGCATCGATCGACGCCGCCGTCAGTTCGATTGGCGGACAGGTTGATGCGCTGTTCAACATCGCCGGGGTCTCGTCCGGGATCGGCGATCCATTGCTGGTGCTCACGATCAACTTTCTCGGCCTGCGGCACGCCACCGAGGCGCTGCTGGAGAAGATGCCGGCCGGATCGTCCATCGCGAGCGTGTCTTCGCTTGCGGCCAAGGAATACCGGGAGCATCAGCAGGTGGTCGGCGGGCTGCTGAACACCACGACGATCTCCGAGGGCATCGAGTGGTGTCGCCGTCATCCCGACGCGTTGGCCGACGGGGGCTACCGGCTGTCCAAGGAAGCGATCATCCTGTACACCATGAGCAAGACCACAGCACTCGGTGGCAGGGGTATTCGGATCAACTGCACCGGGCCCGGTGTCACCGAGACACCGATTCTCGACCAGCTGCGTGGCGCGTACGGTCAGGGTTTCCTCGATGACATCGCCAAACCGCTGGGCCGGGTCTCCGACCCCGGGGAGCAGGCCGCGGTTCTGGTGTTCCTGAATAGCCAAGCCGCCAGCTACATTTCGGGCCAAGTACTGTGGGTCGACGGCGGCAATCTCGGCGCCGCTACCGCGCGTGAACTCGAAGAAGGGCGAGCAGTGTGGCCAGCCTGACCGACTTCCGCCGGGTCGCCGGCGAGGTGTCCAACTGGGGACGCTGGGGAGACTCCGACGAACTCGGGACCCTGAACTTCATCACCGCGGACAAGATCGCCGAGGCGGCCGCTCTGGTCAAGCACGGCAAAGTCTTTCCGTTGGGCGTGGACTTCGGATCGTCGGGCCCGCAGGGATCATTCAAATTCCGGCACAACCCGATTCACGTGATGACGGTGGACGGCGGCGACGCGCACTCGCTGCCCAGATTCGGGCCGGACTGGGCCGCCAATCCCGGCGCTCAGGAAATGGGAAAATACTTCCAGGACGATCTTTTCCGCTTCAACGACGACATGATCATCATGCCGCTGCAATGCGCCACCCAATGGGACGCGCTTTCGCACGTCTACTACGAGGAAAAGCTGTACAACGGCTTTCCGGCCGACTCGGTGACCAGCTTCGGTGCGCCCTACTGCGGCATCGACAAGGTCGACAGCAAGGGCATCACCTCACGCGGAGTGCTTCTCGACGTGGTGCGGCACCGCGGTGTCGAGACGTTCCTCAAACTCGGCAACCCGGTCACACCCGCAGAACTGGACGACGTGGCGCGAGCTCAGGGCGTCGCGGTCGGGCCCGGCGACATCGTGTTGGTCAGAACGGGTTGGTGGGCAAGATTTTTGGAGACCGGCAACGGCAGCGAACCCGGGTCGGGATTGGACTGGACGTGTGCCTCCTGGTTGCACGACCATGACATCGCGGCGGTGGCCGCCGACAACCTGATGGTCGAAGACCCGGTATCCGGTATCAAGGGAACAATGCTGCCGATGCACATGCTGTGCCTGCGCGACATGGGCTTGATGCTCGGCGAGTACTGGGATCTCAACGCTTTGGCAGCCGACTGCGCTGCCGACGGAGTGTACGAGTTCCAGCTCATCGCACCGCCGCTCAGGTTCGTGGGTGCGGTGGGTTCTCCGGTGAATCCCATCGCGATCAAGTAGGAGCCTGCAGTGCAGATTCACAGCAGAACCGCGGTGGTCGATGGGTTGGCCACCAGCTACCTGGAATCCGGTCACGGCGATCCGGTGGTTCTGCTGCACGGCGGTGAATTCGGCGTCAGTGCCGAAATCAGCTGGGAGGCAACGATAGCCGCACTCGCCGAGCGCTATCGAGTGTTGGCGCCCGACATGTTGGGTTTCGGGCAGTCGGCCAAGGTCATCGACTTCAACGACGGCCGTGGCATGCGGATTCGCCACATCGCCCGGTTCTGCCAGACGCTGGGTGTCGGCTCGGCGCATTTCGTCGGCAACTCTATGGGTGCGATCAACTTGCTCGTCGACGCCACGTCGGAGTCTCCGCTGCTGCCGCTGCGCAGTCTGGTCGCCATTTGCGGCGGCGGCGAAATCCAGCGCAACCAGCACATGGAGGCGCTGTACGACTACGACGCGACGGTGCCGGCCATGCGCCGGATCGTCGAGGCGCTCTTCCACGATCCGAAATACCCAGCCGACGAGGCCTACGTCCAGCGCCGCTACGAATCCAGCATCGCCCCCGGGGCGTGGGAGGCGCTCGCCGCGGCGCGGTTCCGGCGGCCC
>NZ_JBAPRN010000207.1:0-3927 GCF_049281135.1 Mycobacterium sp. | reverse complement strand
CATTGCTAACCGAACTGGGCATCCAGAACCCGGATGCCATTCCGGTCGCGCCAACCACCCTCGCCTATACGAGCTACCTGTTGGCGACCGCTCAGCGCGGCACCTTCGCCGATGGGTTCGCTGCGGTGCTGCCGTGTTACTGGATTTATGCCAAGGTGGGCGCCGAGCTCGTTAAGCGCGGTTCGCCGGATCCCCGCTACCAGCGCTGGATCGACACCTATGCCGACGACGAATACCAGACCATCGTCGCCGAGGTGCTGGCGCTGGCCGACAACGTCGGCCTGACCCTATGCGCCGCCGACGAGACGCGCGCCCGCGCCCATTTCGCCACCACCGCCCGCTACGAGTGGATGTTCTGGGACGCCGCGTGGCGCCGCGAGGTGTGGCCTGTCTGACGACGTACGACGCGGGCTTGCTGGCTCCCGCATTTCTTACAGAGTTGGTGAAAGGACCGTAAAGAATGGATGACAGGATGCCGACCGTTGGCAGAGACGACGACGGAAATATGATCATAATGACCGACGACGGCTTAGCAGCAACATTTTTGCAGGGAGAATGGCAACCTGGTTTAAAATTCAGTACTCGGACGATAGATGGTATGGAGCACGTGTCGGATCCCCAGGAGGTTCAGCAAATTCTGGAACAAGCATCCGAGGCCTTGCAGCAGTTTGCGGCCAAGCATCAGCACGAGTAGTAGTCGGCACCGAGAGAAACCGTACAACTCTAGAAACACCAGGCAAGCTGTGAGATGACGCAAAGACTCAGCATAGGTCAGATTAGCGACATGCAATTGCCTGATGATTGGGTGAAAGTCGAACAGGACGACCCCGACTTATCCAGCCTCATCCTGTTCACACCCCCAGATGATCAAAGAGCGCAGCTGGGGTTTTATTACCGTGGCATTCCAATCTCGCCCCGATCCGGAGAAAAGTTTCGGAACTTGTTGCAACAAAATTCCGGCGTCCTTTCAGGCGAACAAGTAGACGAACTCCATGAGGTGCTTGGAGATCTGGCCGCGGTGGATGAGTTTGTATTGTCCTCGGTATCGACCTTTGTTTTGAACGGTCGCACAGTTCTTCTGGTAGAAGGAAGCTGGGTATCCACAAAATACGACAGCTATGAATTGTTGATCGATGCCGGTCAAGGTGGTGCTGTCGTCCAGCAAGTCTACTTTGTCGCGCCGTCTGCCCGGTTTGATGCCCTGCTACCGACGATCACAAGCTGCATCGCCACCATTGATTGGGTGACGCTCGGCGACTAGGAGGCTGGATGTGACTCGCTTCAGCATGCCTCATCACATGTGACCGCTGCACTTTCCGCGACGACATCCGGGCCAGTCTTGGCGGCCAGCCACGCGGCACATCAGCGTGCGCTCATTCTGCCCACGACGCTCCAGAGAGTCCGCGACGACCGGTCGCGATGCCTTAGCACCGCAAACGCTCCGCTTCAGTCGTGTTCAAGTCGTCGACGTGCGCCTGGCTGGTCCTACAAGCGGGGGTGTTATCGCCGCCTTCAACCGTCAACGCTGACCGCGACCCGTCAGCGGTTCAGGTGAAGTCGTGTCCGTGATCCGGGTGTTCGTGACTATAGTCGGGGTGCCCTGCATCAGGGTGGTCGAACTCGCTGTAGTGGCTGTCATGCGGGATGTGAAAGTCCTGCGACTCGAAACCCGAAATATCGCCGGGGGACTCATTCCCCGCGTCTTCGGCGGCTAGTTCCTCAGGTGTCGGGGGATGCCCGTCGGGCCAGGCTGTACGGACCGCATCAGAGATCTCGCTGAGCGCCGCTGCGGGCAGGTCGTTGCCAGACTGACCTGCAGCGGGAAAATCGGTTAACAGGTCGCGTAGCTCGTCGTCGAGCAGCGCGGCGTCTGGGTCCGTTTCGGGATCGCCGTAGTTGCTGTGCTCGTTGTAATCAGCCATTTACGTTCTCACCTCCTCGACTTACTCAGGGTTGGCCCAGGTGCGGTGCTGTGCCCCGGCATTGCAGGGTTAGACACAGCCGAGGACGTGTTAGGTTCCAGCAGCAGCGGCTTGAGTTGTTCTTTACCGCGCAGCAGCCGAGTCCTGACGGTACTGAGCTCGGTTCCCGGCCACGCGGCGAAGTCGGCATAGGTTATGGCGGCGTAGAACCAGCCTACTAATGCGTCGCGGTGCACCGGAGTGAGTCGGGCCATCGCGGCTTCGATGTCAAGGTGTGCGACGATACCGTCCTGCGGCCAGGACGAGTGGTTGCGTTCTAACTGGTCAGGGTCCCGGAAAACGGTGGGCGTGCGGGCACGGGTTCTGATCACCGCCGCCATATCGCAGCCCTGAGCGGCCAGGACCAACGTCGGGTCCTCGAGAACGTTACCGACGCGCCTCTCGTTTCCGGCGGACCTATTATTCATGGGTGCCTTCCAGCACGGGAAAACCGCACGGCACGGAGATTCTCGCGCGTTTGCGTCCGAATGCGAGGATACCGCTCGGGCCGGGGTCGCGGCGGTCAACTGATCCCGTGACGGTGTCGGTGCATCTACGGCGGGCCACGTCACGGGCACGCAGTCGGGGCGCCGGGGAACTTTTGTCGCCCGGGCGGTGTCCAACCCCGACGTGGGATGGATTGCACGAACTCCGCCGGGGGCGACTGCACCCCGGCGCAGCGGAAGCCGCACGATGGTGAATCCTGCGCGTGCGCCGGGTTCGTGGCTGCTGGGCGAGGTGGCCGACTTGCTCGATGAGGCGGGCGGGCACCTGGGCCATGACGCTGAACCACAGCTGGCGCAATGGCGTGTGCGATTGGTCGAACCGCTGACCCTAGCCGTGGCCGGGCATCAAAACGCCGGTAAGTCGACACTGGTGAACGCGCTGGTCGGGCAGCGGATTGCGCCGACGGCTGACACCGAGTGCACGAGGGTCATCACCCAGTTCCGGTTCGGGCCCGATCAGGCTCGACTCGTGCCGCGCACGGGCGAGCCGCACCTGTTGTGGCTGAGCGACCGCCATCTGCCCGACGAGTTGCCGGTCAAGTCCGCAGATGTGGCCCACCTCGATGTGTCCTTGGATTTCGAACCTTTGCGCAGTATCACCGTCGTCGACACTCCTGGGCTCTCCGGTGATGAGGGCCTGGCCAGCCTCACCGAGGAGATGCTTGGCCTGGCCGGCCCCGACGAGCAGGCCAGGCTGGGCCTTTCGGGCGGTGTCGATGTGTTGCTGTTTGTGCTCGGTGCGACTCTGCGCGCCACGGAACGCGACGCCCTACGGCGGTTCAGGCGAATCTTCCGAGGACGCTATGACTTTCCCGCCAACGCTCTTGGTGTGCTCAGTCGTGCCGACCAACTTGCCGGCGAGGATGGTCCCTGGGCGGAAGCGCAGGCAAAGGCCGCCGCTCATGCCGCCGAGCTCAAGGATTACGTCGCCGGGGTGCTTCCGGTGATGGGCAAGCTCGCCGAGACCACCGAGAGCGGCTCGTTCAACGAAACTCAGGCGGGCTGGCTGCGCACGATCGCCGCGCTGCCCGCAGCTGTGCGCGAGAACATCTTGGGTGAACCGGCCGATTTCGCTGAATCCGATGTCTTGTCTGACAGCGCGCGAAATACCCTGCTCGATCGGCTTGACTTGTTCGGTATCAAGGTGTTGACGCGGCCCGAAAACGCGAGCAGGTCAGCCGCTTCCATGTACGACACGCTGAGGGATCTGTCGGGCGTCGCCGCGCTGCGGGCCCGAATCAACGTGCTGTACGTGCGGCCGGCCGCGGTCCACAAGACCGCGCGGGTGCTTGCCGGGGTGACAAAGCTCCTCGACGACGCGGATTTGTCCGAATCTGTCAAGGAGCCGCTGGTCAACCGGATCGAAAAAATCCGCCTCAGCGAGGAGATGCACACGCTGGCCGAGCTGAAGGCTTTGGCCGCGCTGTACACCGGTCGCTGCCGGCTGGGCGAGCCGGCCC
>NZ_JBAPRN010000206.1:0-6933 GCF_049281135.1 Mycobacterium sp. | reverse complement strand
GAACTCAACGGGCACGCCGTCGCCGCTGTCCGTGCGCAGCTTGCCGCCCACCCGCTGACCACCGGCCTACACGTGGCCGCCGCCGTCACCGACGTGCTGCGGCCAGGCGACCAACTCGTGCTGGGCGCCTCCAATCCGGTGCGCGACGTGGCGCTGGTGGGCCTGAACCCGCACGGCATCGAGGTGCGTTCCAACCGCGGGGTGGCCGGCATCGACGGGACGGTGTCCACGGCGATCGGGGCTGCGCTGGCTCACGACCCGACCGGTGGCCGCACCATCGCCCTGATCGGTGACCTGACTTTCGTCCATGACAGTTCCGGCCTGCTGATCGGGCCGACCGAGCCGGTACCGACCGACCTGACCATCGTGGTGTCGAACGACAACGGCGGCGGCATCTTCGAACTGCTCGAGCAGGGCGACCCGCGGTTCTCCGACCTGTCCGCCCGGGTGTTCGGCACTCCACACGACGTCGATGTCGGCGCGCTGTGCCGCGCGTACCACATCGACAGTCGCCAGATCGAGGTCGACGCACTGGGCGCCGCACTCGACGAGCCGGCCGCCGGACTGCGGGTGCTCGAGGTCAAAGCTGACCGATCCTCGCTGCGGCAGTTGCACGCTGCGATCAAGGCCGCCTTGTGAATCGACTCGCCGGTGCCCTCGCGGCGCTGAAAGCCTGGTGGCGCATTCTCATTCACGGCCGCAGCGGCGAGTTTCCCAACACCCGCGGGCACCGCGCCATCCGTTGGGCCCGCATCGGGGTGCTGATCGTGGCCAGTCTGATCACGCTGCAGTCGTTGCTGCTGGTGGCCGGTGCCGTGCGCAATGACTTTGCCATCAAACACAATATGGGTGTCGCAGAGGCCGAGGTGCTCAGTGCCGGTCCGCGCCGCTCCACCATCGAGTTCGTGACGCCGGACCGGGTTACCTACCGGCCCGAGCTCGGCGTGCTGTATCCGTCCGAATTGGCAACGGGCATGCGGATTTACGTCGAATACGACAAGCGCAACCCCAATCTGGTTCGGGTGCAACACCGCAACGCCAAGCTGGCGATCATCCCGGCGGGATCCATCGCGGTGCTCGGCTGGCTGATCGCCGCCGCGGCTCTGACCGGCCTGGCCTACCTGGACAAGCGGCTGGATCGTCAGCTGGCCAGCGCGTCGAGCCAGCCCGGATCTTGAGTGTCGACAACACTTCTGGTGTTCAGGTCGTAGATGGTCGGGGTGCCGGGGTTGTCCGGGCTCGCCTCCTTGAGGCGTGCCTTGTTGGAGTCGTTGACCGCGGCGGTGTCGACCACGTTGTCGCCGGCTGCGATCCGGTCGGCCACCACGTCGGGCAATCCGCTTTCGCGCGCCATCGCTGCGACGGCGTCGTTACTTGGGCCGTCAGCACTTTGATGGTGGTAAAGGTCTTGCACGAAAGCCTGATACGCCGTCGGCGATGCAGCCGGGTCGGCCGCCAGGAACAGTGCGTTGACGAGGCGGGCCGACACGTCGTTGTGATGCCTGCCGTCCAGGAACGTCATCCAGCGATACGTGACCGCCACCCGGCCGCTGGCCAACGCGGCGGCCAATCGGTCGCCGTCGGTCGACTCGAACTCGGCGCAGTGCGGGCATTGCGGTTCGCAGAAGATCGCCAACTGAACCGGGGCGATCCCCGATCCGACCAGCACACCGTCGCCGTCGAGGGTTCGCGGCACGTCGGCGTGCGCGGTATTCGTGGTGAACATCACCAAGACCAGCATGGCCGCCAATACGCCCAGGTAGGACCGCATTGTCAGAGCCCCCTTTGGGTCAGAGTTCGTGTCGAGTACGCCAGTCGGTAACCATATCGACAGTCGACGCTGCCACCGTGATGGTGTGCGAGTAGCGATTGTCGCGGAATCCTTTCTCCCGCACGTCAACGGCGTGAGTAACTCGGTGATCAGAACACTCGAGCATCTTCGCCGCACCGGCCACGAAGCCCTTGTCATCGCGCCCGATACCCCGCACGGCGAGGAGCCCGCGGATCGTATCTATGACGGTATCCGGGTGCACCGGGTGCCGTCCTGGATGTTCCCGAAGGTGACCACCCTGCCGTTGGGCCTCCCGATGCCACGGATTCTGCGGGTGCTGCGCGGATTCGAGCCCGACGTCGTGCATTTGGCGTCGCCCGCCCTGCTCGGCTGGGGCGGGGTGAAGGCGGCCCGTCGGCTCGGGGTGCCGACCGTCGCGGTGTATCAGACTGACGTGCCCGGTTTCGCGGCCAGCTATGGGATCGGCATGACCGAGCGGGCGGCCTGGGCGTGGTTCCGCCATCTGCACCGGATGGCCGACCGCACCCTGGCGCCATCCACCGCAACGATGGAATCGCTGGTTGCTCATGGCATTCCGCGGGTCCATCACTGGGCGCGCGGTGTCGACATGATCGGCTACGCGCCGTCGGCCCGCGACGAGGCCCTGCGGCAGCACTGGTCGCCGGACGGCAAGCCGATCGTCGGATTTGTCGGTCGGCTGGCGCCGGAGAAGCATGTCGAGCGGCTCACGCCGCTGGCCGCCGCCGGCAACGTGCAGGTGGTCATCGTCGGCGACGGCGTCGACCGCGCCAAACTTCAATCGGCAATGCCCACAGCCGTTTTCACCGGCGCACTGTACGGCGAGGAACTCGCCACGGCGTACGCCAGCATGGATGTCTTCGCGCATGCCGGTGAGCACGAGACGTTCTGCCAAGTCGTGCAGGAAGCCCTGGCCTCGGGCCTACCGGTGATCGCTCCCAATGCCGGTGGACCGCGCG
This sequence comes from Mycobacterium sp., assembly GCF_049281135.1. Lineage (GTDB taxonomy): Bacteria > Actinomycetota > Actinomycetes > Mycobacteriales > Mycobacteriaceae > Mycobacterium. Next base: position 4,164 of record NZ_JBAPRN010000206.1, on the reverse strand, counting down.
ATCTGGTGACGCCGTGGCGTACCGGATTGCTGTTGGAGGTCGAGGAATTCGAAGCGCAACTGCCCAACGCGGTCGCCCACCTGCTCGAAGAACGGCAGCGATACTCGGTGGCCGCCCGTAAGAGCGTGCTCGAGCGCAGCTGGCCCGCCATCTGCGACCAGCTGCTCGGCCACTACGAGGCGGTGCTGTCGCCGATCGCCCGGGCGCGCATGGAGCGCCGGCAACACGCTCAGGGGCAGTGAGCTAGCCCTGCGCCAGCTCAGCGACCGACTGCCACTGCTCCCAGGTACGTAGCCGCTGCTCGTAGTCGGCCTTCGCCAGTCCCAACGGCGCGTCGCCGAAGAACACCCGCAGCGGCGGTTCGTCCGCATCGACGACCTTGAGCACGGCTGCCGCCGAGGCTGTCGGATCGCCCGGTGCCGCCCAACGAGTTTTGCGTACCTTCTCGTTCTCGGCGCGTAGGTCGGCATAGGCCGGCAGCGGCTCGGCCGTGCGTGACGACGACCCGGACCAGTCGGTGGAGAAACCGGCCGGCTCGATCAGCGTGACGTGCACACCGAACGGCGCGACTTCCTGCGCCAGCGCCTGGGAGAAGCCTTCCAGCGCCCACTTCGACGCGTGGTAGATGCCGACATTGGGGAACGCGACGATGCCGCCGATCGACGACACCTGGATGATGTGGCCGCTGCGCTGCTCGCGCAGGTACGGCAACGCGGCCTGGGTGACCCACAGTGCGCCGAAAACGTTCGTCTCGATCTGATCGCGGGCATCCTGCTCGGACAGCTCCTCGACGAAGCCGAACTGGCCGTAGCCCGCGTTGTTGACCACGACGTCCAAGCGGCCGAAATGGTCGTGGGCCTGCTTGACCGCGGCGAAATCCGCCGCGCGATCGGTCACGTCCAACTGGATCGGCAGAATCGCATCGCCGAACTTGTCGACCAAATCGGCCAATGTCGCGGTGTCGCGCGCGGTGGCGGCGACTTTGTCGCCCCTATCCAGGGCGGCGATCGCCCATTCGCGTCCGAAGCCTCGTGAAGTACCGGTGATGAACCAAACTTTTTCTGTCACGCCGTTGTTCAACGCATCCGTCGGCGTCGCATTCCCGGATTGCCGATAGTGTCGATGGCGTGAACCGCGCAACGCTGGACAAAGACCCCCGTGAAGTGGCGTCGATGTTCGACGGCGTCGCGCGGCGCTACGACATCACCAACACCGTGCTCTCGGTCGGCCAGGATCGGTACTGGCGGCGCGCCACCCGCAACGCGCTGGACATCGGCCCGGGCGAGAAAGTGCTCGACTTGGCCGCCGGCACCGCGGTATCGACGGTCGAGCTGGCCACCTCCGGGGCGTGGTGCGTGGCGGCGGATTTCTCCGTCGGGATGCTCGGCGCGGGACATGCCCGCATGGTGCCGAAGGTGGCCGGCGACGCGACCCGATTACCGTTCGGCGACAACGTGTTCGACGCGGTCACCATCAGCTTCGGGCTGCGCAACGTCGCCGAGCGCGACACGGCTCTGCGCGAGATGGCCCGGGTCACGCGGCCCGGTGGGCGGTTGGTGGTGTGCGAATTCTCCACGCCCACCAATCGGTTGTTCGCCACGGCCTACAAGGAGTACTTGATGCAGGCGCTGCCGCGGGTGGCGCGGGCGGTGTCGAGCAACCCGGAAGCCTATGTGTACCTTGCGGAATCGATTCGAGCCTGGCCCGACCAGCCTGAGCTGGCACACCAGATATCTGCAGCCGGGTGGTCGGCGGTGCGGTGGCGCAATCTCACCGGCGGCATCGTCGCCCTGCACGCCGCCTACAAAGCGCCGCGCTGACTTTCATTCGCGTTGATTCTCGGTCTGGTCCGGTTGTGCTTCGTGTGCAACCATCGGGACCGGTGAGCCGCGAATTTCTTTGGTATATCCCAAATACTGTGTTGTCCGGGCACCGAGGCGACGACACCGTCGATGGCTGGGGCAGCCTGGATTACTCAGTCGAACTGGCGCTGCGCGCCGAGCGGAGCGGCTTCGGCGGCGCGCTGATCGGCACGGGTTGGCGCAGGCCCGACTCGTTTGCCATAGCCACCGCGATCGCCGCACGGACCACGACGTTCGCCCCGCTGGTCGCCATCCGTCCCGGCTACTGGAACCCCGCGCACTTCGCCAGCGCCGCCGCCACCCTCGACCAGCTCAGCCGCGGGCGGCTGCTGGTGAACGTGGTCACCGGGGCCGACGACGCCCGGGCGTACGGCGACGTCGACCTCGACAAGTCGAGCCACTACGACCGGACCCGCGAATTCCTGCAGCTGATCCGTCGATTGTGGCGCGAGGAGGACGTCACCTTCGACGGCGAATACTTCTCCGTCGAACACTCGACGCTGGAGCCGCGGATCTTCGGCGCCGACGACGGCCGTCATCCCACGCTGTACTTCGGCGGCGCATCGGCCGCTGCGGAAGAAGTCGCGGCCGAAGAGGCCGACGTCCAACTGTTCTGGGGTGAGCCACTCGACGGGATCGCCGAACGCATCGAACGGCTCAAGGCGTTGTCCGAGAAACTCGACCGCGAGCACGCGCCGTTGGAGTACGGCCTGCGGGTGACGACGTTGGTTCGCGACACCTCGGAAGAGGCATGGCGCGACGCCGAGGGGAAGGTCGCCGAACTGGCCGGCAAACCGTCGGTGCTGCTGCTGCACGACGCCGGATCGGCGGAGGGGCAGCGACGGCTCAGCGACCTGGCCGGCCGCGGAGAAGTTCTCGACTCCTGCCTGTACACGACGCCGAGTAAATACGGCGGCGAGGGAGCCGGAACGACGTGGTTGGTCGGATCGGCCGCCGAGGTGGCCGCCGCTCTGCAGCATTACCGGGACCTGGGCGTCACGCATTTCATCCTGTCGGACACGCCCTATCTGCCCGAGGTGTCCCGAATCGGCGACCAGGTTCTGCCGCTACTCCGCAATTAGCTGAACGGTTTTCGGCGATCGATCAATCGCGAGGCCAGCCCGCTGCCGCGCCATACCCGCGCCACCCAGTCGGCGTCATCGTCGGTGACCAGGTTGCCCATCACACGCACCGCGATGCCCATCAGCGTCGTCGATCGCATAGCGATCGGGCCCGCCGCGGGCAGGAACCGCGGGAACGTCAGCAACAACCCCAGCCGGCGGGCCACCGAAAACCCTCGGCCGTAATGGGATTGCAGCACGTGCGGCCAGGTCTTGGACAGATCGCCCGAGCCCAACATCTCGACCGCCAGCCGGCCGGTTTCCAGCCCGTAGTCGATGCCTTCGCCGTTGAGTGGGTTGACGCAGGCCGCGGCGTCGCCGATCAGCATCCAGTTCCGGCCGGCCACGCCCGAGACCGCGCCGCCCATCGGCAGCAGCGCCGACGACATCGCACGCGGCTGGCCTTCGAACCCCCACTCGTCCCGACGCAGGTCGGTGTAGTACGACATCAGCGGTCGCAGCGCCAATTCGGCGGGACGCTTCGAGGTGGACAACGCGCCCACGCCGATGTTCACCTCGCCGTTGCCCAACGGGAAGATCCAGCCGTAGCCGGGCAGCACCGCGCCGTCGGGCGAGCGCAGCTCCAGATGTGAGGTCAGCCACGGATCGTCGCCGCGTGGCGTGGTCAGGTATCCCCGCGCCGCGATGCCGTAGACCGTTTCCTGATGCCATCGCCGGCCCAGCACACGGCCCAGTGTCGAGCGGGCACCGTCGGCCACGATCAGCTCGCGACAGCCGACCTGCGTCCCGTCGGCCAGCGTCAACGAAGTCACCCGGGCCGACGAATCATGATGAGCACCAACAACTTTGACGCCGAGTCGCATACGCGCACCGGATTCCTCGGCGACTTTGCGAATCCGGTCGTCCAATTCGACGCGGGCCACCGCGCTACCGGTCGACGGGAACGACGGGCCGGGCCAGTCCACCTCGACCTCGCCGCCGAACCCGCTCATCCGCAGGCCGCGATGCCGGATCCGGGCGTCCAGCCATTCGCCCAGGCCCAGCAGTTCCAGCTCGGCGACCGCACGCGGCGTCAGCCCGTCGCCGCAGGCCTTGTCGCGGGGGAAGCTGGCGGAGTCGATGACGAGGACGTCGTTTCCCGCCCGGGCGGCCCAGCCGGCTGCCGCCGAACCCGCAGGTCCGGCCCCCACGACCACCACATCCGCGCCGAGTTCCACATG
>NZ_JBAPRN010000205.1:0-9924 GCF_049281135.1 Mycobacterium sp. | reverse complement strand
GCCCAGCATTGATCGCCTCGATGCCAAATTGCTCGAAATCCTTGCGCGCGACGCCCGCACCGGCATTGTCGCGTTGGCTTCGACATTGGGAATATCTCGAAATACCGTGCAGTCGCGTCTGAAGCGTCTAGAAGACGATGGTCTGCTGGTCGGCTATCGTCCGGAGCTCTGCCTTCCTCGAGCCGGAGCCTCGGTTCTTGCGTTCATCGGGCTCGAGATCGTCCAGGGCCGACTCGCGGCGGTAGTGAAGGATCTAATCGCGATTCCACAGGTGCTCGAGATCCACGCCACGACCGGCCGCGAAGACCTACTAGTCCGGGTGGCAGCGCTGAATCAGGCGGGGCTCCAAGACCTCATCGAACGGATCGTGGTGATCGAGGGTGTGGTGCACTCGACGACGACGCTGGCCCTGACGACTCCGCTCCCCTACCGCGCAATACCCCTGCTCCAGGAATTGACCCGCAATACTGGCTGGGGTCGGTCGGCGCCAGCAACCAAGGCGTAGAACACCTCTCATCCCTTCCGGAATGCAAGGACGGCGGCTGGATCGCGCCCAACTGGCGCAGGCACGTGCCGGTCTGAACCGTACACCCTGACGGTTCGTTTACATCGTCCTCGCGAGCCCGATGACGAAAAGGCCAGCGCCGCCTGCTCCGCCACCGAAGTGACCGACGTGAACCTCGGACCCCACGCTGCGTTGCTGACCTTTTCGTGGTACTCGGTGATCTTGATGCACGCGAACCCCGAGACCGCAGATGAATGCGCCGACCAACAGCGGTGGTGTCAAGTGCCGCGATGGCCCGCGCATCGCACGCATGGCCAGCACCACGAACAGCGAACTGAGAAGCAGCAGAACGGTGTTGATGACAGTGAAGTTGCGGTTCAGGGTTTCCTGCGAGTGCGCGAACAGCTACGGTTGCCTCGCTCGGTGGGGCAGGTAGATCGAGAAGAACACCGCGAACACGCACATCTCCCCGAAGATGAAGATCCAGACACCGGCTTCGCCAGGCATTTTCTTGACTCAGGGCTCGGGCTCGTCTTTCGTCAGGAGATTCGGCTCCGCTCGGAGGGGCACCGTCTCGTCGCGGGCCACGCTGTATCGAGGCGGCATGGCAGCTACGCCTTCGTCCACAGAAGCCAACGCAGATTCAGACTCACCGCTTTCGCGAGATCGCTCATCGTGATGTCGCAGCTGGCCTCAGTTCAGCGAGTTCCCGACGTACATCGGCGAGCTGCGCAGCCAGATCCTCGACCTCAAGGGGCCCACCCCCTGCGCCCTTGGGCGGTGGTGCAGCGTTCCACTCGCGTTCCTGCCGCGTGACGGACTTCAACATGACCACCGTGACAACCGGGACCCAGATTCCAAAGACGGCAACGGGTATGTACCAGGCGAAAATACCGTTGTAGGCCAACGGGCCGTCCTTGAAAAACACATTCGCAGATCCCGGTGTGAACATCAAAGCGGCCCAGAGGCTGAAATACCCGAACCATCGCGGCAGCAATGGCTCGGACCGACGATCGGACAACGTCGAGATGCCGATCCCCGCGGCGAAGATGACCGCCGTCGACACCAATCCAACAAAGGCCACCCAACCCATGTCATTCAGGTTGCGGACAAATTCCGCTGCCGCATCTTCGCGGTAGGCGCATACCAACCAGAAGAACAAGAGGTAAAGAAATTCAAGTGAGAAGAGAGTGCCACTGAGCATGACCACATACGGCCACGGCGAGAACCGTCCCTCAATTCTGCGCAGCGGGATGAACAGACCTGCCGACCATGGTACGAGCAGTCCAGCAGCGACCATCGAGATCAGCAGACCGAATCGGATCTCGGTGCGCTTTGCCGCATACATGTGCGCTATTGCCTCGGGCGAAGCTTGCGGTGATGGCGGAAAGATGAAGCCCGCAAGAACGCCAAAGCCCAAGCCGAACAGTGTCATCAAAATAATGCCGCACCACAAACAGCACCGCTGGGCCGAAGCACTCATGATCAAATCCCGTCCGCTTTGGGGCGCGGTCACTGCGACCACCGCTTCACCTACGATATGATCGTGCGTCGGCCGATCACTAGTGAAACAAACCAAACGAAGGTGCTCTGTTCTGGGCCCGTCCCCATTTGATACGGATCGCCAAACAGCTTGCCGTGTGCGAAGAGATGTTGGCGATTGTCCCCGCAAGGCCAACCGCTGAGGTAGATCGCGCGATCGCGAACTTCGAGGCAAGTGACCTGCGCTCGTTGCGGCACATCAGACGCGCCACCCAGAGCGACGCCGCTTCGAGTCGCGCCGCTTCGAGCTACGTCGGTTCCCCCGTGGGTTGGACACTGTGTGGATAGGAGTAATGTTGCAAATCGAATCATGGTGTCTGACACCGACATTCGGAATCAACGACAGCGCCGGACGTCCGCACACTACGCACGGCGAGTTGTGCAGGAGGAATTCTTCGCTCATGTTCTACGTCCCTCCCAGTCATCTTGGGCTATCGAACGGCTTGTGCAGCAGCCAGATCAGGTAGACCTCGCCTCAGCTGAATGGCGCGACTCCGAGTTCGCCGTCCTCGCAATGAGTTGAGCACCAAAAAATTCGGTGATTCGTGCAGCGGGGCCAAAGACTGCGTCAAGGGTGTATCCGCGCCGTAGATAACGGTGCAGGTCGTGCTCCCAAGTCAGGCCCATCGCTCCGCAAACCTGCAAGCAGTGCGAGCCGATGAGGCGGTGCGCGTGGCCGGCATAGGCGAGTGCGAGGTCGGCGCTCTCAGCATTTCCGGTGTCCCACGCATCCTCCAGAAGTGCGTCGGTTCCGGCGGCTAACGTACGAGCGTCCGCGAGCCTGTGGCGGACTGCTTGGAACGACCCGATAGGCCTACCGAACTGGGTGCGAGTTGCGACGTGCTCTATAGCCAAGCCGAGGATGCCGTGGGCGAGCCCGGCCATCTCGGCAGCGGCTGCACGCCTTGCCGACGTCCGCACGCCGTCGCGTAGTTGTCCATGGAAATCGGTGATGGTCTCCGCTTCGGAGTGCAACACCCTCCCGGTGATGCGGACCCACGAGCCCTCGGAATCGAGTGTGTTTGCCGGGCGAATGTCCAGCCCGGGTGCCGAACGGAGCGTGGTAATCGCAATAGCGGCCGGGGATTGTTCGGAGTGTTTGGCGGACCAGACGAGAAGTCGCTCGTCCATGTCTGGCGGGTTCATTGCCCAACCATCGACGATGATGCCATCCACATTGCATTGAGTGGGTGGCCGGAGATCTTGTGCAGGTGCCTGGTAGACCACGGCGTCGCAGCTGCCTGCCAATGGCGAACCGAGCTCGCTGAGCACGAGTTGATCGATGAGAGCGGTGCTGCGCGCCGCCCGCCCAAGTTCGTCGTAGAGGAGCGAGAAGGCCAACGGCGTCTCGGATACCAGTTCAGACCAGCCGAGGTCATCGAGTTCTTTGCCGATACTGTCGGACGCCGACTCGGATATCACGGCCCGCAGCGTGTCACGCAGGCTGCGTTCAAAATCGTTATCCACGAACGAACTTCACTCTCTGGGCAGGTTGAGGACACGGTCAGCGATGATTGTTCGCTGGATCTCAGCAGCGCCGCCGTAAATCGAGGCGGCGCGACTGTAGAACCACTCCGCGCGCCACTGCAAGACCCCGGGTTGTGTGTCGTCCAATGCGAAGTCAGGGCAGAGCAGGTCGCGGCTGGCGTCGTAGACCGCGTGCTCGGCGGTCGCGAGCAAGAGCTTGTCCATGCTGGCGGCCGGACCGACCGTGTCTCCCCGGGCAAGCGTCTGCACGGTGCGCGATGAGCGCGCACGCAAGGCTGCAATGGCCAGCACGGCCGCCCCCAGTCGTTCCCGGCGGCCGTCGTCGCCGTCACCGCGCGAATCCAGTTGGGCAGCCAGTATTCGAAGCCGGTTGGACAAGACGGCCTGGCGCATCCAGGCGTACATACCGCGTTCGAATTGCAGCAGGTATGTCGCCACTGACCAACCATCGTCGACATCGCCGATCAGATGATCTTGGGAAACCCGGACGTCGTGAAAGAAGACTTCGGACAGCTCGTCCTCGCCGTTGGCGAAGCGGATCGGTCGCACGTCGACCCCGGGGGCACGCAAATCCACCAGCAGCATGGTCAGACCGCGGCTTCGGCTTTCCGTTGTGCCGGTTCGGCACAACAGAACAATGTGATCCGCAACGTGACCGAACGATGTCCATATCTTCTGGCCGTTGACCACGAAGTCTCCGGTGGCGGCGTCGACGGTGGCGCGGCAACGCAGGCCGGCGAGATCGCTGCCCGACTCAGGCTCACTGAATCCCTGGCACAAAATCTCCTCGCCGCGTAACACGCCGGGGAGCCGGCGGGCGGCTACGTCCGGGGCGAAGGCGACCAGCGAAGGCCCCACTACTTCCAAGATGATGTTTTGCTCGGGTATTTCTACGTCCGCCCGGCATAGCTCGTCGTAGAGCACCGCGCGGTGTCGTATGTCGCCACCGATCCCCCCCACGGCGCTTGGCCAGCCGTAACGGTTCCAACCGGCTTCGTAGAGCGCGGCTATCAACCATGCACCGCGGCTGATTCGCTCTTCGAGCGAAGAATATTGATCGGCCGCGGACGGCTTGTCTTGTGCGCGCAACCAATCCGAGAGGCGCACACGATACTCTTCCGGCGTGAGCGTCTCGGTCCCCGAATCGGCTTGCGCCTGCAGCGATCCGGTCATATCTGGTCCGGCTCTCGCCGAAACGCAAAGGTGACCAGATCAGCCGCGGGCTGATGGACGACGGGCACGACGGCGTCACCCACTGCCGGCGGAGGATCGTCTAGCAGACCGATTACTCGAATTCCTTCGGGGAATTCGGCGACGCCAACCCCATATGGCGCAGCAACCAGACTCTCGGGCGGTTCGGCGAGTATTTGCGTTGCGAACACCAGTTTGGCTGGTCCAGCGAGCCAAAGGTGGTCGCTCGGCAGGCTGCACGCTGGACACGAAGCGGTCGACGGGAATTGCACGCGAGCACAGCGCGGACACCGCGAAGCCGCCAGCTGTGTCGGTTGCCCGATCGAGCCTGATCTGTACACCAATGTTTCGGCGGTCACCGTGAAAGAACCGCCACACAGGCGTTATGCCCTGCGCCCATAACGTGACTGACGCCAATCGACGCCTCGTTCACCTGTCGCATGCCGGCGCGGCCGCGTAGTTGCTGGACAAGCTCGTGTATCTGGCCGAGTCCAGAGGCGCCGAGTGGCTCTCCCTTCGACAACAGCCCGCCAGACGGGTTTATCGGCACTCTGCCACCCAGGGTGACGTCGCCGCTGCGTAGCAGCCGTGCTTCCTCCCCGGGCTTGCATAGCCCCAGATCCCGATATGCCAGCAGTTCCGATGCTGCATCGGTGTCTTGGCATTCCACTACGTCGATGTCTTCGGGTCCGATGCCCGCGCGTTCGTAGGCGATCGCGGCCGCCCGTTCGGTGATGTTGGTTCGCTCGATGGGGTAGGACGCCGCGGGCACGAACCAATCGTCTGGTCCACGGGAGACCAGACCGATGCTTCGCAGTCGGATCGGTGACTCGATGCCGCGGCGGCGCGCCATGTCCTCCGTCATCACGATCGCCGCGGCCGCTCCTTCGTTGGGAGCGCACAGCATGAGCAGTGTCAACGGTGCGCAGACCATCTTGCTGCCCAGAACCTCTTCTCGGGTGAACTCCTTGCGGTACATGGCATTCGGATTGTGAACGGAGTGTCGGTGGTTCTTCACCGCGACGTCGGCCAGATCGGTTTCCAGCACTTCTCCGCCCTGTAGCAACTCCTGTGCCTGGATGGCGAAGTACAGGGGATTGACGCCCAGCCCGCTTTCGATTTGCCACTGTTCGTATCCCGACCGAGCGATGAATCCGCGCGGCGCCTTCTCCACTCCGAGGCACAGCACGATGTCCGCCGCGCCGCTCGTGACCATGTTGTTGGCCAGGAACAGTGCGGAGCCACTGGATGCGCAAGCGGCTTCGACGTTGATGATCGGATTTCCGCCGCGGTAGATGCGGTCAAGGACGTTGTGGCCCTTGGCCATTTCGGCCCCGACGTTGGCGACGAAGGTAATGTCGATCTCCTGCGGTGCTACCCCCGCGTCGGCAAGGCAGTCGTTCACCGCGATGGCACCAAGCTCACGGTAACCGACCGGGAAGCGTCCGAACGGATGGATACCGACCCCGGCAATCACGGCCCCGCTCATGTGGCGAGACTCCAATGAATACAAGGAATCTCGACTCGAGGAGGCCTCAACGACAACTCTTGCGTTGCATTCAGTTCGCCACGGTCTGCTTGGCTCGGCGGTGCAGTCGCTCCCCGCAGGTATACCGCTCTTCTGACGTTCCCGCTGTTACTGCCGAATGGTGGTATATCGGATTGTTGGTCAGGCCGTTTGAGTTTTCGGGTTGTGGCTCGGGCGGCACCAAGACCGACCGACGCGGCGTTCCTCGACAGTCGTCGGTTGGGTACACGACAAGCCCACGAATCAGCCTCGGGAACACGACTCACCGCAAATTCGAGGCCTCGTCGTCTCATGGCACTAGCTCCCCTCGGGTGTATTGCACTGCAGGGCGGCCGTCACCGTACCGGCGACCGCCGTCGTGGTGTCATGGTTGAGCCGTCGCCGGCTGGGAGGCCTGGAATGACAGGGAGCACATCAACGCCGACTGAAGCGATCGTCGGCTGCGGGTCGCTCATGACGCCACGCTTGGGCGGTCACTTACCGTGTTGCGCAGGATTCCGAGTCCCTCGATCTCAGCTTCGACGATATCGCCCGGTTCCAAGAAACGGCCATCTTCGAGACCCACCCCAGCCGTCGTGCCCGTGAACACGACGTCACCGCATCGCAGTGCAACTCGCTCGTCGATGTAGGCGATGATGTCCTTGACCGGCCACACCATTGACCGAGTGTTGTCACGTTGGCGCTCTTCACCGTTGACCCGCAACACAATGTCGAAGGATGGCTGACAGTCGACGCCCAGTTCGCCCGGTGTGGTGATCCAGGGTCCCACCGGGGCGGTTCGGTCGAGCGCTTTCATCCCGAACAGATCGAACCCCCCGAGGCCCTTCGCATCGCGCGCACTGACATCGTTGCCAATGGTGAAACCCAACAGCGGGTCGGTAGCGCCGCCACTCATCACGACGACGAGTTCGACCTCGTAGTCCAGTTGTCGGGTGGTGGGCGGATACCTGATCTGCCCGTCCGGATCAGCCAGCGCCGAGTTCGGCTTCATGAACGCCGTGGGGTGTGCCGGGATGTCAGTGACCCCGAGCTTATCGAGGTGCGCCATGTAGTTGGCGCCCACTCCGAACACCCGCGCGGCCGGATCAACGGGGGGCAGTAGCCGAAACCGCCTGAGGGCAATCGCCTCTTGCTGTACCGCTACCGTCCCTTCGGCGGCAGCGGTCGGGGCCCACGTGGTGATGTCGCCGTCGATGCGTCGCACCGACTCGGTGCCCTGGTCGATCAGCCCCCAGAACGGGGCGTTGTCGACATCTGCGAAGCGTCCAATACGCATCATGCCCTCGCCAAGAGTTGATCAGTGTTCTCTACCAAGATATTTCGCAACGCAACCTCCGGAAGGCCCGCGTGGCGCAGATATTCGAAAGTATCGCGATAGCTCTCGAATGGCAGCAGCACCGGATAGTCGCTGCCGGGCACGATCCGATCGCTACCGAACGCGTCGACCGCGCACCGTAATGCGGCCTGCGAACCGTGGCCCATGGTGTCGTAAAAGAATCTGCGCGCAGTCTGGCTGGGCAGCTCGGGGAGGTCCGGTGCGGTCACCGGAAGTTGGTTATCCAGGCGGTTCAACAACATCGGCAACGCACCTCCGAGGTGCGGAATGACGAACCTCAGATTGGGGTACCGGTGGGGAATGTGCCGGAGCATGAGATGGAGGGCGATCGTGGTGTCTTCGAAGACGGTTCCCGCGGTCGGCGCGAGCGCCCACTCGACCACCAGCCGCGAGCAGAGCCCGTTCACGCATGGGTGAAAGAAGATTACCGCGCTACGACGATCGAGTTCGGAGTAGATCGGGTCAAAGTGCTCTGCGGCCACCGACTCGTCGAGACAGGAGCACTGCAGGGCCACTCCGATCATGCCGAGTCCGTCGAGGCACCGCTCGAGCTCGGCTAGCGACTCGTCCAAGTGCGGCAGCGGTAGCGCTGCGTACGCCGCAAGGCGATTGGGATACCGGCTGACCAATTCGGCGTGTGCATCGTTGACACACCTGGCAGCTCGGACAGCGCCCGCCTTGTCCGAGGTGTAGGGGGCGGACATCGCCGAAAGCAGCTGGCGGTCTATTCCGGCCTCGTCCATCAACGAGATCCGGACATCCTCCGTAGGAGCGACTAGACCGTTGCCGGTGCCGTACCCAGGGGCAGCGATACCGAGGTCAGCAAGGAGATCGTGGTATCCGGGGATGATGGTGTGAGCGTGCACGTCGATCGTCATCCGCTGCTCGTCGAAGGCTTGCAGAACATAACCAGCTCTGCCGTGGGCTGAACGTCCTCCCAGCCAAGGGGTGAATGACGAATGCCGCCTCGTTCTAAGGAAGCCATGTTCCGCGGTGTGGACAAGGGAGTCAGCGACATGCCTGTCCCGCGAGGTAGGCACTGGCCCGGCGGGCTGCGAGATGACCTGGTGCGCCGAACACTCCTGGGCCGGGGGCGCTGCCGGCGGAGCCGAGGACGAGCCCCTGCACGGGTGTCCGCCCGCCGGCGAGGCCCCAGGCGGGCCGCATCGGGCCGATCCGCGTGAGGTTGAGGTCAACGTGGAAGACGTTGCCGTTTCGGACCCCGAGTCTCGCCGAGAGTTCATCCGGGGTCTCGAACCAGCGTCCCAGCTCAGAGTCCAGGCCGTCGAAGAACTGCGCAAGCTTGGCGAGCACCTGCTTTTCTGCGACGGGTTGCACATACGGCCAACCCCCCGTTGCCACCACCGGGTTAGCAGCGATGTACACGTATAGCGAATCTTGACCCGGGGGTGCCTGCGACGGATCGGCAGCAGAGGTGACGGCGGCCCACAGGAGGGGATCCTCAGCAATGTCGCCACGAGCGGCGGCTTCGTACGACGAGCGAGTGCTCTGCTCGGTGCCCAACAACAGCGCCGCAGCCCTGATGTCCGCACAGTCTCTGCGCCGGAATCGTTCGTGCAGTTCGGCTCTCGCACCAAGTGCCAGATTCATTACGGCGGGCGCCGCGCCGTGCGCGTTGGACGGGATGGCGCGGACCCGGGCTCGTACCGACTCCCCGACGGCTTCAGCCGGCGCAAGCTCGATAAGCGCACGATAAGGGTCACAGGTGGCCACCACAGCACGTGCGGAGATCTCGGAGCCATCGGCGAGTACGACACCGCGGGTCCGCCCGTTGCTGACCAGAATCTCGCGAACCGCCGTACCCGTTCGGATCGAACCGCCCGATGCTTGCAGCCTTGCGGCGAGGTTCTCGCTCAGTCGTTGCATGCCACCTATCGGCCGTAGGACACCGACCCGGTGAAGCAGCGCCAGCATCAAATGCCCCAGCCCGCTACCTTCGGCAGCGACCGGACCGGCTCCACCGGCGAGCGCGAGCAAGGCACCCCGAACGACAGGGTGCTCGAACCGCTCGCACACCGTTGCCTCGGCAGGGCTCGTGACAAGCGGTAGAAGACCGCGGAGACCCCTTAGATTCCGCGTCGCCGAGGCAGCTGCCCGCGCCAGGGCCAGGGGTGAGGGCCGGGCCGGGTCGGCCGCCATCAACGGCAGAGCCACACCCAGGAGGGCGTCCAGGGTGCGCACCAGATCGCGGTAGGCTCTGCCGTCGCTTCGAGAGAACGCGTCGACCTCCCGAGCGGTCCGTTCTGCGTCACGCCAAAACGCGATGGACGCCCCGTCGGGATGCAGGTATGCATAAGACGGGTCAGCCGGGAC
>NZ_JBAPRN010000204.1:0-3712 GCF_049281135.1 Mycobacterium sp. | reverse complement strand
GAGTCGATCAGAGCCCCACCAGCTCTGGGCCGAGGAGATGAAGGGATGCTCACGCCGCAACCCCCGCTCGACATGGCGGTCGACAAAACCGCGGAGTTGGGCATCACCATCGTCCTGGGCGCCATCGTGGCCGTCGCCCTGATCTTGTCGTTCATTGACTGGTTTCGAACCGGTCGACCACTCGTGTTGTCTCTCATGGTTTCCGGCGGCGCCATCATGGTCTTTGAGCCGATGGTCGACACCGTGGGCGGTTGTTGGTTCCCCTCGAATTCCTGGACGGCCTTCACCGCGTGGGGCAGACCCTTGCCGGTTTGGTTGTGCCTGGCCTACTTCGTCTACTTCGGCATCGCCACCTCGGCGATCTGCAGGGCCTTGCGCAAAGGCTTGACACGGCATCAGATCTGGCTGGTGTTCTGTGCCGCGATGCTGGGGGACCTGATCTTCGAAACGGTGCTGCTGACCATGAACCCCTATGTCTATTACGGGCATCAGCCGTTGCTGCTCGGTAAGTTTCCGCTCTGGTGGATGGCGGTCAATGCCGCCATCCCGCTGGTGCTGGCGGCGCTGATCTACCGGTTCGATTCCTACTTTCGGGGCTGGCGAACCTTGGCGGTCATCCCGTTGGCGCTGACGACCAGCGCGGCGGTGAACGCCGCGGTGGGTTGGCCGTCGTGGCTGGTGATCAACACCGACGTGGGTTGGGTACTGACCCAGGTGGGCGGGCTGGCAACCTTCGCCGTGGCTTGCGTGGTCGTCAAGCTGGTTGCCGAGGCGGTCGGCATTCCGAATGTACGCGGTGAAACATTGCCGCGCGCGACCCAACACGTGCGAGCATGAGCGTCGGCGCTGCGGCCGGTGGCCCGCCCCGGGCCATGATCGTACGGTTACCGCCAGGGCAGTAGCACGAATCTCGTTGAAGTCCCTGCTGATTCGCTCGCAAGCGGTGTGCGCGGTCGTCGGCGGGATGCATCCGTCCGATGTGTGTCGTCGGTAGTGGAGCCGAGATGTCGCCGGATGTTACGGACGACTGGGGTGAATGAGACTTCATCATTGAATATCTATTCATCGTCCGCTAGGTTGTACGCGGCTGGGTGTGCGCTGGTGCACTATCTACGCCCCAACGGCACCCTTGAGGTAGGGGAGGGGTAGATGTACGCACGTCGACAGCGTTCACAGCGCCGGAACTGTCGGTCAACCCGCACTCGTTCGTCGTCCCGCCCTCCTACCTGCTTCCGGGGCCGGCCTGATGCCCGGCTTTAAAGCCCAATTGGATACGGCCCGCCTGGTGGGACAAGTCGGGTATCACGTCGCGGCCGAGCGGCTGCGCAGGCGTCCGATCACGGCATTGCAGGACGTGCCACCAAGTCCCGAGAAACTCACCAACGAATGGTTGACACTTGCTCTGTGTCAACGGGTTCGGGGCGCCGCGGTACTTGGCTTTGAGCTCGGACCGCGGAACGACGGCACGTCGGCGAGGCGCACGCTGCGGGTGTCGTACAACGCCGCGGGCCGCGACGGAGGGCTGCCGGAGGCGGTGTTCACGAAGTCGGCCCCAAGCTTTTTGAACCGCATGGTGGGTGCGGGCGCGCGGCTGGCTCAGATCGAGGCCAGCTTCTACCGTGTCGTGCGGCCCGAGCTCGATATCGAAGCGCCCGCGACGTTGTGCTCGGCGTTCGATCCGGTCAGCCACCGGCTGATGTTGCTCACGGACGACGTGACGGTCACCCGAGGCGCGACCTTCGGCACGGCGCTCGACCGCAGACTAAACCGGGCACAGGCGCAGCAGGTCGTGGCTACGCTCGCGGCTCTGCATGCCCGCTATTGGAATGCGCCGCTGGAGAACATGTTCGGCGACTGGTTGCGTGACACGCAGCAATACCTGCAAATGCTTGACGGCGCTCTGGACGCGTCGGCTCGCATTCTGTCGGGCTTCGAACGTGCCCGTCATGTCATCCCGCCACAGGTGTACGCGCGCAGGCGTGAGGTATACGCGGCGCTTGTGGAGTCTCAGCGGCACAGCGCATTCGGCGGACTGAGGACGTTTCTTCACGGTGATGTCCATCCGGGCAACTGGTACCTCACCCGCGATGGTTCGCTCGGACTTTATGACTGGCAGATGTGCGTCATCGGTGGTCCTGCCCGTGACCTGGCGTATGCCCTCACCAGCCACCTGCCGATTGATGATCGCCGAGCATGGGAGCGTGAGCTGCTCGAGTGCTACCGTGACGAACGCGCAGCGCGCGGCGTCGGAACGCCCCCGGGCGCTGCGGACCTCTTCCTCGCCTATCGTCGGCAGGTCGTCTACGGCATGTTCGCTTGGCTTGCGACGATCGGGCGAAGCCCGCTACAACCCAAGTATCAGCCCGACGAGATCTCACTGGCCAACCTGGAGCGCATCAGCCAGGCCTGCGCCGACCTCGATACCCTCGACGCGCTTCAGGGTCGCCGAGTGGCCCGTTAGGGCCCACTCCGGCCGGCGGTGTAGCTCGTCCACGTGATCGATCCGACCTACGCGGGTCCGCGACAGTTAGAGTCGATGCAATTCGCGTTTCATCAGGCCTGCCTCCAAATAGCTCTCGAAATAGCCTTCGGCATGAGCTGGAGCGAGCCTAAGAGTTGGGCGTACACGCCCTGTTAAAGTCAGCAACCCGCGGCGCAACGCAGCGACCGCCTGGGCGGCGTCGATCAATGGATCTGTGCGCCGCAACGAAACCTGGTTCGACATTACGTCCCTCCAATCAACCTGACTTACCGACTAGAACGTAAGGTATCGCTACGATATTCCTCGTATCGAAACGGTCGAAGATGCACCCCATTCCTCCGACGTCGCAGTGGCCAGCGGCCGCGCCAGACAAGAGGCGCGAGCATTGCCCAGTCAGGGTTTGGCTTTAGCCGCAGCGCGGCGCAGCTTTTTCACGACCATCACCTTCACGATCACATCGTGAGCTGACCAGCGGCAAGCATCCCCATACAGGGTCAGCGGATCGATCCGAAATCGTCGACGCTGACTCCCTGCGCGCGCACCCGCGACCGCCTGACCGTGCTCTGAGCCCTACTTGTCGACCGGACCGAAGGCTGGCGCCGGCTGCCCGACCCGGGCGGTGGCCATAACGATCGCGAGAATCGGCGAGCCGCCTTGACAGATGCGCTACCATAAGTAGCGTAGCGATACGCTCAGTGTCAAACTCTATGGAGCGTCGAAGGGGCCATTATGTTCAGCCAGACCGCAGTACCACACACCAAGCCTGCTTATTGGTCGATCGACGTCGCTCCCATTGCCGCGGCTTTGCACCGCGGATCCCTTGCTTTAGGAGTGCTTCGCCCCACTCGAAGGTCCGGTCGGGTCGCTTCGGAAAGCTATTTCGAGGTCGGCCTCATGAAGCGCGAACTATATAGATTGTGAGTGCCCGCGGGGTTCGGGCGCCCCGCGGACGAAGTAGTCGCCGGCAGCGTTACGGCTGGCGCGAAGGAATAGCTAAGGCTAGGCGTCCCGGGATCATGCAGTGGTGTCGGCGCGTCGGTTGCTGGCGAGGAAGTCATCGACGATGCGGGCACAGTCGTGGTGGTCGATGACACGCAAACCGCTCATCCATGCGAACTGCAGCGGCCCCGAGAGTTGGCACACGGCAAGCTCGAGGTCTAACTCGTCGAGTTGGTCGTGGGCTTCGGGACTTTGCAGGATGGCCTCCAGCGGTTGGATGTAGTGGTCGAC
>NZ_JBAPRN010000203.1:0-8450 GCF_049281135.1 Mycobacterium sp. | reverse complement strand
TTGCTGACGTCTGGTGGTCGTGTTCAGCAGCGCCGCCGGTAACTGCAGCCATCTCGCCTAGGCAGGGCCGACCGTGGTGTTCAAGGACTGGTTGCCGAGCGCTGGACCGGTAGCTCGTCTATCCGGGCAGTGCACGGGCCTTGATGGATTCGTGCCTGCGGGGCGGGCGGTCTCGGCGGGTTAGCGCTGCGTGCTGCAGAATGCTAGTCATCCAGAACAACATCACCACCATCGTGCTCATCGGGATTGCCCTTTTATTAGTTGCCGGCGCGCTGGTTGGTGACCGAAAACGGGCAGCGGTGTTGGTCGCCGCGGGGCTCCTGATGGCCTTCACGGCGCTCGCGATCGGGGTGCATGCCCATGGATGGGTAACGGCGTACGACGCTCCCACCGCGTCTTGGATCGGAAAAGCTATCCACCGATCCCACGGGCTTGACGAAGCTTCGTTGACAACCGCGCGTCTCGGCAGCTCCGCTGTGATCGCAGCGGCCGGACTAATCGGCGGAGCGTTACTGTCTTGGCGTGCTCGCTCAGCGAGGCCGGGAGTCATAGTGATTGCCACGGTCGGCGCGGCTACGCTCGCCGAGACCGCCATCAAGGCCGTCGTTGACCGCCCACTGACTCAAGCGGAGGTCCTGGCATCACCGCTATTGAGTACCGATCACCATCCGTTTCCGTCCGGACACGTGGCGGGCACCGGCGCGCTGCTCGGAATCATCGCCGTGTGCATCGGGGTCGGACGGAGCCGTACCTTGCGGGCCCTGCTCACAGCGTTGGTGGTTACCGGTGTGCTGATCGTTGCCTTCAGCCGGTTGTATCTTGGTCTCCACTGGCTCACGGACGTCGTTGGAGGCGCTCTCCTGGCCGCGCTATTCGTAATTCTGGGGGACGTCGCCATGAGAATGCGTCGCCGTCCGGCTTGGCCGCGCCGCGGACCCAGCAGGGATGAGCCGAGGGCGCAGGGGGTCACCCGGCCAGACAGTCGCGGAAGTCTTGACGTCATGTGGCGGCACCCTTTCCTGCGTGCGCGATAATTCCCTGTAGTGATTGTCTAGGCAGCTATACGAGCCGGGGCAGCTCGCGCTCAATGGGTCGAACGAATGGAATGAGGTAGGGCGTCAGCCCGACGATCGGTTGCCACTTTCAATTCGGTTGGCGTCACAGGGAGAGACGCGCCTCAGCCGCGGCTGAGGTGGGCTCGGATGGCCGAGATGGTGGCCGTGGTGGCGTCCGCGCTGCCGCCTCCAAATGGGGTGAAACCCGCAAAGCCGTGCGTCAGTGCATCGAACTGTCGGTGATCGACCGTGACGCCGGCCGAGCGTAGCGCCGCGGCGTATTCGTTGCCCTCGTCGCGTAGTGGATCGAATCCTGCGGTGAGTACGAGAGCGGGGGCCAATCCAGATAAATCAGCGGCTTTCAGCGGTGATACCCGTGCATCGTCGGCGGCAAGGCCAGTGCCGTCCAGATACAGGTCTACGAACCGCTCCTCCTGCAGCTTGGACAGGAAGAACCCGTCCGAGAACAAGGTGCGCGACCGGGTCTTCGCGGAGAGGTCGAGGAGCGGATAGAGCAGCACTTGCAGCGCTGGCTGCGGAATACCCTCTTCGCGGCTACGCAGCGTGACGAGGGCTGCCAGGTTTCCGCCAGCGCTCTCACCACCAACGCCGATTCGGGACGGGTCAGCGCCTAGCTCGGCGGCGTGTCCACGTGCCCATCGATAGGCCGCGACGCAGTCATCGACCGCAGCCGGGGCCCGGTGTTCGGGTGCGAGCCGGTAGTCCACCGACAACACGTGGATCGCGGCGTCTCTGCAAATCATCCGACACAGTCCGTCGTGGGATTCGATGTCTCCCACGACGAAACCGCCGCCGTGGAAGAAGAGAAGCAGCGGAGCCGCCTCGGCGACGGCCGGTCGATAGTGTCGCGCTCGAAGCGGGCTGTCGGGGCCGGGAATCGTGATGTCGGTGGTGGGGACGGCTAAGTCGATGTCCATCGCCGCATTTGATTTCCGCATCAGGGCGCGGGCAACTTCCAGATCACCACCAGCCGAGAGACCGCCAGTACGTCTGCTTCGTTGGGCGATCAGGATCAACTGAAGCGTGGCGTCAAGGGTGTTGCCGTCGACGGTGACCCTTCTGCCGCCCGTCAGGAGGCGTTTGAGCCACGGCGGAATCCACGGCATAACCTTGACAACGACGCCACGCGCGGCGTTTTTCACCGCGAGAGGGCGGGCTTTGGGCCGCTTGGGTGTTATGGCTGCCTCCGTGTGAACTGCGAAGTGACTTCCGCAGGCGCTGTATTCGGAACACATCTTTTGTTCCAGGATAAGCGGGGTCACCCTTCATACCTGCTCTAAGCGATGAAAATGCGAGCGCAAGAAGACAACTAGTTACAAGTGTCTGGTCTTCTACCCGTTCCATTCGGCCTACGAGGACGAGTGGACTCCATTGGCGCGGTGGACCTCAGGCGGCGGCTGGAACGGCCGACCGAAACCGCCTGCCGAAAGGTTCCGGTGCGGGATATTCTCGACCGGCTACACCGTCTAGTCCTGAGCGCGATCATCACTAGAGAAGAGGTCGGACGTGACTGAAGACGCGATCAGCATCGGCGGTGTCGACCTCACCGATCCGGACACATACATGGCGGGAATGCCCTTCGATGCGTTCCGGAAGCTCCGCGACTGCGCACCCGTGGCCTGGCACCCGTACAAGGATGGACCCGGGTTTCTCGCGCTCACCGGCCGCGACGAGGTCTTTGCCGTGTCCCGCGACAGCGCAACGTGGTCATCGGAGGCGACTGGGGTGTACTTCGACGTGCCCGGTCCCGACGACATCGCCGACCAGCGGGGGGTGTTGATGTTGACGATGGACCCGCCTCGGCACACCGCGCTGCGCGCTCTGGTCAGCAAGGGCTTCAAGCCGCGCCAGGTAGCGAAGCTCAACGAGCGCATCACGGACATGGCGCGCGACGTGGTCGACAGCGTCATCGAGCGGGGCGAGTGCGACTTCGTCACCGACGTCGCCGGGGCGCTGCCCTCATATGTCATAGCCGAACTGCTCGGCATTCCGCTGGAAGACGGCTACCGGCTTTACGAGCTGACCGAGATCATGAACACCGGTCTGATAGGCGACAAGCGCGCCATGAAGGCGGGCGCCGAGATGTTCGGGTACGCAACAGAACTCGTGGCCCACAAACGTGCGGATCCTGGCGATGACATCGCGACATCGCTGCTGCATGCCGAGGTCGACGGACAGCGCCTCACCGAAAGCGAGTTCAACTTCTTGTTCCTGCTGTTGATCAATGCGGGCGGCGACACAACCCGTAACCTGGTCGCCGGCGGCACGTGTGCGCTGATGGACCACCCGGAGGAGCGGGCAAAGCTGGAGGCGGATCCGTCGCTGCTGCCGACTGCGGTTGAAGAAATGCTTCGCTACATTGGGCCGTTCATCGCGTTTTTCCGGACGGCCACGAAGGACACCGAACTACGCGGGGTGCCTGTGCAGGAGGGCGACCGGGTGGCGATGTTCTACCCGTCGGCGAACCGGGACGAGGCCCACTTCGCCGATCCCGACCGCTTCGACGTGACTCGTAAGCCCAATCCGCACTTGGCATTTGGCGGCGGCGGCGCCCATTTTTGCCTCGGCGCGAACCTGGCCCGGGTGGAGGCGGCCACCCTCGTATCGGAGGTGCTGAGCCGGATGAAGAACATGGAGTTGGCGGGGCCTGTCGAGCGCATGCGGTCAACACTGATCAACGGCATCCACTCCATGCCTGTCCGGTTCACGCCTGCTCGACGTGTGGGCGCTCGGTGATCCGACAAGATCAGAAGATGGCCCGAAGCTCACCCGTGAACAACATCCCGCCGAACAAGGCTTGACTCCCTCCACGAAAACGCGTCACGCATTTTTAGCGAGGGGACCTAGACGATTTCGGCGACTCTCAATCGACGTAATGTTCGATACACCGATGTGCTCGGTTGAGGAAACAGCAGCGACCGGCAACACCGCGTTGCGGATCGCCGCCAATATGGCCGGGTGATGGGCGGAATGATCGCCGGTGGGTATGGCGATCAGGCGGGGCGGCCGCGACGTCCTTTGCAGTCGGTCAAGGGCTGCCCGGCCGCCTTTGGCAGTGAACTCCTCGGCATCCTCGGGCGAGGTAATCAGCGTCACGTTGGTTCCACGGTGGGCAAGCGTTGTCAGAACATTCTCCGGCAGCAAGACGAGTCCGACCTGGCTCAACACCCGCAGGACGAATCGCGGGAGGTGTTGGTGTATAGAGCTTTTCGTCCGCTTCCGAGCCGGGTTGAGAAGTGCCTTGAGGCGTTTTGTTGTGGATTCGCCAGCGCCGCCGCCCGTGTCACTGGCCGCGTTGGCGTGTAGTACCGCGTTGGCGTGTAGCGCTTCCTTCCGGACGCCCCACTGCTGCAGCAAGGTGGGGGTGACGCGCCAATTCCACACCAGCAGGTTGACCAGGATCGCCGAGTGCGCACCGATACCGCGGGCGGCCTGAGCGGCGTACCACGCGCCGGAGCAGATACCGACAAGCTCGAGTTCGCCGGCGTCTTGGCACGCATGTCTGGCCACCGCTATCGAGTTGGTGACGTCAGCCTTGGAATAGATTCTGCGCCAACGGTTCCGGCTGACCTGGCCCGACAAGCCCTGTCTTGCCGGGTCCCAGCGCACCGCCTGGGATCCAGCCGCTGCGATGCGACGTGACAATTCAACCCACTCCCGGGCGGGTCCTACGTGCAAGTCGTTGGCCGTCACGAAGAACAACACCGTCTTTGCGGGTGCGGGACTACGGTGTCGGGGCAGCGTGCGGATGGCGAATAGGCCGTTCGGTCCGATTCGTTCGATGCTCTCGACAACGTCGGCCCCGTCGGGCCCGTCGGCCGGCATCGTCACCGTTGTCCGGTATCGGGGCACGACGCGATGGGTACGAGTGGGAGCGTTTTCGTCGATCCACTCGATGATCGAATCGACCGCGGTGGAAGGGATCGGTACCAACACGTCCCTCGGTCGGGCGCATTCCGGCAGACCGCCGGTGATGATCGAATCAACTCCCTCGGCCGATGCCAGGGCGGTGACACGCTTGTCGGTCTCGGCTGGTCGTCCCACCACAAGTACGTTGTCGACGCCATGGGCACTGACTGGATTGGCAGCCATCCGCAGCGCGGCGAATTCTGCGGCGGCGTGGTCGCTCAACCGCCCGCCGAAGATTGACACTTCGCCGGGCGTAGCAGCGTCCTCGCCCACCGACACCCGGAACAGCGTGGTGTGTTCCCGAAGGTAACGCCTGCCCGTTCCATAGGGATCGAGGTAGACCACGCGATTGACCGTGTGGGATTGGGCCAAGTACTCGTTGAGGACGAGGCACCCGGCACGTATGCCGATAGCGGTCGCCGACTCCGCGCCGATC
Organism: Mycobacterium sp.; assembly: GCF_049281135.1. Taxonomy (GTDB): domain Bacteria; phylum Actinomycetota; class Actinomycetes; order Mycobacteriales; family Mycobacteriaceae; genus Mycobacterium. The sequence goes on along the minus strand of NZ_JBAPRN010000203.1, from coordinate 3,029 downwards.
AGCTTGAGGTAGTCGAGCGCGCGGCCCACGCTTGCCACCCAGTTGGCCACCGCGTCATCACGGACCTGAGCGTATGCAGAATCACCCGAGCCCAGATAGTCAAAACGCAGCACGCCGAAACCGCGGCGCGCCAGGCTGTCGGCGAGGACCCGTTGCAGTCGGACGCTGTCCATCCCCTCCTTTCCCAGCGAACCGCAGATCAGTACCCCGCCCCTGATCCGGTTATCGACCGGCAGATGAAGCACGCCGAACAATGGCGAATCAGACGGTCCGAAGAATGTCGGCACCTCTTTAGTGGTGGGAGCCGCGGCGGCCGCATTCCCGGCCGTCATCGCAGAACCGATGTTCGGCACGCTGCCCGCCGCCACCGTCGACAACTCTGGTTGCGTGGTCACAATCGACATGTGCTCCTCCTAGCGGAAGCAGTGGGCCGCGGTTACCGCGGCGGCGCCTCGTGCTACGGACATCCATATACCAGGCATGTACTCATATCGCAGTTTACATACTATTTGACCGTATACAACGCAATCTGCAAGTTTGCAGTCTGTAGCCCTGGCGGCACGTTCAGAGAACCAATGGGCGGGTTCGTCGTCGGCATCGATGGAGGCCGCGGGCCGGTGGCAACGGGCGCGCTGACCCGGCCTTGGGGCGGCACGGTCCTCGTCGATGACGGTAGTGACCTACAGTCTGGTGGGCGCCATTCCGGCCGCCGGGCAGTCCCCGGACGAGAACGCCACCTGAAATTCACGGACACAAAGACAAACGTCGTTTGACGATTCTCATATTTTCTGGAACAGCATCAAGACCTGGCTTTGCCCGTAGGAACTCTTAAACGGCAGCGGGGAAAACTCGATATTGACGCACCGGAAGTTTCCGAGAAGAGTTCGCTGCGTTGCACGCCAGTCAAAACCGCGGTGAGATGCCTTGATATCGTCGGCGCGGCGCGCAGGAATTCCTAGAATTGCCGCTTTGAATAGCTCTGATCCGGTCATGTCCGAACGCCGACGGAAAAGAATGCTTCGACTTAGCTCTTTCAACAGGACGGCCGGGCCCGTCATGATTGGAACTGTTACCAACATCCTGCCGTTCGGTGCGAGGGCATGCAATGCGAAGTCTACGAACTGCTGCGTTTCCGAATCTGTCAAATGCTCGCAGACTTCTAAGCATGTCAGGATAGTGACCGATTGTGCCGCGATGGCAGTCGGATCGGAGACGATGCGGAAGTCGTCGTATTGTGCACTCTGATAAGGATCGTATCCCAGTAGTACTACGTCCGATCTTTCTTCCTTGATATCGACGGCGATATCATGCAAAAACTTCCCTTGGCCACAGCCGTAGTCCAGCAACACGGCCGAATCCCCCAAAAATGGCATCAAAAGTCGCTTCGACTTCTTCAACCGTGTGCGATGGGCGAACCGCGCGATCGGGTTGGGATTATCGACGGTCTGTTTCTCGTAAGAAACATCCATCCCTATCGCCTCCTTGGCTAATCGAGCGCAGTCGTCAAACGGCGGCGCGCCGTCGGGGCCCACTGAGCGACGGTCGCTGCGTCGCATCAGCAGGTCGATCTGCGGTCTGCTCTGCTCCTGTGCCCCGAATCCAGGTATATCTCTAGACTACCGGTTTGTAGTTGGGCGTCAATACCTTTATATAGCATGAATATCTGCCATGTGACGGATCGCCGGTATGTAACCTGACGAGCGCGCCCGACCTAGTCGCTGCTGCCCGCCTCGCATGCCGCGGTCCAAGCGCCGGCTTCCGAGCCTCGCCCGACGCCCCATTTCGGCGGAGCCGGCCTCAGCGGGAGCGCTCATCCAGCCGTGGCTGGCCACCAGCACTGGGCCCCGGTGTCTCCGTCGGAGCACGCGGTTGCTTCGCGGTCTGTTCTTGACCAGGCCAAACCTGGTACTGGGCTATCCGGGTATATGCATCCCTCGTGGACTAGTGGAAGACTGCGAGTTGTGCTAGTCGTATATATTAGTACTAATAGCCTGGATTCTCCGATTTAGATGTATCATCGGTATGTAGGTGAGCGCGGCGGTTACCGAGGCTATGTGACGCGAGCGCGAGCAAGGGTATAGGGGCGTCGTGGAGATACAGGAACTATGGAGGGTGATCCGGCAGCGATGGCGGGTCGTCGTGGTCGTGACCCTGATCTGCGTGTGTCTCTCGCTGGCTTGGTCGCTAGCTGGGCCGGTGTCGTATACAGCCCAGGGCAGGGTCATCATTTCCACGTCAGGGAGTCTGGGCACAGCCAGCGACGCCTACAGCGGAGAGCAGGTCTCGGTGGAACGGGCGCCGACGTACGCGCAGTTCCTGCGCGGACCGGAGGTCGCGGCAAGGGCCTCACAGAAACTTTCGGGACGCATATCGCCGCAGACGATTCAGCACTCGATCGACGCGCGCGTCAACTCCCGGCAGCCGATGGTCATCGTCACTGCGACGTCGCCCAACGCCAATGACGCGGTTCAAATAGTGTCTGCGGCCGAATTAGGCCTGCAGCAGTATGTTCTAGAAGTCGAGCGGCCTGGCCGCGACGGCTCCAGGGCGTGGGTGGTACTCGGTGGAGACATTCCCACCGTCGCGCGCGGGGGCAATTCTGTTCGCGACACCGCGTTGGCTGCCCTCGTCGGAATGGTGCTTGGGTCGCTTCTCGCGGTGTACCGCGATCGCACTGATCCGATCGTGAAAAGTGCAGGCCAGCTCGCCGGCGTTGGTCTGACTTATCGCGGCACCATCGCCGCCGATGACGACCCCTCTTCGCTGCGGGACCGGTTCTGGCGGCTCGCGGTGGGCTGCGTGGTCAAAGGGGAACCCGATACCGACACCCTGGAAGTAGGCATTGATGGTCAGTTGATCCGAGTCGGGGGCACGGCCAGGATTCTGGTGGTCGGGGTGGATCCGGACTCTGAGGCCCTTTTCATCGCACAGGGTTTCGCGGCTGGACTGGTCGCGTGCGGCGGCGAAGTGACGCTGATCGACGCGGTCTCCAGACAGTGGGGCCGCGGGACGAGTGGACTGTCTGATGT
>NZ_JBAPRN010000202.1:0-24351 GCF_049281135.1 Mycobacterium sp. | reverse complement strand
CGAAGATGCTCCTCCTGGGCCATCGATCACCTGCTGTGATCTATGGTGAGCGCCATAGATTTCTTGTACCATCGGAAGCAGGAACTACGCAAGACCCTTTGACCGACGAGGCGAGAATTTCTGATGGAAGCGATGGGCCCAGCGCCAGACCACGGCGTGTACGGCATTTCGGTCGCGGCCGACCTCGTCGGCATGGGGGTTCAAACCTTGCGGCTGTACGAGGCACGCGGACTCCTCGAACCCATCCGCTCCGAGGGCGGCACCCGCCGCTACAGCGCCGACGACCTGGCTCGTCTCCGGCGGATCAGCCGACTGGTCGCCGCCGGAGTCAACCTCGCCGGCATCGGCCGCATTCTTGAACTCGAGGACGACAATGCGGCGCTGCTCGCCGAGAACCGCGCATCCAGCGAGAAGGCAACAAGGAAAACCAGGCCCAGCTAGGGCCCAGTCGATTGCCGGTACCGGGGGTACTGCGTATATTGTCGTGCCATGAGTTCGGAGCACTTCGAGGTGCTGATCGTCGGGGCCGGCTTCGGCGGTATCGGCGCGGCAGTCCAGCTCAAGCGCATGAATATCGACGACTTCGTCATCCTCGACCGGGAGGACGACCTCGGCGGAACCTGGCACGTGAATCACTACCCAGGGCTGGCCGTCGACGTCCCCACCACTACTTACTCGTACTTCTTCGAGCCCAACCCGAACTGGTCGCGGTTGTTCACCCCAGGACCGGAGATCAAGCAGTACGCCGCCGGGGTGGCCGACAAGTACGACGTGCGCCGCCACATGCGGTTCAACACCGTCGTGGAAAGCGCCCGCTGGGATGAGGAGACCCGTCGCTGGCAGGTGGCGCTGTCCGGTGGCGACGTGCTGTCGGCGCGCTACCTGATCACCGCTACTGGGTTTTTGTCCCAGCCGAAAACACCCGACATTCCGGGAATCACCACGTTCGAGGGCAAGGTCATCCACACCACCGAGTGGGAGGACGATTTCGATCCGACCGGCAGGCGGATCGGGATCATCGGGACCGGCGCGACGGCAGTGCAACTGATTCCGAAACTCGCGGACAAGGCCGCCGATCTCACTGTCTATCAGCGCACCCCGATCTGGGTGGCACCGAAGATCGACCTACAGTTCCCGGATCGAGTCAAACGGCTCTTCGCCCGCTTACCGTGGACGCAGCGGCTGATCCGGACGATTACCGACACCATCTACGAGTTGATGATCACCGTCGGCGTGGTGCGATACCGGGTCCCGCTGTTCCGGCGGCTCAACATCTCTGCGATGGATCTGTGCAAGATCAATCAGTTTCTGGCGATTCGCGACAAAGAACTGCGCCGCAAGCTCACCCCCGACTACGACATCGGGTGCAAGCGCCCGACGTTCTCCAACACCTATTTCCGCAGCTTCGCCAAACCGCATGTCCACCTGCAGGCCGACGGAGTCGAACGCGTCGAGGCCGACGGGATCGTCAACGCCGACGGCTCGAAAACCAATATCGACACACTGGTGCTGGCCACCGGGTTCGACCTGTGGGAGGCCAACTTCCCGGCTATCGAGGTGATCGGCCGCGACGGGCGCAACCTCGGAAAGTGGTGGCGCGACACGCGATTCCAGGCGTATCAGGGCGTGTCGATGCCTTACTTTCCGAACTACCTCAGCTTGGCCAGTCCGTTTGCCTTCTTGGGACTGAACTTCTTCAACACCATGGAATACCAGATGCGCTTGATGGAGCGCCTTTTCGCCGAGCTCGAACGCCGGGGCGCGGACACATTCGAAGTGACCGAAGAGGCTAACGCGCGCTACCTCGACCGGATGACCGAACTGCTCGGCGATTCGCTGTGGACGATCGGTAACTGCGCGACCTCACGGTCGTACTATTTCAATCCCAGCGGTGAGCCATCGCTGTTGCGTCCGATGGCCACCTCGACAGCGATCGAGGAAGCGTCGAATTTCCCGTTGAGCGACTACGTAATCGCCTGAGGAGCTTCATGTCTCGCAAAAGTAATCGTGTTGCCCGCTTTTCAGGTCTGGCCTTGGCCGGCGCCGGCCTGGCCCACTTCACCAGCCCGTCATTGTTCGAGCCGATCACCAAGTCGGCGTTCCCGTGTAACACCCGCCAGCACATCTACACCAACGGCAGCATCGAAACCGTGCTGGGGCTGATTTTCGCCAGCCGGCAGACCCGCAACCTGGGCGCCGTCGGATTGATCGGGTACCTCGCCTACCTGGGCGGAAATGCTATCCGCCAACCCCAAAAACCGTAGCTTCCATCAGTTTTCGCACACACGCCTGCGAATAGGCGGAGTTGTCGGCGGAGTTCTCGTAGTGCACCAGCCGACCTACATCGACTACCAGCGCCATCGCCGCATGGACCAGAACACGCGCCTGCGTCTCGGTGAGCGCCGGCCGCGCCGCCGCCAGTAGGCGCATCCAGGCATCGATCGTCGACCGCTGCACACCGCGGAGCAGTTCCTGATCCACCCGGGTCAGGTTCACCCGTTCGGTGTAGTAGATCGCGGCCAGATCCGGATTCGCGAACGAGGTCGCCACGTATGCCTCGATCAGCAAGGTGAGCATATGGCCCGGTTCGGTCAGCCCGGACAGGATCGCCGACAGCCGGCCCGAAACTCGATCGGCCGCACGCCGCAACCCCGTCGCGAGGATGTCGCACTTGCCGGGGAAGTAGCGGTAGATCCCCGACACCGGAATACCGACGGCCGACGCGATCTCGGCCATGCTGGTCTCGGGATAGCCCTTGGCGTTGAACAACACCATCGACGCCTGCAGCAGCGCTTCGTATACCCCGGTGTCGGCTTCGAAGATCCGCCACGAGGCAGGGCGGTCCACGGTATCCGCCGGTTCCGGCAGCTCGGCCCGGAGTACTGCCGAGGCGGCGCCGGCCAGCAGCGCGCGGATGTCGTCGGCGGGCAATTGAACCCGGTGGTCGACGACGCTTCCGATCACGCTGAGCAGCCCGGCCGACAGCATCCATCGCTGCGACGAGTTCAGAGTTGGGCGAATCGCGTTGAGCGGCCGCTGAATTCGGCGGTTCACCAATCGCAGTTGATCGCCGAGCGCGGATTGGTCTTCGCCGTGCAGGTAGCGAGCCTGCCATCGATACAGCCCGCCGGATGCGCGATTTACCAGCGTCACGTCGATCAGCGCCGCGACCAGTCGGTCCAGCGTCTCGGCGGGGTCGCCTCCGGCTTCGGTGTCGGCGAAGTCGGTGCAGTCGACCAGTTGCTGGCCGAGTGCCAGGACGGCGTCGCGGAACAGTTCGTACTTGCCGGCATGGTGCCGATACAGCGCCGGCGCGGAGATTCCGACCTTGGCCGCGATCGCTTCCATGCTGACGGCGTGGTAGCCCTGCGCACTGAACGCCTCGGCGGATGCCCGGGCGATCTGATCTTTGCGATCCTTGGGCCGTCGGCGTACTACGGCGGCGCCCTGCGCGCGCGGCGTCGTCACCGCCTCACCCTAGCCCGCAGATTCTTGCCAAAAAACCTACCGCCGAGTCAGAACCGTCATTAACATAGCTCTTGCTCGACGCGCTTGAGCAGCGTTTCGGGGACCGGGTTGGGAGGTGACCGCTCATGCTCGACACGATTCGCCGCGTCCTCGGCTACCAGCTCACGGTCGCTCAGCTGATCGCGCTTGGATTGATCGTCGGCACACCGTATCTGCTGATCGGAACGATCTGGTCGACGACGCACACCGCGCATCTTCAGAACATGCACGGGGTCGATCTGGCGGTGTCGTTTCTGGGCTCCATCGTGTCGTGGCCGGTGCTGCTGTTCGCGAACGTCTGCATGACATGAGCGCCAAGGCCGCCGGAATCCCGTCGATGCGCGCATTCACATATCTCGGCATACGGCCAGATCTGAGAGGACACTCGTGAGCAATCGTCAGGTGCTACTCGGAGTCGTGGGCGCCGCGTTGATCGCCGCCGGACTGTTGGCGCTGTGGTTTCCGGTGCACTTGGGTCAATACGACCAATGGGGAATGCAGATCAGCTGCGGGAGGGGCTTCAACGGGAGCCTGTCGCAGACCCCGGGAGCCCACGACGCCAACCTGGCCGGCGAGTGCGCGACAGCGCTGCTGCGGCGCCGCCTCTGGGCTATCCCGGCCGCCATCATCGGCTGGGCGCTGGTGACGGTCGTCGCTGCGATATGGGTCCGCAGCACACCAGACGATGCGGAGGAAAGTACCCGGTTCTGGGAGTTGCGCGGAGACGCGACCTAAGCCGCCGGCCGTCAGTTAGACCGCCCGGGATCTACGGGTGATGTTCAGCCGACTTCGCCGCCAACGGCGGCTACCGAAGAGATCGGCGCGACGATGTTCACGCTTGCCGATCACTTCGTCCAGATGGAAATGTTGGGCGCGAAAGAAGACGCTGCGGCTCGTCGCCCAGTACGCCGACCTCTGGAACTCGACAGAGATCGAGGGTTGACCCGCCATTGCGAAACGGTGGGTCGGGATGTCGCCGAGATCCGGAAAACCGTCGGCTTCGTTGAGGACCCGTTCGAGCTTCCTGAGGTGTCCGTCGATCAACACCGGCCCAGTCCCGGGCACACCGGATCCTGCCGGCTTCATGAAACGCTTCGGCGACGAGGTGATGCCGAAGTTGTCGGAGATCGGTTGAGCCTCTGGAGGTTCTACAGGCTCGCGATGATCCGCGCACGCTCCGCGGCGTACTCGTCGTCGGAGATGGCGCCGCTGGCGCGCAGGTTCTCGATCTCCTGCAGTCGTTGCGTCGTCGGCGCCACGGTCGGCGCCGGCGTCCACCGCGCGTGCATTGCAGCGTCGTGTTGAAAGGCCCGCATAGTGGCGCTCGGCTCGTGGCCGAAGTTGAGCAGCCCGAGCCGCAACAGCAGAATCAGCAGGCCGATGCCTCCGACCGGCAAGCCGAAGTACAGCGTCCAACCGCCGGGCATGCCGAGTTCGCTGAGCGCGACAAAGCGAATCACGAACGTGACGACGAAGAGCGCGGCGATCGCCCCGGCCAAGATGAGTGCGGGTTTGTTGTTTTTCATGATGGATGTTCCTTATCGTCTGGTGGATTCACTGCGGCCGCCCGGCCACCGAATGTCGCCGTGGCGACGCCCAGTGGCCGGGCCAGAGTCGCTGTCAGGGGCAGGCGACGTCGAGTTCGAACGACTTGTTGACCGGTCCTGCCATCGGGTTGGACATGTCCATACCACTGGCGGTACCGCTGATCTTGTACGTGCTGCCGTCCTTGGTGGCGTTGGCCTTGCCGGTGGTGCCGCCAACGCCCAACGAGACGCCGTTGACATTGCCCAGCGCAACGGATTTCACGACGGGCGGGCTGGCATCCGTCAACACGGCGCCGATGCCGGTGGGAACACCGGAGGAACCGGCTCCACCGCCGATGGCGATGTTGACCGTGCCGGCGGCTGTCGTGCAGGCAACCTGGCCCTTGACGTTTTGATCCTTACCGTCGACGAGCACCTTGGTGTTCGACGAACCGGCGGGCGCCACGGCGGCATTACCGACACTGGCGGCCTTGTCGTGGTGTGAACAACCCACCATCACCGTGGCGAGGGTCGCCGCCGCACCGGCCATGATCAGGACTTCGCGTTTCATTGATGGACTCCTTGTTTGTGTTGTGGACGTGATGCCTAATCACAGTGCGGCAGCGGGCTTTATGGATCCTTAACGCCGACCCGCCCGGTTCAGCCGGCCACTGCGTGAGGCACCGGCGTAGCGACGGGCAGCACTGTCACGTCGCCCACGTGGTCAGCGGCATAGAGCCGGCCCACTCCTGAGCTCGTGGCGACGCACGACGGCCGTACGTGGATCGTGATGCTCTCCAAAAACCTTTCACTCAAAGCGCATACACCGCGACGCCGTCGCGGTCCACCACATAGATCTCGGCGCCAAGCCTCTGCACGCGTCGCAATCAGGGTGCCGCTGGTGGGGTCGACCGCGATGTCGCCAATCGGGTTGTAGGGATTGGCCAGCACGCTCACGTCGACACGTCGCCGGACATGTCTACGTACATCGACTGGAGCCCAATGCGACCGGGGCCGGTGAAGCGATTGAAGACGAGGTTGCCGCTGCCACCGAACATGCCGGTCCGGAGGCCAAAAACCCACGGATCCATCCGGACGCTTTCGTCACGGTAGATCCAACTTCCGGGCTCCACATCGATCTGCTCACCGGGTGCGAGAACTTTCTCGAAAACGTTGCCGTAGCCGTGCAGCCACAGCACGCCCTCCGACTGCGTCGCGGCGAACCGGTCCACGAAGAACCCGGTCGAGCCGAACAACACGTTTCGCATCCCCTTCTGGCGGGTGAATCCGTACTCCAAATTGCCGGTGGCCGCCAGGTATTGGTGCTCACGAACCTCGACCGCTGCACCGGGCCGCAGATGCAGCGGAAAGACATGCCCGGCGCCGTCGCGCGAAAATGCGACCTGCCCCGGTCCACGGGCCTCGGTCATCAGCAGTTGCATGCCCGCGACCATCCGCTTGAGCGCACCCTTGCCCCTGAGCCCGATATGAAGCTCAGGGTCCTTCCACAAGATGACGTGATGCTCGAAAAACACCGGCACGCTGCCGTCGAGCCAGATGTGCAGTACCGGCACCAACTCTCCATCGATGCGGTAGTACACACCCGGGGCGCGCCCATCGGCGACGTTGGTGGGCAGTAACTGTGGGGGCTCGGGCCGATACGAGTTGGCCATCTTTCCGGCTCAAGGTCGCTTGGCGTAGCGCGTGAGAAATCCGGTGGCTGCAATCGTGGCGACCACGCCGATCACACCCCACAGCACAATGGAGAACACCAGCGACCCGAACAAGAAGTCGTACGTCAGCGAGAGATAGATCGACCACAGCACCCGGTAGAGGCACCAGAAAGCGACCAGTCCCGCGCTGATCCCGATGATCAGGCTGCGATTGCGATCGACGCGCTCGATTTGTTCTTCGATGTTGGCGGGCAGAATCTTCATGTGCGTCGTCCTTTCGTGAGGGCGCGGTGTTGCGGTGCAACACCTGCGCGTGCTCACGGTGCGGTACAGCGCTTACTGGATCCTTAACGGACCGCTCACCCGACGGCCGGCTACGGCGCGGCGTGGCCGGCTCCGGTCTCGAGCGTGAATTCCTCGTCGCCGATCCGAATGCGATCGCCATCGCGCAGTTCGGCGCTGGGGTCGATACGTTTCCGGCGCACCCGGACTCCGTTCGCCGATCCCAGATCGGTGATGAGGATCGTGTGGCCGTCATCGGCGATGACGGCGTGGTGGCGGCTGACCTTGGCGTCAGACAGCACGATGTCGTTGTCGGGGCTGCGACCTATCCGGGTGGCCGTGCCGGCTAACGCATAGCGTCGCCCGTCGGCGCCGATCAGTGCTGCCGTCGCAGCCCGGCGGACCCGGATTGCGTTGTCCGACTGGGCGACAATGGTGTCCTCGGCGTGTGATTGGGCAACCTTGCGAGCGTCCAACGGCTCCTGGCGCAGAATCCGCTCGTAGAGCTCCCGGATCGTCCAGCTCGGGTCGATGCCCAAGTCTTCCGCGAGTAACGCTTTCAGCCGCAAGTACGCGTCCAGCGCGTCTGACTGGCGGTCGTCCAAGTAGTAGGCGGTAATCAACTGGGCCCACAACGGTTCCCGATAGCCATGCCTGGCGGTCAACGCCTCCAGCTCCGCGATCACGTTATGCGGCCGACCGCAGGCGATTTCGGCCTCGGCACGCGCGATGTAGACAAGCACCCTCTCCTCATCGATCGCCGCGGCCAGCGTCTCCACGAAGTGAAAGTCGCTCAGGTCCTCGAGAACCGGGCCGCGCCACTGGCCAAGCGCGGCCAGCAGGTGCTGGCTGGCCTGCTCGAACTGCGCGTCGGCTGCGGCCTGCACACCGGCGTTTTTCTCGGCAATGAACCGGCCGAAGTCGTACTGATCGTCGTTGATGGACAGTTGATAGCCCGGAGGTGTGCTGGCCAGCACGGAACGGTCGATGCCCGCGTCGCTCATCAGCCGACGCAAGTTGGAGATGTAGGCATGCAGGGTGGCCCGCGCTCCCTGCGGCGGCCGCTGATCCCATGCGGCACCGATGAGCGAGTCAATGCCCACCGGTCGATTCGCATTGACGATCAACATCGCCAGCACCGCACGCTGCTTCGGTGTGCCCAACGGCAGTGATTCATCGCTGATGCGCACCTGCAACGGGCCCAATACACCGAACTGGGCCGCCGCAAAGGACCGCCCTGTGCCTAAACCATCGGCCATCGTGATGTTTCTGCGCTCACCAGGTTCGCCAGCTAAACAACAGCAGCATAGCTTCCAGTTAGGATCTGCCCATGCCGGTATCGGTAGGTGAAGCGTTCGCGGGATTCACGGTCCTGCGGGTGCTGGGTGCCGGCGGCATGGGCACGGTGTATCTGGCCGCGCATCCCCGGTTGCCGCGCCAGGACGCGCTGAAGGTGCTGCCGACGCAGTGGACCGCCGACCCGCAGTATCGGGCGCGGTTTCTGCGTGAGGCCGATCTGACGGCCAGCCTGTCGCATCCCAACATCTTGGGTGTTCATGACCGCGGTGAATACGACGGTCAGTTGTGGATTTCGATGGATTATGTCGGGGGCACGGACGCGTCCCGGCTGGTGCGCGAGCACCATCCCAACGGGCTGCCCGTCGGTGAGGCGCTGGAGATCATCACGGCGGTGGCGTCGGCGTTGGATTATGCGCATCAACGGGGCCTGCTGCACCGCGACGTGAAGCCGGCCAACATCCTGCTGGATCCGCAGGCACAACGAATTTTTTTGGCCGACTTCGGTATCGCGCGTCTGATCGATGACCCAGCGGGGCTGACTGCCACGAATATGGCCGTCGGCACGATGGCGTACGCGGCGCCAGAGCAGTTGAGGGGTGAGCCGCTCGACGGTCGCACCGATCAATATGCACTGGCGTGCACTGCCTTTGACCTGTTGACCGGAGCGCCACCGTACGTCGATTCCAACCCCGCTGTGGTGATCACCAAACACGTTGCGGCGCCGGTACCTTCGCTGGGGGAACGTCGGCCGGAGTTGGCTGTGCTGGATCCGGTGCTGGCCCGGGCGATGGCCAAATCGCCCACCGACCGGTATCCCAGCTGCCGAGATTTCGCCCGCGAGCTGAGTGCCCTTGTCAGCCCACCGTCCGGCCACGTCCACCCGCCGCCACCCGCACCCCCGCCGGGACTACCCGCGCCCGCGCCCACCCTGATGACCAGCCCTTCGCGTGTTTCACGCCCGACTTTGATTGCGTCACTTGCGGTTACCGCGTTGCTGCTGGTGGCCGCGGCGGTTTTTGCGGGCGTGACGTTTGTGCAGCACCACGATCGGGCCGGCAGCACACCATCGACCGCGACCGCAGCTACCGCCCACGCGTTCAGCGGCACCTACCGGGCGGACTATGGCCCCGGCACCGACCTCGAAGGAAAAGGGGTCGCGGGTGCGCCGCCGATGACTGGCACCTGGGATGTGCGCTCGACGTGCGGATCCGGCGGCTGTATCGCGACGGCGTCCTACGTCGGTGGTAGCGGAGTCGTGCTCGTCTCGGATCTGGTGTTCGATCAGGTGGGCGGTAGTTGGCTTGCCGTGGGCCTGGGCTCTACGTCCTGTAATGACGCGCCCACCGAAGTCTGGGTGGTGTTCACCCTGCAGCCGCAACCCGACGGCACCCTGACCGGTGACACCACCAGGTCCACCACCAACAGCTGCAGCACGGCAAAGCGAACCGTAACCTTCACCCGCACAGGTGATCCCGACCTCGCCAAGGTTCCCGATCCGGCTGCGTTGCCTCCACGGGCGGCCTCCCCGTCCACAGCGCTACGCGGGCGATACCACGAAACAATCACCTATGCGAACGGCGGTTCTGCGCCGGGACAAGACGATCTCACCGTCCGTACGGTGTGCCTGCGCACTGGCGATCGCTGCATGAGCCTGTTCCATGCGATCGACGGGGTGGTGCCTCTGGTGTTCAGCGGCGGCAAGTGGACCCGCAACGACGAGGGCACGGTGCCCTGCAACCTCGGCGGAACCGTGAATATCAAGCTCAGCGCGGAGTATCCGCTGCCCGACCCGCTGCAAGATCCGATCCCACTGCTGATCGGGCACGGCCACAACGTGACCACTGGAAGCGCCTGTGCCGGCGGCGATTTCGAAGACAAGTTCGAGCGTACCGGCGACTAACTCATTTCTTGGACAGCTGGTGACGGGTCCGGTCCTCACGGATCGGAATACCGTTGCGGCCACTGAGATCTTGAGCGTATAGACCGGTCGCATAGGCGACACCATCCCCGTTGATGGCGAGTTCGGCACGGTCGATGTGCTCCAAGGTGTCGGTGCTCTTGTGGTAGTTGGGATCGAACGGCTGGTCCGCTTCACCACCCCACAGCTTGGCCTCCTCGGAAGACTTCTTGTTCTCGGCGCCGGAGAACAAGCCGCCCGAGGGAATGCCGGCCTGGGTGAAGCCGTCGTAGTCGGACCTGCCGTCAAATGAGGTGTCCTGCGGCGTTTTTCCGGCGGAGTTGAGGTACGCGGCCAGCGTCCGCTCGATTCCGGCGGAGCCCTCGGGCACCACCGGATTGCCACGCTTGTCAGCCGGCAACGACTGGTCGCCGTCGTAGGTGAAATAGCCCGGGTTCGGGGACGCGAGCATGTCGAAATTCAGATACAACGCAATATTTTTGAGCGCTTCGATATCCAACGACTGGACATACTTGTGCGAGCCGATCAGCCCGAGCTCCTCAGCACCCCAGAAACCGAATCGCACCGCGTTGTGGATCCCCGGCGAACTGCCCAATTGCAAAGCGGTCTCCAGAACCGCGGCCACACCGGATCCGTTGTCGTTGATACCAGGGCCTTCGGGAACGCTGTCGAGGTGAGCCCCGGCCATCACCACATCGCTGGTCGACCCGGTCTTGGTCTGCGCAATCACGTTGCGCGCCTGGATGGTCTTGGTCTCTGCGGAGAGTTCTACCGTCGCAGGCCCGACGGTAGCGCGAAGCAGTGCGCCGTCGGGTTTGGTGACGCCGACGACTGGGATCTTGACGTCGGTGGATTCGCCGAGGGTGCCGCCCATCTGCTCTTCGACAACGTTGTCCGCCACGACGACCGCCACGGCTCCGTGTTGGGCGGCGGCGGCGGCCTTCTGGGCGAACGGGCAGGTGCCGCGATCCACCAGCACGACCGCGCCGTTGACCGGGACGTTGTCGAAGTCGGCCGCGTTGCAGCCGGGGCTTGCGTCGGTCCCGACGGCCACCAGCGGACCGGTGACCCCGGGCGCGGCGGGGCTGTACTCCAGCGCCCGCGCGTCGAACTTCTTGCCGGCAACGGTCACCGATCCCGGTTCGGCGTGAAACACATGCGCGTCGAATTGCATGGTCTGCACGTCAAAACCCTTGTCCCGCAACTTACCCACGACGTAATCGACGCTGGCGTCGTAGCCGGGCGTGCCGACCGCGCGGGTGTTGCCATTGGCATTGGCGATGTCCTGCAGCTTGGTCAAGTGGGCCATCATCGCGTCGGTGCTGACTTTCCCGCGCAGGGCGGCCGCGAAGTCCGGACCCGATCTCGGCGTCATCGTATTGGCAGTGTCGGAGGACGCACACCCGCCGGCCGCCAACAGCAGAGCCGCGACGGCGGTCAGGATCGGTCTTGATTTGCTCATCATCGCGCCCCAGATTAGACGTCCGCGTCGACGCACGCCGTCAACTGGCGGCTTCGGCGGGATCGTCGAGTCGCAGATACGCCTGGATCGTGGTGCCCGCGGCCGTGGAGTGCGTCCGTAGCAAGTCGGCGATGGCGTTGACCACAAAGAGACCGTAGGGACCTGGGCTGCCCGCGACGGGTGGTCGGCGGCCTGCTAACGGGTCGGCCCAGTAGCCCATGTCGCGCGCCTCGCAGACCACGTAGCCGTTCTCGTACCAGAACGCCATTCGGCAGGCACCCCCGGCGTGATCGAGGCTGTTGGTGGCCAACTCGGTGGCGACCAACAGCAGATCGGCGACTCTGTCCGCGGACATCCCGAGCAGCCGGCTGTAACGTTCACCGCACCGGCGGACGCCGGCCAGATCCGCCGCCTGCTCGACGGTGTGCGTGACCGCGGCCGCACTGGTGGCCAACGGTTGGTTGCACTGGTCAAGCGCGGCATCGACCGCATATTCCGGGCAGTGCCGCCGCGCTCCGTCCTGCCAGATCTGCGGATGCGTGAGGCGGACCTCGGCCAGGACGCTTTCGTCCAGACAGGATGCGTCGTAGGGGCACAGGCCGGTGATGTCGGTCCCGGCAAACGCGATGTTGGCGAGAGCTTCATGCTGCATGCACGCGAGGTATTCGAATGCACTCCGGCCCACCCAGGCGGATTCGGCAACGATGCGCACACGCTGGCCGGTGTGCCGTTCGACGAAAGCCAGCTGCCCGGCCAGGATCCGTCCTGGATTGCGGCCGAAGTCGGTGATGTCGGCCATCGTCACCTCGGCGGCCCCATCCCCCAAAGCGCCGCGCAACGATGCCAATCTTTCCCCTGGTACCGCGACCAAGGTGGGCTCCGACAGCTCCAAGCCGTCGCCGATGAATTGCGCAAGCCGGTCCACGTATTCGCGCTCTGAGTGATACAAGAGCGCTGAATGGTCGTAGCCCCGAAGATGCACGTGTGCTCTCAGTGTCATGTCGACGGATAGATCCTCGGCAGTGATTGCCTGCATGGTTGCCTCGGTAGATCTACCCAGGCGACAAAAACCTAATCAGGCTCCGCCGGTCTGCTTCAGAATCAGGTCGGCCACGGCACGCATACCTGCGGCGTTGGGATGAAACGGCGCCGGCCGCCACGGCAACGGCAAACCAGCGGCCACCACCCAGGGATCCGCTGACCAGCCGTTATGGTGACGACTGGCGTGCCCGGCCCGCACGACATCGCAGCCGGTGGCCTGTGCTGCCGCGGAGGTGGCTTCCTCGAGGCGCGTGGCGACCAAACGACCCAGGTCGGCGTGCTCCGCTGACAGCGGAGCAGCGGCTTGGCCGTCCGGCGGCAGCAGGGTGAGGTAATCGACGAAAATCACCCGCGCCCGCGGCGACCGCTGCCGCACCGCGGCGCCGACGGCGTGCAACGCCGCTTCGATCCCGTCGAGGGCTTTTCCGCGGGCGTCGCGGTCGAACAGCTCGCGCAGGCGAGCGGCGACCGGAGGCAGTCTGCGAACGACCGCGGGCAGCGACGCGGCCATCAGCAGCGGCACGTATCCGACGTCGTTGCCGCCGATGGTGACGGTCACCAGATCTTCGGAGCCATCCAACGCCTCGATCTGGGGCTGGGCGCTGCGCTGACGGTCGGCGAGCACGTGGGCGGTAGTGGCGCCGGAGAAGGTGACGTCGACGAGGCCGAGGTTCAGTCGCTCGGCGACCAGATGGGCGTAGTTGCGCGCCGATCGGCCCGACCCGAACGGCGCGCCCGCGGCAGCGGGCCGGATTCCGGGTCCGGCGGCCATCGAGCTGCCGAGCGCCACGTAGCGGCTCACAGGTCGGGACTCGAGGCCTGCGCCCAGAACCGCTTCGGGATGCGACCGGCACGTCGGGCCAGATATCCCGCGGTGACGGCGGCTGCCATTGCCGCCGCCATCGCGGGTGGATCGACGGCGCGGGTCACCGCGGTGGCCAACAGAACGGCGTCGCAACCCAACTCCATCGCGAGCGCGGCATCACTGGCGGTGCCGATCCCGGCGTCGAGGACAACCGGGACACCGGCTTGGCTCACGATCATTTCGATGTTGTGCGGGTTGGCGATTCCCAGCCCTGTGCCGATCGGTGAACCGAGCGGCATCACCGCCGCGCACCCGGTGTCTTCCAATCGCTTGGCAAGCACCGGGTCGTCGTTGGTGTACGGCAGCACCACGAAGCCGTCGTCAACCAATTGTTCCGCGGCACGAACCAATTCAATGGCATCGGGCAACAGGGTGCGCTCGTCTGCGATCACTTCCAGCTTGACCCACTCGGTGCCCAATGCCTCGCGCCCGAGTTGCGCGGTGAGCACCGCCTCGGCGGCGCCGCGACAGCCCGCGGTGTTGGGCAGCGGTGTGATGCCCAGTCGGCTCAACAGATCGAGCATGCCGGTGCCGCCCTCGGCATCGACGCGGCGCATCGCGACGGTGGTCAACTCGGTACCCGATGCGACCAGGGCCTCTTCGAGGACCGCAAGGTTCGCGGCGCCGCCGGTGCCCATGATCAACCGAGATGTGAAGCTGCGCCCGGCAATGGTCAGTTTCGAATCAGCCACCCTGCACCGCCGTCACCACTTCGATGTTTGCGCCGCCGGAAAGCGCTGTGGCCCAGCGGGATCGCGGTAGGACGACTTGATCGACCGCGACCGCGATGCCGCGGTCCGGATAGCCCAGCGACTGCAGCAGCGCCGCAACTGTGGTGTGGTCGTCGACCTCGAGGTCGTCGGCGTTGACACGAATAATCACGTGTGGGCTCCAACCGGAATGAGTTCGGACACAATTTGTTCAGCCGTCCACGGTGCCAGCAGGAAACCGGATCGGCCGTGGCCGGCGGCGATCAGCGTCCGGGCATCCAGGCGTCCCACCAGGGGCAGGTTGTCTGGCGTCATCGGACGCAGGCCGGCGATGCACTCCGCCAGCTCGTACTCGCCGAGCGCCGGCATGACCGTGCATGCGTCGTCGAGCAGATCCCGCACACCGGACACCGTCGGTGCGGTGTCGCGACCGTGCTCGTACTGGGTCGCGCCGACCACCACGCCGTCGGCGCGTGGCACCACATAAACCTGACGTCCATGCACCCGAGCACGAATTACTCTTTGCGGCAACGGCATACACCCCTTCCGCCAACGCAACCTCAGCACTTCACCCTTCACCGGCCGAATCGGCAGACCCGGCCACAAGGCCGGGGCATCGATTCCGTTGGCGATCACGACCGCGTCGGCCTGCACCGCGTTCACAGATGCAACCGGCCCATCCCAGTCGACGCCCAGTTCTTCGCATGCCGCCGACAGCCCGTCGAGCAGCGCCCGATTGTCCACCGCGAGCTCGGTGGGTGCCCGAAAACCATGCCGAATACCTTGCGCCAGCATCGGTTCCACGTCGCGCACTGCCGATTCCCAGATCACCGGGTGCCCTTGCGCGGACAACCACTCGGCGACCGTGCGCAGGTCGGCGACGTCGGCACGGTCGACCGCTACCGCCAAGGACTCCCGCGCGGTGATCACCTGGCCGGGTAGGCCGTCGGTGTATCCGCCCTGCTGCCAGAGCTTTAGCGACTCCAGACCCAGCTGCAGCAGTCGCTCCTCGCCCGGCCAGCCTTCGCTGTGCGGCGCCAACATGCCAGCGGCTACCCACGACGCACCGGGCTGGCCGGACCGATGCACCCGCACCGACCAACCGGCTTGGGCTGCGCGGCGTGCCACGGACAGCCCGATGACGCCGCCGCCGATGACGGCCAGCGTTCCCGAGTCCGGTGGCATCTCCGCTCCCTTCGCCGGCATGATCCGGATCAGGTGTGTGACGGTAAGGGCCGACGTGCCCATTCTCAGACCCCGCTCGCGGGACTCCCGTGTCGACTCCAAAGGGTAGTCGCTAGCGTCGCGGTGTGCACCAACCGATCGACCGGCTCGCCACCGCGCGTCTCTATCTGTGCACCGATGCGCGTCGCGACCATGGCGATCTGGCCGAATTCGCCGACGCCGCGCTGGCCGGCGGGGTCGATGTCATTCAACTGCGCGACAAGGGCTCGGCCGCTGAGCAGCGGCTGGGCCCGCTCGAGGCCCGCGACGAATTGGCGGCGCTGGAGGTGCTCGCCGACGCGGCGCGGCGGCATGGCGCACTGCTGGCCGTCAACGACCGCGCCGACATCGCCCGTGCCGCCGGCGCCGCCGTGCTGCACCTGGGTCAAGACGACCTGCCGCTGAGCGTGGCGCGCGAGATCGTCGGCCCGGACACCGTGATCGGCCGTTCCACCCACGATCGTCAGCAGGTCGGCACGGCGATCACCGAGAAGGTCGACTATTTCTGCGTCGGGCCGTGTTGGCCGACCCCGACCAAGCCCGGACGCAGCGCGCCCGGGCTGGCGCTGGTGCGGGCCACCGCCGAGCTGGCATGCGACAAACCCTGGTTCGCCATCGGCGGCATCGACGTGGATCGACTGCCAGAGGTGCTGGACGCCGGCGCGCGGCGCATCGTCGTCGTCCGGGCTATCACCGCCGCGGAGGATCCCCGAGCCGCTGCCGAGCAGCTCAGTTCGGCACTTGCAGCAGTGAGCTGATCCGGGAGCTCAGCTGCGACGGCGCCTGATCTGGGTGGCCTGCGGTGCACCACACGAAGACCCCTTGCGCGACCTCGACCGTGCGCGGCAGGCTGCGCCGCAGCTCGTCGTCTCGGTGTAGCGGCAGGGCCTCCTGCGCCGTCCGCAGCCGTTGCCAGCTGGCCGCGAATCCGGGATGCAGCGGCAGGGCGGCCACCTCGTCTTCACCGACCCAGCGCATCTCGGCGCTCTCATAATTGGCTTCGGTCTGCAGCAGTTCAGCCGCGTCAGCGACGACCGTCGTGTAGGTCCAGTCGGTACCGCTCGCCTCGGCGGTGATCACCGTTCCCCGTACCGATAGCAGCTCGCCGGGCAAACCTGCCTCCTCGTGGGCTTCTCGGACGGCGGCCTCCTCGGCGGTCTCGTGGCTGTCGCGGGCACCGCCCGGCAGGCCCCATGTTCCGCCCTGATGGCTCCACGGCGCCCGGTGCTGCAGTAACACCGCCGGGGTTCCGTCACGCAACGGCGCCCGGAGCAACAAGCCCGCCGCGCCGAACCGACCCCAGTAAGGGTTGCCGGTGTCGGACACCACCCATCCGTCACCGTCGCCGCGCACGCGTTCAGGATAAGCAGCACCCGACGCCGATGCCGCCGTGTGTCGCGGGCGGGTAACAAGTCGGGAAATCTGAGTGGGCGGGTCCCCGCATCTCAGCAAAACACTCTTAGACTTCGCTTATACAGTTCATCACAAGCACGCTGGGAAAGATGAGGTCCGAACAGACGTGACCGTTGAGTTGGCGCACCCGTCGACTGAGCCGCTCGGTTCGCGGTCGCCGATTGAGCCGGCCCACCCCCGCTGGTGGTTCGTTGCCACGACGCCGGGTCGCATCCTGTCCATCGGTCTCGTCCTGGCAATCCTGGGCGGGCTCAGCGCGTTCGCCACGTCGACCACGATCAACCAGCGACAGCATGCGCTGACCACCGTGCTGAACCACACCGAGCCGCTGGCCTTCGCGGCCGGCCGGCTGTACACCACGCTGTCGGTTGCCGACGCGGCCGCGGCGACCGCGTTCATCGCGCAAGCCGAGCCGCGCACCGTCCGGCAGCGTTACGAGCAGGCGATCACCGACGCGGCGGTCGCGGTGACCAGGGCGTCCAGCGGTCTGACCGATGAGCCGCTGGTGCAGTTGCTCGGCAGGGTCAACGCCGAGTTGGCGGTGTACACCGGGCTGATCGAAATCGCCCGGACCAACAACCGGGCCGGTAACCCCGTCGGCTCGTCGTACCTGTCCGAGGCCTCCACGCTGATGCAGTCGGCGATCTTGCCGGACGCGGCACGGCTGTACAGCGAGACCTCGGAACGGGTGGACACCGAAACCACGGCATCGACCGAGATCCCGGCTCCGGTGATCCTCGTCATCCTCGCAACGGCGGTGATGGGCTCCTTCTCGCACCGCTGGCTGGCCCGGCACACCAACCGGCGGATCAACCCCGGTCTTGTCGCCGGTGCACTCGCGATTCTCGTTATGGTGGTCTGGGTGGGTACCGCGCTTGCCATTTCCACTGCCGGTAGCCGTAGTGCGAAAAACACTGCGGCAGAGTCACTGAAGACCATCACCAACATGTCCATCAGTGCGCAGCAGGCGCGCGCCGACGAGACCTTGTCGCTGATTCGGCGCGGGGACGAAGAAACCCGCAAGCAATCCTTCTATGAACGCATCGACGCCATGCACAAGCAGCTCGACCAATACCTCGCTCGTCAGGACGCCGTCGACAAGGGCGACTTGCAGGACGCCGCCCAACTGCTGGCACAGTGGCGGCGGGCCGACGATCGAATCAACGCCTACATCTCGGTCGGTAATTATCGGGCCGCGACGCAGGTGGCCCTGGGCAGCGGAGAAAACGACTCCACCCCCGCGTTCGACAAACTCGACCTCGCACTGGTGAAGGCCATGGAGCAGAGCCGTCACGAATTGCGCGACGACGTCCTCAACGCGCGTCGGGGACTGTCCGGCGCCACAGTGGGTGCCATCGTGCTCAGCCTGGGCGCGGCCGTCGCCGTCGCTCTCGGATTATGGCCCCGGCTAAGCGAGTATCGATGACGACGCGGCCGCTCCGAATCCTGTGCACCGCGCTGGCGGCGGGCGTCGGCATGCGGTGCCGACCTGCTGCGCGCGGCTTCGCCGCGCTGGCGATCGCCACGGTTCTGGCCGGCTGCAGCGAAACCGGTTCCATGTTGGTGGCCCCTGCCCCGACGCTGGCGCCGCCCACCCCGGCCGGTATGCAGGAGATACCCCCGCAACCACCGTTGCAGCCGGACAAGACCGCCGACAACTGCAACCCCACCGCCAGCCTGCGCCCGTTCGATAATCCGGCTGACGCCGACGCCGCGGTGGCCGATATCCGCGCCCGCGGCCGGCTGATCGTCGGCCTGGACATCGGCAGCAACCTGTTCAGCTTCCGCGATCCGATCACCGGTGAAATCGTCGGCTTCGACGTCGACATCGCCGGCGAGGTAGCGCGCGACATCTTCGGTAACCCATCGCAAGTCGAGTATCGGATCCTGTCGTCCGACGAACGCATCACCGCGCTGCAGAAATCAGAAGTCGACATCGTCGTCAAGACGATGACCATCACCTGCGAGCGGCGCAAGCAGGTCAACTTCTCCACCGTCTACCTCGACGCCAGCCAGCGCATCCTGGCTTCGCGCGACTCGCCGGTGACCAAACCGGCTGACCTGTCCGGAAAGCGGGTCTGCGTGGCGAAGGGCACGACGTCGCTGCACCGGATTCGCGAGATCTCGCCACCGCCGATTGTGGTCGAGGTGGTGAACTGGGCCGACTGCCTGGTGACGTTGCAGCAGCGTCAGGTCGACGCGGTCAGCACCGACGACTCGATTCTGGCCGGGCTGGTCTCCCAGGACCCGTATCTGCACATCGTCGGGCCCAACATGGGCACCCAGCCTTACGGGATCGGGGTCAAGCTCGAGAACACCGGACTGGTTCGTTTCGTCAACGGCACTCTGGAACGCGTCCGCCGCGATGGCACTTGGAATGCGCTGTACCGCAAATGGTTAACGGTACTCGGGATCGCGCCGGCCCCGCCTATCCCGAGGTACGAGGACTGATGACCGAGCAACCGGTGGACCCGGAAAGCCAGGACCTGGACGACGTCGCTCCGGGTACTCAGCCCGCCGACGCGATGGTGGACTCATCCTCTCAGGGGCGCCCACAGGCCACCCAGGCGATCTTCCGGCCCGACTTCGACGATGTCGATGATGACTTCGCCCTGCACAGCGCCGACACCACGCCGCGGGAGCGGGTGAAGTCGACGACGCGGGCTCCGGTGCGCCGGCTGGGCGGTGGACTCGTAGAAATTCCGCGGGTTCCCGACATCGATCCGCTCGAAGCGTTGATGCCCAATCCGGTTGTGCCAGAATCCAAACGGTTCTGCTGGAACTGCGGACGGCCGGTCGGCCGATCCAGCAAAGAAGGCAAGGCCCAGTCGGAGGGCTGGTGCCCATACTGCGGAAGCCCGTATTCCTTCCTGCCGCAACTGAATCCGGGCGCCGTCGTTGCCGGCCAGTACGTAATCAAAGGCTGCATCGCGCACGGCGGACTGGGCTGGGTTTATCTGGCGCTCGACAGCAACGTCAATGATCGTCCGGTGGTGCTCAAAGGCCTGGTTCATTCCGGTGACGCCGAAGCACAGGCGATCGCGATGGCCGAGCGGAGGTTCCTCGCCGAGGTTGTGCATCCCTCGATCGTGCAGATCTTCAACTTCGTCGAGCACACCGACCAGCACGGCGAACCCGTGGGTTACATCGTGATGGAGTACGTCGGTGGGCAATCGCTCAAACGTCGCAAGGGCGACAGGCTGCCGGTCGCCGAGGCGATTGCGTACGTGCTGGAAATCCTTCCGGCGCTGAGCTATCTGCACTCCATCGGTTTGGTCTACAACGACCTCAAACCGGAAAACATCATGCTCACCGAAGAGCAACTCAAACTGATCGACCTTGGAGCCGTCTCGCGGATCAACTCGTTCGGCTATCTCTACGGCACACCGGGATACCAGGCGCCCGAGATCGTGCGAACCGGACCGACCGTGGCCAGCGACATCTACACGGTCGGTCGTACGCTGGCGGCCCTGACGTTGAAATTGCGGGCCCGCGGCGGACGCTACGTCGACGGGCTGCCCGAAGACGACCCAGTGCTCGCCAAGTACGACTCATTCGGCAGGTTGCTGCGCCGCGCCATCGATCCGGATCCGCGGCGGCGATTCGTCAGCGCCGAGGAGATGTCCGGACAGCTGTCGGGTGTGCTGCGTGAGGTGGTCGCGCAGGACACCGGCGTACGGCGACCGGGCTTGTCGACGATCTTCTCCCGCAGCCGCTCGACGTTTGGGGAAGCACTGTTGGTCGCTCACACCGACGTGTACCTCGACGGTCATGTGCATTCGGAAAAGTTGACCGCCAAGGAGATCGTCACCGCGCTGCAGGTGCCGCTGGTCGACGCGGCCGATGTCGCCGCACCGCTGTTGCAGGCGACGGTGCTGTCGCAACCGGTACAGACATTGGATTCGCTGCGCGCATTCCGGCACGGCGCAATGGATTCCGACGACATCGACTTGTCGGATTCCATCGAACTGCCGTTGATGGAGGTGCGGGCGCTGCTGGATCTTGGCGATGTCGCCAAGGCCACCCGCAAGCTCGACGACCTCGCCGAGCGAGTCGGCTGGCGTTGGCGGCTGGTCTGGTATCGCGGAGTCTCGGAATTGCTGACCGCCGACTACGAGTCGGCGAGCAAGCATTTCAGCGAGGTGCTGGACACCTTCCCCGGTGAGCTGGCGCCCAAGATGGCCCTGGCCGCGACCGCCGAATTAGCCGGCAGCTCAGACGAACACAAGTACTACGACGAGGTGTGGAAGACCGACGACGGGGTGATCTCAGCGGCGTTCGGATTGGCCAGGGCACAGTCGGTCGAGGGAGACCGGGGCGGTGCGGTTCGCACTCTTGACGAAGTCCCGGCCACCTCAAGGTATTTCACCACCGCGCGGCTCACCAGTGCGGTGACGTTGCTGTCCGGTCGTTCCGCCAGTGAAATCACCGAAGACCAGATCCGCGACGCTGCACGACGGGTAGAGGCGCTACCGCCGACCGAGCCGCGGGTGCTGCAGATTCGCGCGTTGGTACTCGGCAGTGCGTTGGATTGGCTGGGAGATCACGAGGCCAGTACCAACCACATTCTCGGCTTTCCGTTCACCGAGCACGGGCTGCGGCTGGGTGTCGAGGCGTCGCTGCGCGGGCTGGCCCGGGCGGCGCCAACCCAGGCGCACCGCTACAAGCTGATCGACATGGCAAACCGGGTCCGTCCCACCAGCACGTTCTAACTGGGGCGCAAGCAGATCGCAAGCAATCTCCGGCAGAGTTGACGCATGGCCGGCCAGTCGGATGGGTGGACAACGACTGCGCGCGTGCTGCGCCGGACCGGATTCGGTGTCACGGGCGCGCAGGTCGACGCCGTCGCCAAGCAAAACTGGCCCGACTACGTCGACGCCGCTCTGCGCGCGGACCCGGACAAGGACCCAGGGGCGGTCGCGACACCGATGCCGACGCTGGCTGACGGGCACCGCCCCGGAAAGGGAGCATCAGCCCAGGTTCGCAAAGAGTTCAACCGCGAATTGTTCAGCCTGATGTCCGGGCTCTCCGAGTGGTGGTTGCGTCGGATGGTCTCGGTGCGGCAGCCGGTTCACGAGAAGTTGACGCTGTTGTGGCACAACCACTTTGCCACCTCGGCCAAGAAGGTGCTTTTCCCGGGCCAGATGGCAGCGCAAAACCAGAAGCTGCGCAGCCTGTCGCTCGGCGACTTCCACACGCTGGCCTACGCCATGTTGACCGATGCCGCCATGCTGCATTGGTTGGACGGAGACAAGAACACCGTCGGCGCCAACAATGAGAACCTGGCCCGCGAGTTCATGGAGCTGTTCGCCCTCGGTCACGGCAACGGCTACACCGAGGACGACGTGCGGGCCGGTGCCCGGGCGCTGACCGGGTGGACGGCCCGGCCAGGTGCGAAGACGGTGCTGGTGGCGCGCCGCCAAGACCGCACGTCCAAGACATTGTTCGGGGTCACACGGAATTTCGATGCAAACGGGTTCTGCGACATTGTGCTGGCGCAGCCCAAGTCAGCGGAACATGTCGCTGGGCGGCTGTGGCGTCAACTGGCTTCCGACACCCCCGCATCCCCGGAGGTGCTCGACCGGCTCGTCGCGGCCTACGGGCCGGCGCGCGACTTGCGCGCGTTGACTCGGGCGATCCTCACCGATGACGAGTTCGTGCACAGCCGCGCGGCGATCGTCAACACGCCGGTTGAGTGGCTCGTCGGAGTGATCCGCAGCTTGAATGTCCCGATCGACCACCCGGGGCGAATGAAAATGGCTGACGACACACTCAAGGCGCTAGGACAGCGACCGTTTTATCCACCTGATGTCGGAGGTTGGCCGTATGGCCGGGCCTGGATGTCGACCGCCAGCGCCGATGTACGGATGCGTGCCGCAACCCAATTGGCCCGCGCGGGTGATCTGTCCGCTGTCGAGGACGCCGCTGGCAGCGACCGGATCGATGCCGTCGGTTATCTGATCGGCATCGGCGTATGGTCCGACCGGACCGTGGCAGCACTGAAACCGTTGACGAGCAGGCCGGTTCGGCTGGTGGCCGCCGCGGTCAACACTCCCGAATACCTGACGTCGTAGCGAGCATGCTGATGACCAATCTGAATCGCCGAAAGTTTCTGATCGCCAGTGCGGGAGCGGGCGCCGCCGGTCTGCTGTCGGGCGCAGTGGGTTGCAGCTGGCCTGACCTGATGCAGGCGGCCCAGGAGCGACCGCTTGCCGAAGGCAGCGGCGTGCTGGTGATCGTCACGCTCTACGGCGGCAACGACGGGATCAACACCGTGATTCCCTACGCCGACCATGCCTATCACGATGTCCGGCCGCAATTGGCTTATGCGCCAAATGAAGTTCTACATCTTGATGATCAGCTGGGCCTCAATCCCGCCCTCAAGGGCCTCGCGCAGGTATGGGACGACCGGAAGCTGGCCATCGTCCGCGGGGTCAGCTATCCACGGCCCGACCACAGCCACTTCCGGTCGATGGACATCTGGCAGACGGCGTCCCCGTCCGAGCCGGTCTCGACCGGCTGGATCGGCAGATGGCTGGATGCCACCGGCAACGACCCGCTGCGTGCGGTCAATGTCGGCTCGGTACTCCCCCCATTGGCTGTGGGCGAAAAGTCCACCGCGGCCGCACTTTCGACCTCCAAGGAAATGCAGTCGGCGGAAAGATTCACCGCGACGATGGACGCGCTTGGTGTTGACGACCCGGGCGACACCCCCGCGATGGCGGCAGTGTGCGAGGCCTACCGCGCGACCCGGACCACCGATACCACGTTCCGGTCGATCAAGCCGTCGGGCATGAAGCCGCGATCGCTGGCCGGCCAACTGGACATGGTGGCCGCAGCCGTGAAGGCGGCGGTGCCCACCCGGGTGTACTCGGTGCAGTTGGGCGGATTCGACACGCACGTGGTGGAGCGCGGGATCCAGCAGCGTCTCCTGCAGACCCTCGACGATGCCGTGACGCCGTTCCTCAAGCAGATGGCCGGCGACAAGTACGGTAAAAACGTTGTCCTGATGGCATATTCGGAGTTTGGACGGCGGGTGAAGGCCAACGGCGCCGGGGGCACCGACCACGGCACCGCGGGTCCGATGTTCGTCGCCGGCGGACCGGTCAGGGGCGGCTTCTACGGCGACGAACCCAGCCTCACCGACCTCGACAACGGCGATCTAAAGCCCACCACGGACTTCCGCGACGTCTACTTCGAGCTGCTGTCCAAGACACTGCAGACCGACCCCACGCCATCGGTGGGGACCGCCCGGAGAAGCCTGGGGTTTCTCACCTAAAACTGCTGGTCAAGCCGCTGGGGGCGGAGCGTGATCCGATTGCTCGGATGTCCGGTTGTCTTGCCGAACACGTCAGACACTTTTTCCGGAAATCTGGATGCTTCTCAGCTTAACCTCAGTTATAGTTCGGTCCAATATCGCGACTCTTGTAG
>NZ_JBAPRN010000201.1:0-2608 GCF_049281135.1 Mycobacterium sp. | reverse complement strand
GACAATCCATCAGTTCCCGGTAACGGTGCAGATGGGCCGGCTCCGAGTAGGTCAGCGCCAGTCGCTCAACGGGAAACTTCGTGATGCCGATCAGCCGCTGCAAAGCCATGTCGCAAGCAATCTTCTCTTCGATCAGGAACTGCAGCAGCTCGGAACGAATATGTGGGTGGGGAAGATAGGTCAGCAGCAGCTGATCGCCGACCTGCGCGAAATCCATCGCAATCAGATTGCCGAAAAAGACCGGGTTGTACTGATGCCACAGCCGCGTCGCTTCGTCTGAAGTTTCGCAGGTCATCACGCTGTAACCGAGGATTCCGAGGTCACCCAGGGTCAACTGCTCGCCGAGCGTGAAGGCCAGGGAGGCAGATCCGGACAGGCGGTTGATATTGGAAATGATCCGGATGTACTTCGAAATCTCCACCAGATACAGCGGGTCGGCAAGATCCCGCACGCCGATGCCGGTGCCCGCCAGCACCCGCTCGCCGGGATATCCCTGCTGCAGCATGACCTTGAGGTAGAAGTTGATCTTGGCGGGCCGGAGCCGAGTGAGCTCGCCGGTGGCCGGCCGGCGGTAATCGTCCTGGTTGGTCCGCATCCTGACCGGATTCGCCATTCTCAGTCCCTCCGGCCCAACCATAGGCTTGTGCCGGCCTAACGTTAATGGGATAGGGGAAAGATGCGAGACCCGTTTCGGGTTATTGTCTGGGGCCCCGGCCGCCTTGGCGCGATTTGCATCAGGGAATGCACGCTCAACCCGGCTCTGAGGCTGGTCGGCGTGCGCGCCTACAGCGAGAGCAAGCACGGCGCCGACGCGGGCGTGCTGATCGGCATCGGCGAGATCGGTGTCACGGTCAGCACCGACGCGGCCGCCGTCATGAGCATCGACTGCGATGCCGTCATCTACAGCGCCCTGGACATGGGGATCTACCACACTGACGACGAGATTATTGCGCTGCTCGAAGCGGGCAAGAATGTCATCACGACCCTTCCGTACCAACATTTGGAAGCCGTCAAGGATCAGGCCTTCATAGATCGTCTGGAAGCGGCCTGCCGAAAAGGGCGGTCGGTCTTTCACGCCACCGGCGTAGACCCCGACACGGTCTGCGACCGGGTGCTACCCGCGTTGACGAGCATGTGCACCGACATCCGCCACGCGCAGATCCAGGAGAACTGGGATGTCGGCGCGT
Organism: Mycobacterium sp.; assembly: GCF_049281135.1. Taxonomy (GTDB): domain Bacteria; phylum Actinomycetota; class Actinomycetes; order Mycobacteriales; family Mycobacteriaceae; genus Mycobacterium. The sequence goes on along the minus strand of NZ_JBAPRN010000201.1, from coordinate 1,421 downwards.
TCGGCATCGACACCCTGCGGGTGATCGGTTTCGGCCAGCCCAGGGAACAAGTCGAGGCCAACGCCGACAGCCTGTCGTTCGGCGACAACTACGGCAAGATGGTCACCTACGCCTGGGCCGAGATGATGGGCGTCACCTACGACCGGCGCACCGTCGAGCGCATCTTTCCGGTCGCGCCCGAAGACATCCAAACGCCCTCGGGCCTGCTGATCGAAAAAGGCACGGTGTGCTGCTACACCACGCGGTGGAGCGGCTATCTCGACAAACTTGGCGACCAGCCGTTCTTCCAGATCGAATACAACTGGCACGCGGGCGGCAAGGCCGTCCCCGGTCATGTGAAGGCGAACGTCACCGGCTGGGTGCTGTCCGTCGAAGGGCGGCCCAGCATTCGGACGGTGATCGACTTGAAGGCGGATTTCGAGACCGGTGAACGCTATGCGATTCCCGGGAACCCAAATTTCGAAGCCAGCTACCACGCAGTCGCAGCGCCGTGCCTGCAGGCAATTCCATACGTGGTAAACGCTGCGCCGGGAATCCTGCCCGTCTTCCACACCACGCATCATTGGACGCCGGATCTCCGTCAAGTTTCGATCGAAAAGGAGCCGACCCATGCATGAAAACGTCATCCGGAAGACCAATCTGTTCGGCGCCTGGTGCGGCATCGGCTATATCGCGCTGCTACTGCTCGGCTGGTGGGTGGTCGGTGGATTCTTCCCGTTGCACAAGCCCTCGGCAGGCGCCGAGGAGATCGCCAGCTTCTTCCGGCGGGACGTCGTCGGCATCCGCCTCGGCATGGTCATTGTGATGTGGGGCGCGGCCGTATTCATTCCCTTCACATCGACGATGGCCGATTACGTCGCCCGGTTCGAGGGGCGCACCGGACCACTGACCCGCACCATGACCATGGCCGGCTACTCCAACGCCCTGTTGACCTTCTACCCCCCGCTGTGGTGGATCGCCAGCACCTGGCGAGCCACCGAGCGCTCGGCAGATACCACCCGGATGCTCAACGACATCGCCTGGCTCCAATTCCTCGGCGCTCTGTCGCTCATCATGCCGATGTTCGTCGTCATCGTCGTCGTCGCATTCAACGACAAGAGCACACACCCGGTATTTCCGCGATGGTTCGGCTACCAGAGCATCATGACCTTTATCGCGTTCCTCCCAGATCAAGCACTGTTCTTCTTCAAGACCGGACCCTTCGCGTGGAACGGCGTGCTGGGATTCTGGATACCGCTCACGGTGTTCTGCGGCTGGTTCGTATCGATGTTCTACCTGATTCGTCGCTCACTCCTGGATGAGATGCACGAGGCCGAGCAGCCGCTTACGTACGCAACCGCGTGACGGCAGGCGGTAGACGTGGATGGTCGCCGCCGAGCAGAACCCGGTGGCCATCGACGACGACCGGGGCGGGCTCATCG
>NZ_JBAPRN010000200.1:0-2120 GCF_049281135.1 Mycobacterium sp. | reverse complement strand
CCTCACGAGCCTGGTCGCTGGCGGCGGCCACACCGGGCAGCTCCATCAGCGGAGCCAGCGGGTCAGAGGTCATTCGCGCCGCTCCTCCTCATCGCTTCATCCCCCTCGCCGCTCCGTGGCTGGGAGGTGCCCCCACTGCATCGTCGCCGGCGCAGGTCACGAGCTGTCACGATAGCCAGCCGCGGCGCTCGGGATTGCGGCCAGTAGTTGCCGGGTGTAGTCATCGCGCGGCGTGGTGAAGACGTCCTCGGTAGCCGCATGCTCGACCACCCGGCCCGCGCGCATGACCATGACCTCGTCGGCGATCTGCCGGATGACCGCCAGGTCGTGGCTGATGAACAGATACGTCAGGCCGAGAGCGGCCTGCAACTCGGCAAGCAATTCCAGGATCTGCGCCTGCACCACGACGTCGAGCGCGGAGACCGCCTCGTCACACACCAGGACCTCCGGTCGCAGCGCCAAGGCACGTGCGATCGCGACCCGCTGACGTTGCCCTCCGGACAGTTCGCGCGGTCGCCGGTTCAGCAGCGACGGCGGCAGCGCGACCTGCTCGCAGAGCTCACGGACGGTCTGCTGACGTTGACGGCGGTCGCCGATCCGATGGATCCGCAACGGCTCGGAGATGATGTGCGCAACCGAGTACATCGGATCCAGGCTGCCGTAAGGATTCTGGAACACCGGCTGCACTCGGCGGCGAAACGCCAGCGTCTGCCCGCGGCCCAGTGATGCGGTGTCGGAAACGTCGAGGCCCTCGAAAAGCACTGTGCCCGAACTGGGTTGAAGCAGACCAAGCACCATCCGGGCCAGGGTCGACTTTCCAGAGCCGGATTCGCCCGCGATCGCCAGTGTGGTACCTCGGCGCAATCGGAACGACACGTCGTCGACGGCGCGCACCTCTGCCTTGCGCCACGGCGCTCCGCGCGACGGCCGGTAGACCTTGGTCAACCCCGAGGCGACGATTACGTCCGGCCCCTCCGTCGTGACGGTCCTTGCGAGGGGCTTGTCATGTAGCGATGGCGCGGCCGCCACCAAACGCCGGGTGTAGGGATGCTGTGGATCGCCCAGAATCTGCTGTGCCACTCCGGTTTCCACCACCGCGCCCTGGTACAGGACTATCAGGCGCTCGGCTCGTTCGGCGGCCAGCGCGAGATCATGGGTGATCAGCAGCACCGCGGTGCCCAGTTCACCCGCGAGTTGCTGCAGATGGTCGAGCACCTGACGCTGGACGGTGACGTCCAGCGCTGAGGTCGGTTCGTCGGCGATCAACAGCCGCGGCCGGCCGGCCAACCCGATGGCGATCAGGGCGCGCTGACACATACCGCCGGACAATTGGTGCGGGTACTGCCGGGCGCGCAATGCCGGATCGGACATACCGGCGTCGGCGAGCAGCTGGACTGCTTGGCGATCGACATTGTTGGCGCGCAGCGCTTCTCGTACCTGAAAACCCACCTTCCACACCGGATTCAGGTTGGTCATCGGATCCTGTGGCACGTAACCGATGCCGTTGCCCCGGATCGATCGAAGCTGTCGCCGGCCGGCCGCGGTGAGGTCGACCCCGTCAAACAGGATGCGCCCGGCCGTGATTCGACCTCCCAGCGGCAGCAGACCCAGAATCGCCGCAGCGGTGGTGGACTTGCCCGAACCCGATTCGCCGACGATCGCCACGGTCTGCCCGCTGCGCACCTCAAGATCCACTCCCCGCACCGCCGGAGCGTCGTCACCGAACCCGACCTCCAGACCGGCGACGCTCAGCAGTGGCGACTCAGACGTTCTCATCTGCGCCGCTCCCCCGCAAGCGGGAGGTGCCCCCACATCGCTCCTTTGCTCTGCATCGTCGCCGGCGCGCGTCATGGCCGCCTCGCCCGCGACGTCGGGTCCAAGGCGTCGCGCAGCACGTCGCCCATGATCAGGAATGCCAGCACGGTGATCGCCAGCGCACCAGCCGGATAGAACAAAATCGGCGATCCGGCCCGCAACCGGATTTGATCGACGTTGATGTCGCCGCCCCACGACACCACCGAGGGCGGCAGTCCGACCCCGAGGTAGGACAGCGTGGCTTCGGTGACGATGAACATCCCGAGCGCGATCGTCGACATCGCGATGACTGGGCCGATGGCATT
>NZ_JBAPRN010000199.1:0-3654 GCF_049281135.1 Mycobacterium sp. | reverse complement strand
GCCCAGCCCGACCGTCAGCACGCTGGCCACCGGTAGCGACTTCACCACCAGCCGGTGCACCTGCTCGGCGGCGCCGGTGGCGTTCAGCGCGCGCAAGCCGTCCTCGATTTCGGTGACCGCATCTTTCGACAGAAATGGTTCGGCAGCGACGACCGCCGCGCCCGGCTCGTCGTTGACGTCCTCGGGACCTGATGACACCACCGGAACGATCAACACCGCCGACTTCACGCCGCGGCGGGGCAGCGAAGAGGCGACCGAGACAGCGGGGGCCAGGTAACCAGGTTGAGTGCTCACGAAGACCAACCCTAACGATCCCGGGTGTGGGATGCCTGCCGATGACGCGGACACGTTGGTGGATCGACGCCGAGCGGCCGGTCAGGCCTCCGCCCGGCCCAGCTCATAAGCGATCACCGGAGCGTCGAAACCCTTGAGCTGCAATGGTTCCTGGACGACGGCAGGCCACTGCGGCAATTGCTCGTAGACCTCCTCGGCGGCCAGGATCTGTCCAGGCGCCGCCGCGGCCACCAACCGGGCGGCCAGGTTGACCGCGTTGCCGAAGTAATCACCGCTCAGAGCCAGGATCGGTCCGAAGCCCAGGCCGGCGCGGACTTGCAGCCCGGCCTCGTGCGCCCGGGGATGGTCGACGAGGTGCAGCGCCGCCACGGCCAGCCGTTCCGGGCTCGGGCTCACCCACATCACCGCGTCGCCGAGGAATTTCACCACCCGGCCGCCGTCGGCATGCACCACGTCGCTGACCGTGGCGCCGAACTCGGTGAGCAAACTCGATAATTCCGGGGGAGTGAGCAGTTGAGTCAATGCTGTGAAGCCGGACAGATCGGCAAATCCGACGCCGCACAACAGGCTCGCCGACGGGCCGCTGACGACGCCCTCGATGAACGTTCGCGTGCTGACCAGATGCTGGCGGTGGACGGCGTCGATCATCGCCCCCAGGCGGGGGACGAACTCTGCGGCCCCGCGGTAGACCTGCGCTGTGGTGAGTTCGTCGCCGGTCAGGCCGAGCCACATTTTGGGCTGACTCATCCGGATCATCGACGATATGGCGTCTGCCACCCGGGCGACGCTGGCTCCGAGGACCCGTAAGAAACCATCCGCGGCGTCGGGGCCCATCTGCATCCTCATCGCCACCCAGGTCGCCAAGCCGTCGACATCGGCCTGACTCAACGCCGGGGTATCCGGATCTGCGACGGTCAGGCCGAGCATCGCCCAGCCGTGTTCGACATCCGCCAAGCCGACACCGATCGACTCGGCCGCGGTCCGCAAGGTGTAGACCTGCGGACCGGACCGAAGCAGGGCGTCACCGGCGAGTCCGAAGAGGCGGCCGTTGCGTTCGGCCTCGGCCATCTCGTCCACCGTGAAACCGAGGCCCGCCAGGTACTCGAGCAGCCCGGCTCGCGAGCGTGGGTCAGCGATCCCCGCCGCCTGTATGGCGTCGAAGTCCAGGGGATCGACCACCTGGCCAAGTCTGCCAGTCGCGGCTCGCATTAGGGTGAAATGCCTATGAGCGACGACCTGTTGCATGGACCGCTGGACGACCGTCACCGCGCGAACGGCGCGAGCTTTGCCGAGTTCGGCGGATGGCTGATGCCGGTGTCATATGCCGGCACGGTCGCCGAGCACACTGCGACGCGCAATGCCGTTGGGCTGTTCGATGTCAGCCACCTGGGCAAGGCGTTGGTGCGCGGGCCCGGCGCCGCGCAGTTCGTCAACTCCGCACTGACCAACGACCTCAATCGAATTCAGCCGGGTAAGGCGCAATACACGTTGTGCTGCAACGAATCTGGCGGCGTGATCGATGACCTGATCGCCTACTACGTCAGTCCCGACGAAATGTTCCTGGTGCCCAACGCCGCCAATACCGCTGCCGTCGTCGCTGCCCTGAAAGATGCTGCGCCCGCAGGGCTGAGCATCACCGACGAGCATCGCGCCTACGCGGTGCTCGCCGTGCAGGGCCCACGGTCGACCGAGGTGCTCACCGAACTCGGCCTGCCAACCGACATGGACTACATGGGCTATGCCGACGCGACGCTCGAGGGCGTGCCGGTGCGGGTGTGCCGCAGCGGATACACCGGTGAGCACGGCTACGAGCTGCTGCCGCCCTGGGACTCCGCCGGAGTGGTCTTCGACGCGCTGCTGGCCGGGGTCACCCGCGCGGACGGACAGCTGGCCGGTCTGGGGGCGCGTGACACCCTGCGCACCGAGATGGGTTATCCGCTGCACGGCCACGAACTCTCCGCCGACATCTCGCCGCTGCAGGCCCGCTGCGGTTGGGCGATCGGCTGGAAGAAGGACGCGTTCTTCGGCCGCGACGCCCTGCTGGCCGAAAAGGAGGCCGGCCCACGGCGCCTGTTGCGGGGTCTGCGCGCGGTGGGTCGCGGTGTGCTGCGGCCAGACCTGAACGTTCTCGACGGCGACACCACGGTCGGGGTCACCACATCGGGCACGTTTTCGCCGACGCTGAAAGTCGGTATCGCGCTGGCGTTGATCGACGTCGACGCGGGCGTGGAGGACGGCCAGCACGTCACCGTCGACGTCCGCGGCCGCGGCGTCGAATGCGAAGTGGTGCGCCCACCGTTCGTCGATCCAAAAACTCGATAGCGCCCAGTTATACAATCGCCTGATGACCAGCGACGTCCTCGAGTTCACGGTGTTACGCACCGCAAACCCGTCTAGCGACGACGCCCGCCAGGCGATTCTGGCCGATCCCGGCTTCGGGAAATATCACACCGACCACATGGTGTCGATCGACTACGACGAGGGCCAGGGTTGGCACAATGCGCAGGTCTGCGCCTACGGTCCGATCGAATTGGATCCTTCGGCGATCGTGCTGCACTACGCACAGGAAATCTTCGAAGGGCTCAAGGCCTATCGCTGGGCGGACGGGTCGATCGTGTCGTTTCGCGCCGAAGCCAACGCCGCGCGGATGCAGTCTTCGGCGCGCCGGATCGCGATTCCCGAACTGCCCGAGGAGCTGTTCATCGAATCGCTGCGCCAACTGATCGCCGTCGACAACGAGTGGGTGCCGCCGGCCGGCGGCGAGGAGTCGTTGTATCTGCGCCCATTCGTGTTCGCCACCGAGCCCGGCTTGGGGGTACGGCCGGCAAAGCAATATCGCTACCTGGTGATCGGGTCACCGGCGGGAGCGTACTTCAAGAACGGGATCAAGCCCGTAACTGTCTGGATCTCAACGGATTACGTGCGTGCTAGCCCGGGTGGCACCGGCGCGGCGAAGTTCGGTGGCAACTATGCCGCCTCGCTGGTGGCGCAAGCCGAAGCCGCCGAGCACGGGTGCGAGCAGGTGGTCTGGCTGGACGCAGTGGAACGCCGCTTCATCGAAGAAATGGGCGGGATGAACCTCTTCTTCGTGTTCGGCAGCGGTGGATCGGCCCGCCTGGTCACCCCCGAGCTGTCCGGTTCGCTTTTGCCGGGTATCACCCGAGACTCACTGCTGCAGTTGGCAACCGACGCGGGGTTCGCGATCGAGGAACGCAAAATCGACGTCGACGAGTGGCAGAAGAAGGCCGCCGCCGGTGAGATCACCGAGGTGTTCGCCTGTGGCACTGCCGCGGTTATCACGCCGGTCTCGCAGGTGAAATACGGCGACACCGAATTCACCATCGGCGACGGCGAATCCGG
>NZ_JBAPRN010000198.1:0-9778 GCF_049281135.1 Mycobacterium sp. | reverse complement strand
GTCGCCGACGACGATGGTGTCCTCGCCTTCCAGGCTGACGTCGAACGGCAGCCGGCCGAGGATCGAGTCGAATTTCAGCAGGTGCGCCAATGTCGCGTTATCGGTCAGGTCGTTTGCCGCGACCAACTCGATCTCGGTATCGGCACCCGCGGCCTGCTGCTCCAGCAAGGCCCGGTAGAAGTTGCGTCCAATTCGGCCGAAGCCGTTGATGCCTACCCGGACCGTCACGTGTCTCTCCTTCGTGGCTGACGAAATGCTCGCCGCCAGCCTAGTAGCTGCGGGAATGCGGAGCGAATTCGGTGGTTCAGGTCACTCCGATCGCGCCGCCGGGCCGACCACCTCCTCAGTGGTCATACCGGGTGGACAGGCAACTCGTCATCGGCTTCGGGCCAGGGCTGGCGGGCCAGCATGTCGTCGACGGACACGTAGCCTTCTTCGATCAATCCGGTCTTCGCGTCGACAATGCGGTACCACTGTTTCTTCGTCTGAATCGGTTGACCTTCCAGGATGATCACCCGCAGATCACCCTCGTCCAACTGGCAGCGCCGTTGGACCGCCTGCACCAACTGCTCGTTATGTAGGTGGCCTTCGCCGAAATTCCAGCCGATCAGCGGCCCGGCGACGGTTTCGCCCTCGCGCAGCACGTAATCCGACTCGTTCTCCAGCGCCCTCGGCAGCAGTCCGTTGAGCGCACGGCCGTGGACGTGCATCGACCGGAAGGCTCGGGCTTTGTCGCTGATGATCTCGGCGGTGGCCGGGCCGTAGAGCCTGGCAACCTGTTTGGCGGTCAGCGCCGAGCTCTTGATGACGTTGGAGTCGATCTTGTCCTCAACGCCGTCGCGGAAACACCACACACTCGACGCCCAGTTGCCTGCGTAGTAGCGCAATGCCGGCAGGAACGAAATCTGTTCTGGGAACATGTTTCCGACAATCGGAATCACCAGAAGGGCTGCCAACAGCATCGCCAGCAGCAACGGTGAACTGAGTTCGTAGATCGAGATGCTGCCGTAGTGCCCGAACAGGTAGAACAGCGAGAAGATGAAAAAGATGTTCCACTCCAGCGGAACTCCCATCGGGAGGTTGGAAATGATGTTGAGGTGGAAGACCACCATGAAGGCGATCAATGCCCATCGCCACGGCTGACCGCCGGCGACGAAGACCAGCACTCCCGGAACGATCAGTTCCGCTGTGGTGCCACCGACGTGGGCCATCACCTTGGGTATCCAGGTGGGACGCAAGTCGTTGACCGGGTCACGATAAAGCCGGCGCTTCAACCAGTTGAATGCTTTACCGCGCAGCAGCGCGTTGTTGCTCGTCATTGCCGCCACCACATAGGGAAAATGGTGATTCATTTTCGACGTCGCGGCACCCCACCACAGCCCGAGCATGACGATCTTGAAGGCGGCGATCTGATCGGTAAACGGAAAGAAGAACACCAGGAGTTTCAGCCAGTAGTGCTCGCCGCGGGCGGCCAGGAAGATCGTTTTGTCGCGCAGCCCCAGCAGCGCCAGCGCGACGATCAGCGGCACCACCAGAACGGGATCGATCAGACCGAGATCGCCGCCCCCCGTGACTGATCCGCCATGGCCAGGCGCCAACAGCGCCCATACGCCGGACGCCAAAATGACTACGTACAAGCCGACATCGAAAATACTGCGGGTGTCGCCGCTGGTGAACGGAACCTCGTGCGGCCAGGGCGGGAGACGAATTGTTCTGGGCCGCAACCAATACAAGAAGCCGCCGATCGGAGGCCAGAACCGCGCGGTGAGCGGGCCTGACCCGCAGCCCAACCCCAACACCTCGAACAGCAGCGTGAAAATGATGAGCTTCTGGTACACGATCGGCTGGGTCCACCAGGTCTCGATATCTCCCAGTCCGCCCAGACCCGGGGTCAGCGAAATGACCGCGGCGGCACCTGCGGCGTAGGCAGCCATCTTGAACAGGTAGAGCAGATAGATCGCCGACGGCGCGCCGAAACCGTGCTCCACCCAATGCCGGGTGACCACCTGCATCCTGTCGGCGGCCGGCAGCGTATGCCAGGTTTCGGGGTCGACGTCTGGAAGGTCCGGGGTGATGAATCCCATGACGGCCTCGTTTCAGGTGTGCCACCGTTGGCGAAAACAATGTAACGGCATCACCACGCCCGCGCGGCAAACCGGCTCAGGCGTCTTCCATCAGGTCCGGGGTCACCGCCGATTCGGTATCGGGAATACCATCGACCTTCGCCTTACGGTCGGCCATCGACAGCAGTCGCCGAATACGGCCCGCCACAGCATCTTTCGTCATCGGCGGGTCAGCCAGCCGGCCCAATTCCTCCAGGGAGGCCTGCCGGTGCTCGATGCGTAACTTGCCCGCCGCAGCCAAATGATCGGGCACGGTGCCGGCTAGTATTTCCAGCGCCCGTTCGACCCGGGCGGCCGCGGCCACCGCGGCGCGCGCCGAACGGCGCAGATTCGCGTCGTCGAAATTCGCCAGACGATTCGCCGTCGCTCGGACCTCGCGGCGCATCCGCCGCTCCTCCCAGACCAACCGGGTCTCCTGGGCGCCCATCCGGGTCAGCAGGGCACCGATGGCCTCGCCATCACGGACCACCACCCGGTCGGCGCCGCGCACCTCACGCGCTTTGGCACTGATTCCCAGCCGCCGTGCCGCGCCCACCAAGGCCAGTGCCGCCTCTGGGCCGGGGCAGCTGACCTCCAGCGCCGAGGACCGGCCCGGCTCGGTCAGCGAACCGTGCGCCAGGAACGCTCCACGCCACGCGGCTTCAGCGTCGCCGATGCTGCCGCCGACGACCTGCGCGGGCAAGCCGCGCACCGGCCGACCACGCAGATCGAGCAGCCCGGTCTGGCGGGCCAGCGCCTCGCCATCGTTGGCAACCCGCAACACGTAACGAGTCGTCTTGCGGATTCCGCTGGCGGACAACACATGCACGACCGCGTTGTAGCCGTACAGGTCGAAGATGTCCTTACGCAGCCGTCGCGCGATGCTGCCCAAATCCACCTCGGCTTCGACGACCACACGGCCGGCCACGATGTGCAGACCGCCCGCGAACCGCAGCAGTGAGGTCACCTCGGCACGCCTCGCGCTCACCGCGGTCACCACCAGGCGGCTCAACTCGTCCTTGACTTCGGCCGTCATCGCCACGCGTCGTCACCCCTTGGTCCGTTGCGACCCGGTCTATCTTCCCCGGTTTGCTGACGTTCCTGCTCGACCGCCATCGCGTCGGTGGACGTCGCAGACGGCGGCTGACCCAAGTCGCGCACGCTCACTCCGTCCAGCGCCGCGGCCAGCTTGCCCGGGTCATGTAAAGGTGTACCAGGCCGGGCCACATCCGCGAACTGAACCTGGGCATCTAGCAGGGTTGCCGTGCGCCGCAGTTGCTCGCGCTCCCGTTCACTGGGCACCCGTTCGGCGTCGATGATCACGTCGTGCACAGTGAACCCTGGGGCGTGCTGAGCGAGTACATGCAGATGACGTTCGACCGAGAAACCCGCCGTCTCCCCCGGCTCGGCGACCAGGTTGAGCACCAGTGCGCGCCGGGCCGTCGTCGCCTGCAGCGCCGCGGCCAGCCCCGGTACCAGTACATGGGGGATCACGCTGGTGAACCACGAGCCGGGTCCCAACACCACCAAATCGGCCGACATGATCGCGTCGACGGCCTGCCGGGTGGCCGGCGGATCACCGGGCAGCAGCCGCACGCGGCGCACCTTTCCCGGCGTCGTGGCAATCGCCACCTGACCACGGATCGCCCGGAACATCCGTGGGTCGGTCTCCAGACCGGAGACGTCAGCCTCGATCTGCAACGCGATCGGGCACATCGGCAGCACCCGGCCCCGCACACCCAGAATCCGGCCGAGTTCATCGAGCGCGGCCACCGGATCGGCGAGCACCTCATTGAGGCCGGCCAGCAGCAGATTACCGATCGGATGCCCCGAGAGCGCACCGCTGCCGCCGAACCGATGCTGCATGATCGTCGCCCACAGTCGGCCGTGCGGGCTGTCAGAAGCTAAGGCGGCCAATGCCATTCGCAGGTCGCCCGGAGGCACCACGTCGAGTTCGCTGCGCAGCCTTCCCGACGAGCCGCCATCATCTGCGACTGTCACGACCGCTGTCACGTGCGGCGTCAGTCGCCGGGCAGCCGACAGCGTCGCATACAAACCGTGTCCTCCGCCGAGGGCGACAATCCGCAGGCTCATTCGCGGCCCAGATCCCGGTGCAAGACCCGCACCGTCAGCTGCTTGTCGGACTCGAGCAGCTGAGCTAACGCCTCGGCGATGGCGACGCTGCGGTGTTTGCCGCCGGTGCAGCCAATCGCCACGGTCATATAGCGCTTCCCCTCCCTGCTGTAGCCGTCGATAATCAGGGATAGCAACCGATGGTAGGTCTCCAGGAACTCCGCCGCTCCGGTCTGGCCGAGCACATAGTCGCGAACGGCGGGGTGTTGACCGGTGTGCGGCCGTAAGTCGTCAATCCAATGCGGGTTGGGCAGGAAGCGGACGTCCATCACGGTGTCGGCGTCCATCGGCAGACCGTATTTGAAGCCGAAGGACTCCACTGTGACGCTGGTCTGCGCGACGGTCTCGCCACCGAAGGCCCGTTCGATGCTTTCCCGCAACTCACGCACCGACAGCGTCGAGGTGTCGATGATCAGGTCGGCCGTCGCGCGGACCGGAGCGAGCATCTCGCGCTCGGCGCTAATGCCCTCGGCCAGTGTCTGCTCGCCCTGCAGTGGATGGCTGCGGCGGTTCTGCTCGTAGCGGCGCACCAACATGTCGTCGGAGGCCTCCATGAACAGCACCCGCGGCGTGATGTCGCGAGTGGCCAGGTCGTTACGCACCCAGTCCAGGTCACCCGTGAATCCGCGGGAACGGACGTCCATCACGATGGCCAGCTGCGTGATCCGGGATCCCGCGTCCAGCCCGAGGTCGACCATCCGGGTAATCAGTTGAGGCGGCAGGTTGTCGGCGACATACCAGCCAAGGTCTTCGAGGACCTTGGCGGCGGTACCCCGCCCGGCACCCGACAAACCGGTGACCAGAACGACGTCGATGCCGGATTCATTTGTGCCACCGTGATTGTCGGCGTGTTCCAGCGACCCAGTCTGATTCGCCCCGTCCATCCCCTCGCCCGTCATCCTGATGCCCGTTCAGCGATCCGGTCTTGCGCTCCGGCATCCGATCCGGCAGCCCCGCCTCGCAGCGCGTCGAGCACGGCGGTCGCAGTCGCGACCCCGATGCCCGGAACGGAAGTGATCTCGTCGACCGTAGCCTCCCTGAGGCGGGCCAGTGACCCGAAATGCGCAACCAATGCCTTGCGGCGATGCTCGCCCAGACCCGGCACCGCATCCAGCGCGGACGCGGTCATCCGCTTGGATCGCTTGCTGCGGTGGTAGTTGATGGCGAACCGGTGGGCCTCGTCGCGCACCCGCTGCAGCAGGTACAAACCCTCGCTGTTGCGCGGCATGATGATCGGATCGGGCTCCGAGGGTACCCACACCTCTTCGAGTCGCTTGGCCAGGCCGATCACCGCGACGTCGGTGACACCCAGTTCGTCGAGGACGGCGCTGGCCGCGTTCACCTGTGGAGCACCGCCGTCGACGACATACAGATTGGGCGGATAGGCGAATCGACGTGACTTACCCTCCGGTGAAAGGATTTTCGGATCCTCTTGATCTTGGATGTGCCGCACGAAGCGACGACGGGTCACTTCGGCGATCGACGCGACGTCGTCGGAACGTCCGTGGCCGGCCGCTTCCCGGATCGCGAAGTGGCGGTAATCGGACTTACGGGGCAGCCCGTCTTCGAACACCACCAGCGACCCGACCACATCGGTTCCCTGGACGTGGCTGATGTCTACACACTCGATGCGCAGCGGCGCGTGGGCCAAACCCAACGCCTCTTGAATATTCTGCAGCGCAGCAGATCTGGCGGTGAAGTCGCCGGCACGCTTCAGCTTGTGCTGCTGCAAGGCTTCTTTGGCGTTGCGCTGCACGGTTTCGGCCAAGGCCCGCTTGTCACCTCGCCGCGGAACCCGCAAGTTCACTCGTGAGCCGCGCAACCCGGACAGCCAGGTGGTCAACTCCTCGGCATTGGGCGGCAAGCATGGCACCAGCACCTCGCGAGGCACCGGGTTGGCGGATTCGTCGGCGGCACCGTCGAGTTCGGCCTGGTCGCCATAGAACTGCGTCAGGAATTGCTCGACCAATTGTGCTTCACCGGAATCACCTGGATCGCCGGGCTTTTCGACGATCCAGCCGCGCTGCCCGCGAACCCGCCCGCCGCGGACGTGGAACACCTGAACCGCGGCTTCCAGGTCGTCGTCTGCGAAAGCAACGACGTCGGCGTCGGTGCCGTCGCCGAGGACGACGGCCTGCTTCTCCAGGGCCCGCTTCAGCGCGCCGAGGTCGTCGCGCAGTCTTGCGGCGCGCTCGAAATCCAGATTTTCTGACGCGGCGTGCATCTGCTGTTCGAGGCCACGGGCGAATCTGTCGGTCTTGCCGGACAGGAAATCGCAGAAGTCCAGCACGATCTGGCGATGCTGCTCGGCGCTCACCCGCCCGATGCATGGCGCCGAGCATTTGTCGATATAACCCAGTAGGCACGGCCGGTCGATTTGGTTGTGCCGCTTGAATACTCCCGCCGAACATGTGCGAGCCGGAAAGACTCGGGTCAGCAGGTCCAGGGTCTCCCGGATCGCCCAGGCATGCGAGTAGGGCCCGAAGTAGCGGACACCCTTTCGGCGTGGGCCCCGATAGACCATCAGGCGGGGGTACTCCTCGTTGAGGGTGACCGCAAGCACGGGATAGGACTTGTCGTCGCGATAGCGGACGTTGAACCGAGGGTCGAATTCCTTGATCCAGTTGTATTCCAGCTGCAGCGCCTCGACCTCGGTGTTGACCACCGTCCACTCCACCTTGGCGGCGGTGGTCACCATCTGCCGGGTGCGTGGATGCAGGCTCGCGATATCGGCGAAGTACGACGTCAATCGACTGCGCAGGCTCTTGGCCTTGCCGACGTAGATCACTCGTCCGTGCTGATCCCGGAAGCGGTATACGCCGGGCTCGACCGGGATGGACCCGGGAGCGGGGCGGTAGGACGCGGGATCAGCCACGGTATCTAAGGCTAGTCCGGTGGGCCGACGCCGCGACTGTGAAGCTAGCTTCACCCTCGGCGCCCAATGTGCGGCTGGCTTCACATTCGGCGAGAAGTGGCTTAATGCGACGCCAGGTCGGGCCGGTAGCGGGCCAGCAGATTCCGGACGGTGTCCATCGCGGCCACGGCGCGGTCCTTGTCGACCGATTGGATGGCCATCAGCGGGATGTATTCGTCGTCGGGCAGATCGATTCGCGCCCAGCGTGCGCCGACCGGAAAAGAGACTCCGACCACGTCGTCCCACGGCACCAACCGATCGCTGAGCACATTGCGCACGGACAGCCCGGTGGCGCCCACCCGCAGCCGTGGCCGGGCGAACAGCAGCACGAGCCCGGCAAGCACCAAACCCAGCCCCGCCATCGCGATCTGGTCGGAGGTCTGGAAGATGACGCCGGTGGACCCGATCTTGAGTAGGAGCCCGATCACCACGTGCGCTGCGACAAGGACGAACGCCGCGGCGTAGGCGACATACGGGGTCAGGTGGGGCCGCAGCTGCACATCCCAGGTGGCCTGGTCGGGCTTGGCGGTCACGACTTTTCGCGCAGATGGCGCAGGGTGAGCGCGGTGCTCAGCGCCGCAGCCGTCGCCTGGCCACCGTTGTCCTCAGCCGAGTCCGGCAGCCCCGCGCGGTCCAGGGCCTGCGCCTCGTTGTTGGTGGTCAGCACACCGTTGGCCACCGGGGTGGATTCGTCCAGCGAGACCCGCGTCAGCCCTTGAGTGACCGCGTCGCATACATAATCGAAATGCGGTGTCTCCCCTCGGATTACCACACCCAGCGCGACGACAGCGTCGTGGTTACGGGCCACGGCCTGCGCGACGACCGGAATCTCGATCGCGCCGCGAACCCGGACAATCGTCGGGTCATTGACGCCCCACTCGTCGGCGATTCTCTGGGCGCCGGCCAGCAATGCGTCACATATCTGCTTGTGCCACGTGCTGACCACGATCGCCAGTGTGAGTGCGGAAGCGTCCTGCGACGCGATGTCGGGTACACCGGCACCGCTCATACGCGCGGATCCTGGGTCACAGCGCACCACCGAATTCGCCTGGCAGATGAATGGATTCGTGATAATCGTCCAGCCCGGCGAGGTCATGACCCATCCGGTCGCGCTTGGTCATCAGATACCGGATGTTCTCGGCATTGGCGCGCACCGGCAACGGCACCCGCTCGATGATGTGCAGTCCGTAGCCATCCAAGCCGACCCGCTTGGCGGGGTTATTGGTCAGCAGCCGCATCGAACGCACCCCGAGGTCGACCAGGATCTGGGCCCCGGTGCCGTAGTCCCGTGCGTCGGCGGGCAATCCGAGCTTGAGGTTGGCGTCCACGGTGTCGTCGCCGGCGTCCTGCAGCTGATAGGCCTGCAGCTTGTGCATCAGCCCGATGCCGCGACCTTCATGGCCGCGCATGTAGAGCACCACACCGCGGCCCTCGCGCGCGACCAGCGCCATCGCGGCGTCCAGTTGCGGACCGCAGTCGCAGCGGCGTGAACCGAACACGTCGCCGGTCAGGCATTCGGAGTGCACGCGGACCAGCACGTCGTCGCCGTCGTAGTTGGGTCCGGCAATCTCGCCGCGGACCAACGCCACGTGCTCGACGTCCTCATAAATGCTGGAGTATCCGACCGCCCGAAATTCGCCGTGCCGGGTCGGGATGCGAGCTTCAGCGATCCGCTCGATGTGCTTCTCGTGCTTGCGGCGGTATTCGATCAGGTCGGCGATAGCGATCAGCGCCAGACCGTGCTCGTCGGCAAAGACCCGCAGCTCGTCGGTCTGCGCCATCGCGCCTTCGTCCTTTTGGCTGACGACTTCGCAGATCGCGCCGGCCGGCGACAGTCCGGCCATCCGGGCCAGGTCGACAGCGGCCTCGGTGTGACCGGGCCGCCGCAACACGCCACCGTCCTTGGCGCGCAACGGAACTACGTGACCGGGCCGGGTGAAATCGTTCGCCACGCTGTCCGGATCGGCAAGCAATCGCATCGTCGTTGCGCGGTCTGATGCCGAAATACCAGTTCCCACACCATGCTTCGCGTCGACAGTGACGGTATAAGCGGTGCCGTGTTTGTCTTGGTTGACCGCGTACATCGGCAGTAGTCCAAGCCGGTCGCAGATATCGCCATCCAGTGGCACGCACAGGTATCCCGATGTGTAGCGGACCATGAAGGCGACCAACTCCGGGGTGGCCTTCTCGGCCGCAAAGATGAGGTCTCCCTCGTTCTCCCGATCCTCGTCATCCACGACGACGACAGCCTTGCCGGCCGCGATGTCGGCGATCGCGCGCTCGACCGAGTCCAACCTCGTCATCGCAGCCACCTCGTAAGAAAATTCCGCCCGAAGTCCTCAGGCGTTGGTTCCAGTATGAACCACCACGTCGGCTTGGTTATTGCCACTGCTCACTGAGCGGGCACGTTCGTCACAGCGATTCACCGCGAGCACATGCGCAAACGGTCCGCAGAGGCTTCTCGTAGCTGATTCATAGCTTAGCTATTTAGCGTTCAGTACGTCGGGGGGCAAGCGTCCACTGCATATCCAAGTAGACAGGTGAACGACCATGAAACTGAAGCAACTGATGGCCGGAGCGACCATTGCCGGCGCCCTTGGAGCGGCCGCGTTGGGCGTGGGGGCCGGTG
>NZ_JBAPRN010000197.1:0-10013 GCF_049281135.1 Mycobacterium sp. | reverse complement strand
GTACATGCCCCGCCGCACGACTAGCGGCATCACCAGGCGCTCGACCGGCCATGACGGCAGGCGAAACGCCTGGCCGGTCGGAAGGAAGACCTCCAAGCCGTTGGGCTGGATGCCCAGTATCGAGCCCCAACGGCGCCCGGGTGCTCGATACGTGCGGAAGCGTCGGCCGGCAAGTTCGGCGCGGACATTGTGGGCCACCAGCGCGTCCCCGCGGTTGCGGGCGGAGCTGCGCAGTGGGTCGCTGGCCGCGACATCGCCGGCCGCGAACACATTCCGATGCCCCGGCACCCGAAGCTCCGGTGTCACACGGACGAAGCCGCTCTCGTCCAGCAGCTCGTGCGGCAGCCAGTCGGTGTTGGGCTGCACCCGCCCAATCGCCCAGAGCACGGCGTCGGCCGAGGATGCCGGCTGTCCGGTGCTCCAGTCGACGCCGCCGCTGGTGATCTCGTCGCACGCGAAGCCATTGGTGAGCGCGGCGCGATGCCCCGGATGCAGGCCCACGCCCAGCTCGGTCAACCGGCCGTGGATGCGTCGCCATATCCGCGGGTGATAATCGCCCAGTGCCCGGTCGCCGGGGAAGTAGAGGTCGATTCGCTTGTCCGGCCACCTGGTTGCCAGGTTGACGGCGCTGGTGACCGCGGCCGCGCCGCCACCCACCACGATGACCGACTTCGCCGCGGCCATTCGATCGTGTGCGGCGTTGAGATCGGTGCCGACCTCCGCGGCCGACTGCACGGTCGGTCGGCGCCAGAAGCCGTTGCTGACCCCGGTCGAGATGACCAGCGCGTCGTATCCCTCGACGAATCTTTCGCC
Organism: Mycobacterium sp.; assembly: GCF_049281135.1. GTDB lineage: Bacteria > Actinomycetota > Actinomycetes > Mycobacteriales > Mycobacteriaceae > Mycobacterium. The sequence continues at coordinate 9,200 of NZ_JBAPRN010000197.1, read as the reverse complement.
GTTGTCGCCGCGGCCGGAGACGGTTCGGGCGGCCAGATCGACGTCGGTCAAGGAACCTTGGACGATCCGGACCGGATCCAGACGACGGAATCTGTCGAACGGGATCCAGTAGTCGCGGGCCCAGTCGTGGGGGCGGGCCAACCGGACACCGAGTTCTTGGCCGCTGACCAATCCTGGTTTGACCGAGATGCCCACGACGTCGAAATGTTTGGCAAGCCGGATCGCGGCGAGAATGCCGACATCGCCCAAGCCCGCGACGACGACGCGTTTGGGGCTCATGCGGCCAAACTGTAACACGTTCTAGTTATGGGCCGATCGGTGTTGGACGGCCTCACGATTCAGATTTTTCGGAGCACATTCGCCGAGTGCTTCCGCTAGTGCAGAACCGCTGGCTACACTTCGCCGTGTGATGACCCCGTCGACCCCCTGGGGGGACGAACGTGGGCACCTTCCTCAGCGGTTGCGGGTCGGCAGTCAGATCGTCGGCCGCCGGCAGGCACGACGGCTCAGTCGGCGCTTCGCGCAAGTGGGCATCACCACCCCGCCCGATCGGCTTCGGCAGATGCTGGCGGGTGCGCCGGCCGCCTACGCCGAGGTGGCAGATTTCAACTTCGCGCTGATCGCGACCCAGTTCAAGCGCGACCAGTTCAGGGCGCGGGTCCGGCGGATGAAACGCCGCGGCACACGCACGCTGATCTTCGTGGCCATGGTCCTGGTCACGCTCAACTTTTTGTTCTGCATGGCCTGGGCTTTGTTCAACCTGACGCTCGAGGCCTCGCCACTCTGAGGTCGTCCTAGCTGGGAAACGTCGCGGCGGCGAGTTCAAGAATTTCCTCGCGATCCGCGGCCAACAGGAAGCCCGACTTGATCGCCGCGTCCAGCGATGCGGCGAACAGCGTCAGGTAGTCCGCCACCCCGCCCGGGTACAGCCGTTGCACGGTCGCGGCGTCAAACAGTTCGCCCGAGCCGAAGATCGATGACATCGTGCTCTCTTCGCCTCCGACACCTGATGTCCGGGCGATCGGCACGTCGACCCACGGTGTCCTGACACCGCCCCGCGCGAGCCCGTGTTCGTCGAAAACAGGCTGCCCACCGTCCAGTTCGATGGTTGCGCCGCTGGGCGGAGGCCGGTTGGTGTTCACCCAGTTAGTCAGCTGCCACAACGCCGCCTGCAGAACGTAGTGGTGCTGCGGCGCGAAGTTGATGCAGTGCTCCAGTTTCTGGCCCATCAACATGTCCGTCGGCGCATAGGCCGCAACCACGTCAGCCAACGCCGCAGAACCGGTGTCGATCGGTGCGACCTGAATCGTGTAGTTGTCGGCATGAGCCGTGCCGGCGATCTCCCACACCCGAAGTCGTTGATTATCAGGCTGTCTCGCGCTGTAGTAGCCCTGTCGACGGCCACCGAACAGGTCCGTCTCGGTGATGATCGTGACGAGCGGTACACGCAGATCGGAACGAAACGCGATCGCCTGCGACGAGTTGCTTTCCAGTGCTTCGAATATCGAGCCGCCGTCCAACGGGGCTGCGGTCCCGAATCGCGAATGCACCAGAAAGCCGCCGTACACCTGGGCGAGGGGGTCGACGGCGTTGATGTAGGTCGTCAGGAACAGCGCCGACTGCGACTCGCCCAGCGCGATGACGTGTTCGGCGCGCAGTCCTCGCAGAACTTCCTCGTTCCGTGTCAGTCGCCCGGCCTGGGAGAAGATGTCGTACGCGTAGGCGTCGCCGGGATGATGCAGCGGGGAATACCGTTGTGAATCCTGACTTTTGAGTGACATGTCGATGCCCATGAGATTCGCGCCGCCCTCAACGCCGACGCGCTGCGCCGACACCGCGACGTAGGCGTGACCGGCGCGTAGCATTTCGCGGTGCGCCATCATCCAGACCGCAGGTGCATCGATGCCGCCGCTGACATTGAGCCACTCGACAAGCACCGTTCCGCTGAACCTGGCCAGATCCGAGGGGGTCAGCACCACGATCCGGGTGGTGTAGTCGGCGGCGGCTGCCGACGACACACTCCACCGGCCATCCGGGGTGAGTTCGGCCGCAGGACCGTAGGACGATGCCGACCCCGAGATGAAGAATTCCTCTGCGACGTATCCCACACTGGCGATGTCAAAGGCACCCAACAGGAGTGCGGGTTTGCCAGGCGCCGGCGCATACGTCGCCGCATCGCCGCCGGTTGCCACCTGCGCATCATAGAGCCGGCACTCGACGATGCGGGCTGCATCAGCATCCGTAGCCACTGACCGCGGACTTGAACTTCGAGTTAAATGCGTTGCAATCGCCGTCCGTCCGGGAATAACTTCCCAGGCGTTGTGGTCGTGTCTGATCGCGACCACGAGGAGGAATTGCGTCCATGATCTCGCCGGATGGGTCAACAGGTCTGCTGCCGAGGGCGCGCTCGGCGCCGGCCGACGCGAACCTCGAGTTCGGCGCCGTGCTGGCCGTCCTGCTGGTCACCGCATGGGTCGCCAACCATTTCGTTGCCTTGATGCCCACCATCAGCGATAGCCGGCACCTCAGCACATCGACGCTCGACGCGATCTTCGGTATCTACGCGGTGGGTCTGCTGCCCGGCCTGCTCATCGGTGGCCGGGCCTCGGATGCACTCGGACGCAAGGCAGTCGCGTTGGCCGGTTCGGCGACAGCTGTGGTGGGCACGGTTGCGATGCTGCTTTCCCAACAACCCGACGTGTTGCTGCCGGGGCGTTTGATCGTCGGCGTTGGTGTGGGTCTGGCAATGACCTCCGGCACCGCATGGGCTTCCGACCTGAGAGGTCCGGCCGGTGCGGCCACCGCCGGGGCCGTGCTGATCGCCGGATTCGCCATCGGGCCGTTCGCCGGAGGGTTGATCGCCGGGGCGGGAGATTTCGGCGTCCAGGTGTCGTTCGCGGTGGCCGCGGCCCTGGTCGTGGTGGCGATGGCTTTCATGTATGCAGCCGCACGCGGCAAGGCGGAGTCGGTGCCGGTAGCAACAGGTGACGCACAAACCGCCACGACCTCCAGGCCTTCGAGCATGCGTGCCTTGGGTTGGGCGTTGCCGTTGGCACCGTGGGTGTTCGCTTCGGCCACACTGGGATTCATCACGATTCCGGCCAGGGTCCACACCGGGCTCGCGGCTCCGATCGCAGCGGGTATCGCGGCCCTGATCGTCAACGGCTCGAGCGGAGTCATCCAGATCATCGCCCGCTTGGGCACCTGGGGCCCGCGCGCCGGCACCATCGGTGCGGCGCTGGCCGCGCTCGCCTATGCGGCCATCGCGGTAACACCGCCGACGATCACGCCGCTGATGAGCCTGGCGTTTTTGCTGGTCCTGGGCTGCGCATCCGGACTTTCGTTGCGCGAAGGCCTGATCGACTTGGAAGCCGCGGCGCCACAACATGTCCGAGGCATGCTGACCGGTGCGTTTTATGCGCTGACCTACATCGGGTTTGGCCTGCCGCTGCTGTTGACCTCGGTCGGGTTTGGCGGCTCGCGGATCATTCTCACTGTGATGGCGATGCTCGCGGCAACCGCCGCAGTCATCCGGGCGCTGAGGCTACGACGAGACACTCATCGGCAGAACTGATTCAGGCCGCGACGACTTTTCGCGGGCGGACACCGGCAACTGGAATGGGGTCGTTGCCCACCACGCTCAACCCGGCGAGGCGTCGCCACGAGCGGATGGCGTTGCGGGTGACCTCCAAGATCCGGGCAGCACCGGCTTCCCCGTTTGCCAGCCGGTGCGCCCGCAACGCGTTGCCGGTCACGGCGTCCAGGGTGTCCCAGTCGTCGGTCTCGATGAGAGAGGTCGACTGAGACGCCGCCCGGACGGCGTACAGTTCGGCGCCCTCTGAGGTCTCGCAGGCTGTGCGGGCGGCCCGAGCGGCGCCATCCCAGCTGACGATTGACGGCACCTCGCCGGGCACGAATGTGCGATGTAGCTCCGCGATGTCGGTGATCGCGTCGGCGGCGGGATCGGCGGCGTAGCGAACGACGCCCCACGGCGGGCTGATCAGCAGTTTGGTCACCCAGATGTGCATGACCGTGTCGGCGACGTCGGCAGTCCCGACGGTCAGCCACCCGAGGTCGAGCACCAGCAGACTGTTCTCCGGCGACAAGTAGCCGTCGGGCCCGGCCAGTAAGTCGTTGCACAGCTGCACGAACGATGCCAACGGACGCGCCGAAGTCGCCGGAAAGTCGCTGATCTCCTCGTCGCCGTTGATGTACGAGATCACGTTCATGGCGCAACCCTTACCCGATCCGGGCTGGTGTGATCCCCTCGCAAGTCGCAGCGGGTTGGTGATGCGATCGAGGTCCATGTGAGTTGCTTCCTCTGAGGCAGCGTGCCGCCGGTGCAGTGAAAAGTACTCTATGGCAAACGAAGTCGTGGCCCGGGTGCGACACGGCGGGCCACGACGGTGAGTTTCGGCGTATCCGCCGGCGTCATACCCCGCCGGAGAAGTCGGCGGTGATCCAGCGGTCGGGGTGGACGGTGAACAGCACGCTCGGGTTTCCCTCGAGGCTCTTGACGAACGCGCGTCCGGCTTCCTCGCCGAGGTAGCGGATGGCGATGGCCTCTCGCACCTCCAGCGGCGTTGGCGTCGTGGTGTCGACGACGGTGCCCTCCACGACGACGTATTGGTACGGCGGCTCCTCGCGCTGGACGGTCAGGCTCACCGCACCAGCCCGCTCGATGAGCTTGGCCTTACGAGACGACGCCCCGGTATTGATTCGGATGTTTCCGCCCGGGGTGTAGTCGTACCAGATCGGGACACTGGCCGGCGGGCGATCATCGGCGGCGACGGACAACACGCCGACATGCAGTGCTGCGAGGAACTCCTCGCGCGCGGTCTCACTGAATGAATTCATACCGGCCTCAACCTGCGCTCTCGCCGGGGCTATTCCCCGTCGCGGTTCAACGCGAGGATCAGCTTGCCGGTGTTTTCGCCACGGAACAGCTTGAGCAGGGTGTCCGGGAAGTCGCCGACATCGCCGTGTTCGATCTGTTCATGTGATCGAAGCTCACCGCTGTTGAGCCACTTCGCTAGTTCCGCAACGCCTTCCGGGTAACGCTTGGCGTAGTCGAAGATGACGAAACCCGTCATGGACGCCCGCGCTACCAACAGCTGCATGTAGTTGGCCGGCCCTCGCGGGACGTCGTTGTACTGGGACACCGCACCGCAGAGCACGATGCGGGCGCCGTGCGCGAGCCGGTTGAGTGCGGCCTCCAGCGTTGCGCCGCCGACATTGTCGAAATAGACGTCGACTCCGTCGGGTGCGTGGGTCTTGAGCTCTTTGCGCAGGTCGGCAGCCTTGTAGTCGATCGCCGCGTCGAATCCCACCTCGTCGACCAGCCAGCGGCATTTGTCTTCGCCACCGGCGATGCCGACCGCTCGGCAGCCCTTGACCCGCGCAATCTGGCCCACGATGCTGCCCACCGATCCGGCCGCTCCGGAGACCAGGACGGTTTGGCCCGGTTCGGGTCGGCCGACATCGAGCAGGCCGAAGTAGGCGGTCAGCCCGCTGATACCGAGGGCACCCAGATACGTCGTTGCCGGCGCCAATGTGGTGTCGAGTTTGTTGACCTCGGCGCCGTCAGACAGCGCATAACGCTGGATGCCGAATATTCCGGACACGTCGTCGCCGACCGCGAACCCAGGATGCCGTGATTCGACGACATGCCCGACTCCCAGGGCCCGCATCACCTCGCCGATCTCCACCGGCGGCACGTAGCTGCGGCCCGCGTTCATCCACGTGCGCATGGCCGGGTCGATGGACAGGTAGTCGACATGTACGACGAATTCGCCTTCGGCTGCAACCGGTTTCGGCTCTTCGATAATCGACCAATCGGTCGCCTTGGGCATGTCGACCGGACGTGCAGCCAGCCGACACTGAGTGTTGACAGTGTTCACGAGGCAGCCTCCTTGGCTGGTGAGTTGTTTCGACAGATGTCTGCGACGCAGCCGAACGCCGTTCGGCCACCGGGGTCCTCGGCGGTCACAGGTATCACCCCGACAGTGTCGGCACCGGCCTGCAAGTACGCGCGGATACGGTCGGTGACCTGCTCGGGAGTGCCGAGGGCGGCCAGCTGCTCAGCCAGTTCCAGCGGAATCGCCGCGGCCATGTCCGTTCGCCGCGCGCCGCCGCGGGCCCGCTCGACGAGTTCGCCGAATCCGAGCTCGCACAACATCTCTCCATAGCCGGGTGGGGCCAGGTAGACCGCGAGCTGACCGGCCAGCTGCCGCAGCGCCGCCTCACCGGGCCGCACCGCGACCGGTAGCCACACCGTCAGGTGCGGCGGCGTGCGACCTGCCGCGCCGGCGTCGCGCTCGATCTGTTGGCGGACCTGCGAAACCCTTTGCGGTGAAGCGAGATTGAGCACCACCTCGTCGGCGATCTCGGCCGCCAGGCGCATCATCGCCGGACCGAACGCGCCGACCCCGATCCGGCTCTGCGGCAACGGGTTACGCAGCCGAAAGCCATGACTGGTGACATACCGACCCTCGTAGTCGCCGCGCTCGCCGCGCAGCATCGGCCGCAGACACTCGATGGTTTCCCGCACGCGCGCCGCACTGTGCGACCAGTCCCGGTCATGCCAGCCCGCCACGATGAAAGGGCTGGACGCGCCCAGCGCGACGTCGATCTCACAGCCAGTCAGCGCCGCAACCGAACTCGCGCCCAACGCAATCGAGACCGGGGTGCGCACGCTGACCGGCAAGGGGCCGACCCGCAAGCCCAAACTCGGTACGCGACCGCCGATGGCGGTGGCCAACGCGAACGCATCGAATGTCGCCATCTCGCCGACCCACAGCCCGTCTAGACCTGCGGCGCCGGCGGCCTCTGCGATTTCGAGTGCCTCCAGGTCGGGCCGGTCCAACCACAGCGGCAACACCGCTTCGATCGACGACCTCACAGCATGGCCGCCTCGGTGGTCTGGCCCAGCAGGATTCGGCCCGGCAACTCGCGTGATGCCTCGTTCACCTGGAAGTGCGCGGTAGCGGTGAACGCGTCCCGCAAGCGTCGTTGCAGCGGTGCGCCGTCGTAAATCGCGCTGCCCCCGGCGAGGTCGTACATCGTGCGAACAACGTCGGCGGATACCCGCGCCCCATGGGTTGCCGCGAGGCGTAACCGAGTCCGCGCCTCCAAAGGCACCGCGGGCCCGTCCTGACTCGCCTGCCATGCGGTGTCGATGGCTTGGTAGTAGCCGGCTCGGGCGGCTTCCAGTGCTGACTCGGCCGTGGCGACCGCCACCTGGATGGTGGATCGCTCGGCAAGCGTGCGACTAGCTGCCACACCTTTTTTGGTCGAGGCGAGCTCGACGAAGTTGTCGATCGCCGCCCGCGCGTTGCCCATCGCGGCTGCGGTGATGCAGGCCGCGAAAAACCCGAACGGGGGAAATCGGTACAACGGACGGTCGATCACCGGACCGTCGAATATCGAGAGGACCCGATTGTCGGGGACGAACACCTCCTCGGCGACGGTGTCGTGACTACCGGTGCCACGCAAGCCGAGGGTGTGCCAGGTGTCCAGGATCCGCAGCTGCTCGGTGGGCAGCGCAACCACCGCCGGGCGGTCCTCTAGTACACAGCCGGCGAACAGCACGTCCGCGTGGGTGATTCCGCTGCAGAACGCCCAGCGTCCCGACACCACAACTCCACCGGGCACCCGCCGGGCCTTGCCTTGCGGTGCCCACACACCCGCGGCCAGCCCGCGACCGTTGCCGAACAGTTCGTCACGGCTCACCGGTGGCAGGTACGCGACCAGCAGAGTGCTGGTGATGCCGATCGACACGCACCAGCCGGCTGACGCGTCGCCGCGTGCCACCTCCTCGGCGCAGCGCAGCGCGGTGGCCGCGGGCAACTCCAAGGCGCCGACCTCTACCGGCGCGCCGGCTCGCAGCAAGCCCGAATCTCGCAGCGCCTCAACGAGTTCGGCTGGCAGCCTGCGAGCAGAGTCGATGTCATCTGCCATGCCGCGCGCCAAGTCGGCGATCTCCCGGGCCTGCGACAGCACGGGCATGGTGGCGACGTCGGTGTCCATACGTCCTCGCTTTTGTCCAGATAGAACGGTTAGTTCGATCACGGTAGCACTACCGGTTTAGTTTTTGAACCGGTACATTAGTTGAACCATGGAATATCCGGATCTGTCCCATCGCTTCGACGGCGAATCGGTGGCGCGCGCCCTGGAAATCGTGGGTGAGCGATGGACCCTGCTGATCCTGCGTGAGGCGTTCTTCGGGGTTCGCCGATTCGGCCAGCTGGCGCGCAACCTCCAGATTCCGCGCCCGACGTTGGCGGCACGTCTGCGCACCCTGGTCGACAAGGGGCTGCTGGACAAAGTGCTCTACGCGCGTGAACCCGATCGTCACGATTACCGGCTGACCGACTCTGGCCGCGATCTGTTTGCGGCAATCGTGGTTCTGATGCAGTGGGGCGACCATCACCTGCCGAACCCGCAGGGTCCGCCGATCGTGCTGCATCACCAGCCCTGCGATCAGACTGCCGAACCGGTGCTGGTGTGCGCCCACTGCTCACAGGAGATCACCGCGCACAACGTCACGCCCGAGCCCGGCCCGGGCTTCCGCACCGAACCCTCAGGCGACGCGAAAAACGGGGTACTGATCGACGATTCGCTCAAAGTCGCTCAGCGGCGCCCGCCGGTCGATCGTGAAAAACGGCCGCGCACCCGCCGCTAGCTCGAGATAGCGCCGCAGGATCGCGGCGCGGTTGCCGGACAGGTCCTCCACCAGGGTGACGTCTTCGCGCCGACCACGCACCAACACCGCATGGTTGTCGGCGCGCAGGTTGCGCACCCAGTTCGCGTTCTGGCCGAGCATGGATACCAGGTAACGCTCGCCCTGGTAGTCGGCGACGACAACCGGGAACGAAATCATCCGGCCGGATTTGTGCCCACGGACCTCCAGTGTCGCGGCGGCGCCGGGACCCATACCCTTGGCAAAAGACAAGGCGCCCAAACGATTTGCGATGCGGGCAGACCATCCCGGACGGCCTTTGCGATATTGCCAGCGTTGAAAAGCGCTTACCAGGCGGCCCAGCATGCATTCACACTACTGCGGCCCGGCGGCTCCTACATCTGCGCCCAAACGATTTTCGTCTGCAGGTAGGTCTCGATGCCGGCCTTGCCCGACTCGTATCCCCAGCCGGACTGCTTGTAGCCGCCGAACGGCATCGAGTGGTCGAACTGCATCTGGC
>NZ_JBAPRN010000196.1:0-21092 GCF_049281135.1 Mycobacterium sp. | reverse complement strand
CGCCGACACCGCTCGCGATATTCGTCGAACCGCCACCAATGGCCACGCTGTCACCGCTCGCGGTATTGAAATAGCCGCTACCGATGATCTCGCCGACACCGCTCGCGCTGTTCGCAGAGCCGCCACCGATTGTCAGGTCGTCGATATGCGACCCCACTTCTGGGTCTGCCGAGGCGACGGCCGTCGAAATGAAGGCAGCGGCCAAGAGTCCCCCTGCTGACGCGGCGAGGCTGAGCGTGATACCGCGTCGGTTCAACAGACCGACCTTCCTGAAATTTTTCTGGGAATTACCTGAGGATCAGCAGCGTATCTGGTGCTGCGGGGGCGGTCAACGCCTCGAATTACACGGCCGCAGTAGCGTCGGTGAGCGCCGCCGCGAAAGTCTCCAGATCGTCGGTGCTGGTGTCCAGGTGCGGCGAGATTCGCAGCACCGGACCCGTCAATTCGCCCGGTGCCCGCTGGATTCCGGCATAGGTGGTGACGATTCGGCGTTGCGCGATCAGCCACTCGCGGATCTTCGCCGGGTCGGCGCGGTCAGTTGGGACCAAAGTCGTGATGGCGCTCGGCTCGTCGACCAGCTCGACCACCCGCCACCCAGCCACCTCGGCCAGAACGGTCCGGCTGATCCGGCCAACTTCGGCCAGGCGGGCCCGCACCAGAGCCGGGCCCGAGGCGACGTGTTCGCCGACCGCTACCGAGAAGCCCACTCGCGCAGCGATATTGGCTTCGCCCAGCTCGAGCTTTTGGGCGTTCGACAGCGCCGCCGCCCACTCCGGCGGCGGTAGTCGCGGGCTCAGCTTCTGCATCAGGTCCGGACGCACAGCGAGAACACCGACGCCGCGTGGGCCGGCCATCCACTTGCGCGACGACGCGTAGAGCACGTCGGCGCCTACTGAACAATCCACTTGACCGAGCGCCTGGGCTGCGTCGACGACAAGCGGAAGCCCCAAGTCGCGGCACAGCTGTGCCATCTCTTGCAGCGGTTGCACCACTCCGCGGTGACTGGCCACCGCGGTGAGATGTACCAGATCCGGCGGTTCGGCGGCCAGGCTGATCGCCGCGTCGTGCATCGCGACCCGGCCGTCGGCGTCGGTCGGCAGCGTCCGGCGGGCGAATCCGTGCACGGCCATCAGGGCCAGGTTGGGACCGTATTCGCCGGGCAGGCAGGCCAGCGTTCGGCCGCCCGACGGCCAGCTGGACAGCAGCACGTCCAGCGCGTGCTGCGATCCGGTGGTGAAGACAACCTCGGCATCGGGCATGCCGGCAAGCGCAGCGACCGCGGCGCGTCCGGCGTTGAGGACGGGTGTGGCCGCCTCCGCCGCGATGTATCCGCCCACCTCGGCCTCGTGTCTGGCGTGCAGGGCAGCCGCGTCGAGCGCGGCGAAGCTCTGCCGCGAACACGCGGCGCTGTCCAGGTGCAGCCCGGCGACCGGCGGCCGGGCGGCCCGCCAGGTATCGGCCAGGCTGGCGTTCACTTGGTCGACAGCGACAACCCGAAATCGCCGGCTGCGTCGGTCCACCAACCGGTCAGTCGCAGACCTGCGTGCGCCAACTCGTCGGCCACCGCGTCGGCCCGGAATTTGCAGGACACTTCGGTGAGCACCTGTTCGCCGGCGGCGAAGTCAACGGACAGGTTCAGCGCAGCGATGCGCACCCGCTGCGCCCGCTCGGACCGCAGCCACATTTCCATCCGCTCTTCTGCCGCGTTCCAGCTCGCGACATGGCGGAACGCATCGACATCGAAGTCCGCGTTGAGTTCTCGGTTGATCACGGCGAGCACATTGCGGTTGAACTGCGCCGTCACACCGGCGCTGTCGTCGTACGCCTGCACAAGCCTTTTTGTGTCCTTGACCAGGTCGGTGCCCAACAACAGGCTGTCGCCGGGCTGCAGCACGGCCGCCAGCGTTGCGAGGAACTCGGCGCGTGCATCGGGGACCAGGTTTCCGATCGTCGAGCCCAGGAAGACGAACAACCGACGACCGCCGTTCGGGATTTTGGCCAGGTGCTCTTCGAAATCGCCACAGACAGCTGAGATTTCGACGCCGGGATACTCGCGCTGGATCGCGCTTCCAGCGGCCGACAGCATGCTGGCATCGACGTCGAACGGCACGAACCTGCGCAGCGCACCTCCCTCACGCAGGGCGTCCAGCAACACCCGGGTCTTCTCCGAAGTCCCACTGCCCAACTCGACCAACGTGTCGGCACCGGTGACCGATGCGATCTCCGCGGCGCGGGCCCGCAGGATCTCCGCCTCGGCGCGGGTCGGGTAGTACTCGGGCAGCCGGGTTATCTGGTCGAACAGGTCGCTGCCCACTGAGTCATAGAACCACTTGGGCGGCAGCGATTTCGGGGAACTCTGCAGCCCCTGCCGCACATCACGGCACAGTGCTTCGAATGCCGAGTCCGCGGCCAGGTGGTTGGACAACGTCAGTGTCATCAATTTCCCTTCGTTGAGTTCAGCGCGGTCAATGTGACCTGGTCGGCGGTGACTTCGACGAGGTGACGGTCGGGGACGTCTTCCCAGCCGGGTTGGTCGTCGTACGGCTCGCTGGCCAGCACGACGCCGTCCTCGCGTCGCAATATCGCGAGGGTATCTCCCCAGGTGGTGGCGAGCAGTCGAGAGCCGTTGCCCGCCAGGATGTTCAGCCGTGCATTCGGATCGTCGCCACCTACCTCAGCGATCGTCTGCCCCAGCGCATCCAACCCGCGAGCGAAAATCAGGGCGGCGAGAATCGCGCTGTCGCAGGTGGATTCGGCCGCGGCGCTGGTGGGCAGCACGCCCCGGTCGACGACCCCGTTGTGCGACAGCAGCCACCGTCCGTCGGTGAACGGCGCCGTCGCGGTGGCTTCGATTGGCATACCAACGGTAGCCGACCGCACCGCGGCCACCACGCAGTGACTACTAAGCGCCGGTGCGATGGAATCGAAAGAAACATCTCCCCATAACGGAGCGGGACTGCGCCAACGCCGCGGCGTCGCCCCGTCGAAAAAGCCCACTCCCCAACCGTCGGCGTTCATCAACCCGTGCTTTTGCCGGCGCGGAGCATACGACTGCACCCGCAGACCGTGCGGCGGGTCGAGCACCAGCGAGGAGACTGAGGCTTCGCGCCCCAGCCAGCCGAGGTGGCGGCACATCAGGGGTGACTCCCTGCGTCGGTGCCGACGGACCACGCCAGCCGGACGCCGGAGAAGATCTGCCGTCGGTACGGGTGATCCCAGTTTCGGAAGCTGGGCCGCACAATGCCCGACTCGACTGCCCACGCGCCGCCGCGCAGCACCTTGTAGTCGGCGCCGAAAAACGGCTCGGAGTAACGCTGGTAGATCATCGGGGTGAATCCCGGCCACGGCTCCAGTTCCGAGCTGGTCCACTCCCAGACGTCGCCGAGCATCTGCTCGACACCGTAGGCCGATGCGCCGGCGGGATACGCGCCGACGGGTGCCGGACGCAACGCGTCGCCGCCGAGGTTGGCGTAGGCCGACGACGGCTCCGCCGCGCCCCAGGGATAGCGTCGGCGCGCGCCCCGCTGCGGGTCCCACGCACACGCCTTCTCCCATTCGCGTTCGGTGGGCAGCCGGGCCCCAGCCCATGCGGCGTAGGCCTCGGCCTCGAAATAGCTGACGTGCTGGACCGGTTCGTCGGCGGGGATGTCCTCGACATGGCCGAACCGGGTGCGGCCCTGCCCGTCGGCGTTCCAGAACTGCGGCGCGGTCAGGTCTTCGGTCCGGCGATGCTTCCAGCCGCGCGCAGACCACCATCGCGGCTCCCGGTAGCCGCCGTCGTCGATGAACTGCCGCCATTCACTGTTGGTGACCGGGACGCGGCCGATCCGAAACGTCGGCAGGTCCACCACGTGGGCCGGGCGTTCATTGTCCAGCGAGAACGGCTCATCGGCGCCGTCGACACCCAACACGAACGGGCCGCCGGGCACCTCGACCGACGTCCCGGCAAGCCCGGCCCGGCCGGGCGGGAGGGTGCGGACGTCTTGCAGCACCGGCGCGCCGGTGCGCAGATTCAATGCCTGCAGCATCGTTTCGTCGTGCTGGTTCTCGTGGCTGACTACCATCCCGTACACGAAATTGTGGTCCGGTTCGTCGGGCAGTCGGTCGAGTGCGTCCAGCGATGCCGCCCGCACGGTGCGACAGTAGGTCCGCGCCTGATCGGGCGACAGCAACGGCAAGTCGACGCGGCTGGCGCGGGAGTGCACGAAGGCGTCGTAGAGGTTCTCGACCGCGCCGGACAGGATTCCCGGCCGGTCCGGGTCGCCGCCGCGCAACAGCCAGAGTTCCTCCTGTTGGCCGATGTGCGCCAAGTCCCAGACCAACGGGCTCATCAGCGGGTCGTACTGGCGACGGAGTTCGGCATCGTCGAAATCCACCAGACGCAAGGTTCTTTCGCGCGCCCGCTGCAGATTGCGGACCAGCGTTTCACGTGACGTCACTGTTCCCCTAACGCCAGCTCGGTCACCGTTGCCGCGATGCCGTTTTCGATCACCCGGTCGGCGAAGTCGTCGGCGGGACAGCGGCCCTGCTCCACCGCCTCGACGAGGCGCTGCATCCCGTCGGCAAGCTCAGCCGGTGCACGTTCGGCCGCGATGGCCACGCACCGGTTGGCCGCCGAGAAGATGCGCTGGTCGTTGAGCCCGATCCGGGCTGCGGTGTCCCAGGCCGTGGCGACGGGTTCGACCACTTCGGCGGCGAGCGCCGCGGCCCCCGGGTCGTCAAGCAGCGTCACCAGCGTGGAGACCACCGCGGGCCAGACATCACTGGGCAGGCCGTCCAAGTAGCGGATCTCCAGCCACTTCCGTGGACGCACCGGCGGGAACAGCGTGGTCAGGTGGTATTCCAGGTCGTATTGGGTTGGCCGGCGACCGCCGAGCAGCTCGCGGCCGTCGGCCCAGTCGGCGAACGGCACGCGATGGGTGACCGGCACCGCTTCAGGGGAATGCACCAACATCACCGGCGCCTTGAGCGCGTAGCGCGCCCAGTCGGTACCGGGATCCTCGTCGCTGGCCGTGAGGATCGGCCCGCACCGGGCCGAGTCGAGCTGACTCCACACCCGTTGCCGGCTCGAACGCCAGCCGGTGAATTCTCCGCTCAACAGCGGCGAATTGGCGGCGATCGCCACCATGACGGGCCCGAGAGCGTGTGCCAGCCGCACCCGGTCGGCCCAGCCGGCTTGCGGACCGGCGTCGAGATTCACCTGCACCGACGCCGTCGACGTCATCATGGCCGCGCCCGCAACCCCGGTGTGGCTGGCCGTGAAGAACTGTTCCATCGCCGCATAGCGCGCGCCAGGATTGATCCGCTTGGCCGGCCGCAGCGGGTCCGCGCCCAGCGCCACCAGACCCAGGCCGGCGGCGGTGAAGGCTTTGCCCAATACCGCCTTGTCGTCGGCGATCGCCTCGATCGCGGCCGTCGCGCCGAGTGCAGGCGGGCCGGACAGCTCGACCGCGCCGCCGGGCTCGACGGTGACCACGCTGCCACCCGGCATCGACGGAAGCGACTCCAGAACCTCGGTGATTTCATCCCAGGTGGGCCGACGGTATGGATCAGTCGGGTCGTAGCAATGCGCCTCGATCTCGAGGCCGACCCGCCCTACCGATCCGTCCGCGAGACAGGTTTCGGCGATGTGTTGCGCCGCAGCCGACGCGCTGGCAAGTTCGCCGTCCGAGAGACGTGCGGGATCCAGCTGCGACGCGACGGCAAACGCCATAATCCGATCCCTTCGGAGCCAAGGCCGGCGGTCCCGAGAGATCGAGCCCGCTGGTTGCGCGCGGCTACCCAACGATAGTCACAAGGTTCCATCTTCCAGACGGCACCGACATATTCCCGACGGCTCCCGATAGCTATTGCCCCAGCGCGTTCTGCATGGCACCGGCCAGCACATTTACCGCCGGGCCACCATTGCCGGACTGACAGACTTTCGCTTGCAGCAGGACGTTTTCCCGCAGACGGGTCTGGGTGAAACATCTGCGGTCGGTTCCGGCTTCCTGTTTGCTCCACGCCGCGTCCGCCGGGCCGGCCGGCCCACCGTCGAAGGACCACACCTGCGTCGTCCCGTTCTCCAGGTGCATGGGCGTGGTCTGGCCGGCGCAACCGATCGTGCGGTCGACCACGCGGTGAAACGCCGCGCCGGCGGCCGGCGCGGTGGCGAACACACCGACCGCCTGCTTGACGAAGTGCGTCTGGTCGGTCGGCGAGGTCTGCGTGCTGGCCCCGTTGAACGATGCCAGATCGGGATCGTTGTACACCTCCGGCAGCCCGACGTCGGCCCAGTTGTTGCACACCGGGTTATCGACGAAATAGCCCTGGAACGGCTGGGTGAACAACGATTCGTCGCGCATCGGGCCCCCGACGATATTGCCCACCGAGCCCTTACCCAGGATCGCGTAGCTCACCACACCGGGATCCGACGGCCGCGCCGACGCGACCGCGACGGCGAACGCGGCCACGCCGCAACTGACCGACGCACCGATAGCGAACGCGACCGAGGTGATCCGCGCGATCATGGGTTTCGATCCTGCCAACTGAATGCACATGTGTGACAACGGTTTTGGCAATCCGATAAACCTCTGTCGACGCTACGGGGTGTAGCTCGGTGGCGGTGGCGGCGGCTCCTCAGGACCTGGTGGCGGGGGCGCCTCAGGACCACCGTGACCGCCGGGACCCCCGTGACCGCCGCCGGGCCCGCCTGGACCCATGCCCGGGCCCCACGGACCGCCCCACGGCGGACCACCAGGACCGCTACCCGGCGGGAACGGCCCTCCGGGGAACACCACCCACGGCGGACCTTCGGGACCAGTCGGCCCGACCGGCGCTTCGGGACCGAACATGCCGTGATGGTGGTGGCGATACGGCTGCCCGTGGTCGGAGAACTTGACGCCGGCGAAGAAGACGACCGCCAGCACGAACAGAATGCCTGCCACGATCACCACCCACGCCGCGGCCCGATAGAGGCGGGAGTGCTGGGTCGCAGCCGGGTACACCGGCGGGGGCGGCCCCGGCGGCGATTGAATCGGGGGTTCGGGTGCTTGGGTCATGTGTCGATCATGCCCAGGCTTACTCCGGCCGACAACCAACTACGCAGGTGAGTCGGATGTTTAGTACCCGAGCATCCAGACGAATTTCAGGATGACCACGGCAATGAGCGTCACTCCGGCGACGATCGCCACCCAGGCGGCTACTTGGTACAGCCGCTCGGACTGCGGCGCTGCCGGCGCGATGACGGGTGCCGGTGCAGCGGGAGGCGGCGGGGCAGACGGCTTGGGTGTCTCGCTCATACCCGCATAATGCCTCAGGTCAGCGGTGTCCGCGAGTGGTCCGTTTCCCCAGCAAAGCCCGGAAACAGGGAGTCCGGCGCCCCCGAGGGGACGCCGGACTCATAGGAAATTCAGGGCTACGGGGTCGCCGGAGCCGGTGAAGGTGTAAGTGAAGGAGTGACGGATTCCGGCATGTGCGATGGTCCATGACCGCGGAAGCCCTCGCGGAAGCCCGCGCCCTGGCCGTGATGCTGCGGACCACCCTGGCCCATCGAGTGGTGGTGCCACCCGTGGTGATGGCAGTGATGCCCCAGGTGGGCGACCTTGAAGCCGGCAAAGAAGACGCTCAAAGTGATGAACACGATGCCGGCGACGATCCCGACCCAAGCCGCGAATCGGTAGAGCCAATATGGTTTGGCCGCCACGATCGCCGGCTCTGTGGCGACTGTGTGCGGTGTTGTTGGGGTGTCAGGTGTTTCGCTCATACTCGAAATGATCAGTGGCCTACAGCTAGCTTCCGCTGGGTAGAACTTATGAAACAGCTATGAGCCGCGGCGGCCCGTAGCTGGGCCTTCTGGATTGACGATTGCCGATGTGCGGATAGGCACCCTGTCCTGTTGGATTCTGCCTAGGTGTCCGCGAGCAGACCGAGGGCCGCTTCGACATGGGCGATTTATGAAATTTCAAAATTCCTGTCGACGATGGCACCGCGATATACAGACGATCCGAAGACTTTTCGGTTAGATGATCGAACGACGCGCAGCTTTGTTCAGGGTTGTGCGGGTTGCCTGATGGCATGATTTACGTCTATGCGTCAGAACGGTCGGCGACCTGGCGAGGTAGCGCCCATCCTTCTGACGCGTTGGCGAACAGCGCGACACTGGAGTGAGATTGGCCTCGGGTCGCGCGTAGTGCCGAGCACCACCGGCTCCCGACACCGCGCGGCGTTGTGTCCGAGCTGAATCGTCGGGGTTTTCTCGGGTCGCTTTCTGCCGCCGTTCTTGGCGGCATGGGAGTGGCGCGCGGCGTATTCGACAATCCGCCAAGAACTTTGACGCCCCCGGCCGCGGCTGCGGCCTCGCCGCACCCAGCGGGCGGCAAGGTCATTCCTGTGGCGTCGCTGTCGCAGCCCGCGCCCATCGAGCGGGTACCCCTGCCTGGTGGCGGCGTGCTGAATAAGCTGCCCGGGGACGGCAATCTACTGGCACTGACCGTTGATGACGGCGTGAACACCGACGTGGTGCGCCTCTACACGCAGTTCGCCAAAGATACCGGCGTGCGGCTGACCTATTTCGTCAACGGCACGTACCGCTCATGGACCGACAACCTGGCATTGCTGCGGCCCTTAGTGGAGTCCGGCCAGATTCAGCTGGGCAACCACACCTGGTCGCATCCGAATCTGACAAAGCTGCCAGTAAGTCGAGTGGCCCAACAGATCTCCCGCAACGACGAGTTCTTGAAGACCACCTTCGGGGCGGACTCGCGGCCGTACTTCCGGCCACCGTACGGAAGGCGCAACTCGACCGTTGATGCCGTGGCCGCCGATCACGGCTACACCGCGATCACGCTGTGGTCGGGTTCGCTGTCGGATTCCACAGTGGTCACCGAGGATTACATCGTCCAGATGGCCCAGCGGGCCTTCACCGGGCAGGCGATCGTGATCGGTCACCTTAACCACCCGCCAGTCACCCACGTCTACGAGCAACTCCGCGATCTCATCCGCGCACGCAACCTACGCACCGTCACCCTCAACGATGTCTTCCTCCCGCCGCACTAGGCCAGGCCCTCACGGGGCACTCCCTGCTCTCGCGATATGGGTGGGATGGGCAGCCCCAGGCGCACGGTGATGTACCGATATCGGCGACCCCCAGTCGTGTCGGCAGTCAGGCTTGTCAACGCGGTTGGTCGAGGTAGCGGCGCGTGCCCCAGTAGTCTGCGTCCAATCGAACCGGGGTGATGCGCACGGGCGTCATCGCCGGGCCGGCGTGGTTGTCGCCGCGCCACGAAATGCCCAGACTGCAGCCAGAAATGAAGACCACTGCGGCGACACCGGCGACGATGCCCACCGAGGCTACAAGCGGGTTGCGCCCGCTGGGTCGTCGCCTGCTCATTGCAGGGCCCGGGCTGTCGCCGTAGCCACATCACCTCGCAGGTACGCGATCGGTGGATCCTCTCGCGGATCGATCGCGCTCGTGAGCAGAACGACGTAGGTATCCGAGCGTGGGTCCATCCACAGCGAGGTTCCGGTAAAGCCGGTGTGGCCGAAGCTGCCGATGGGAAAGACCATGCCTCGCGTACCGGAATAGGCGGTGTCGATATCCCAGCCGAAGCCACGCAGGTTTTGTTCCCGGATCGCCGGATAATGCGGGGCGAGCAGCGGGTCGTATGTGTTCGGTGTTTTCGCGATGGCTTCTAGGGCGGCATTGTTGGCTGCCTCAATTTGCCCAGCCGTATGTCCGGGCTGCTCAGGAGTCGTCATCAACTCCAGCGTTGCCTGCTTCAGCGGAAACCTGCTGGGGCGGCCCGCCAACCGATCAAGCAGCGCCTGCGCATAGATGCTGACGTCGCGCGCCGTCGAGAACACACCGGCATGCCCGGCCACCCCACCCATGCGGCGTGTCGTCGGGTCAAACACAGCGCCACGAAGCAGGAAACCATAATCGGGATTCTTGCCTGGATCATTCCTGCTTTCATCGTCAGGCACCGTCGGTGCGATGCGCGACAAGATGCTCGTGCTCCACGTGCCCGCGGGACAAGGCCCCGACATGCCCCCTATTGGCGCAGGCGCCCAGCCAATCGCCGCTCCGCGCATCACATGTGGGCCACATGCTTTGACCGGCGGAAGGTAACGGGTTTCTGTCATGCCAAGCGGCGCAAAGACATTCCGCTGAACGTAGTCGTCTTCGGCCTCGCCGGTGACTTTTTCGATCAGCGCGCCGAGCAGTACGAAGTTGATGTCGGCGTAGTTGAAAAACTCACCGGGGCGCGACTCCAGCGGCGTGGTGAGGGCACGGCGAATGCCTTCTCCTTTATCGGCTCCGTCCAGTCCCCACGGATCGTCGAGGCGTACATCTTCCGGTTCGCCTGAAGTGTGTGTCAGCAACATCCGAACCGTCACGTTGGCACGCTGGGGATCGTTGCCCGTGTTGAAGTCAGGCAGATACTTTTGCACGGGGTCGTCGAAGGCAACCTTGCCTTGTTCGTAAAGCTGCATGACGGCAGTCGCGGTTGCGAAAGGCTTCGTCAACGACGCGATGTCGAAGATGGTGTCTTCGGTCATCGGCTCCGCCGGTGCGGGCGATCCATCTAGGCCCGGCTCGCCGGGCAGCTTGCGCGAGCCATACGCCCGATGGAAGACGACCTTGCCGGCATGCCCGATCTCCACCACGCCACCTGGCACCGTACCTGCCGCAATCGCGTCGTTCATCAGCTTGGAGACCGCTCCGAAATCCGGTGCGGGAGCCGCATCGGGCGCCGGTGACCCAGGCGCGGGAACCGCCGCGGGCGCCGGCGTGGGCGCGGGAACCGCAACTGCCGCCGGCGTTGCCTGCGCGCTGTCCCTTAACGCTGGGTGCGCTGCATAACCACACGAGGAAGCCGCCGCGAGGGTAAGCAAGACAACTCCAACAGCAATTGCTTTTTGCGCAGATCGCCCTGCGCTCGTAGTCCGCCTTCCGTCTTGAGCATCGCTCACGCCAATATCGTGTCACCACCAGCCGGCCGGCATGCGCATATCGCCGCTGCGATCCGGCGCGGTAGCGCGCCATGCAGCACGTCAGAGCCTAGGTGTAGAGCAGGATTCCGGTGAAGTGCACGGTGGAAGCAGGTCGGTTGTGAGAGTCTGCGAGGGTGCCCGCTCCTCCCGGGGCTACCCCGTCGGGGGTGGTGACGTTTCTGTTCACCGACGTCGAGGGCTCGACCCGTCGCTGGGAGGCCGACGCCGAGGCGATGCGGGCCGCGTTGGCTGCCCATGACGAGGTGTTACGCAACGCGATTGAGGCGCACGGCGGGTTTCTGTTCAAGCACACCGGCGACGGCGTCTGCGCGGCGTTCGTCTCGCCTGGCTCGGCGGTCGATGCGGCGGTGGCCGCGCAGCGCGGGTTGGAGTTGCCGGTCCGGATGGGGCTGGCGACCGGTGCGGCCGAGCTGCGCCCCGGTTACCGATCCAGCCGCCGTACCCGACGCGGTGGCGATCGCCCACCTTCGTGATGTCCTCGGCGACAACACGTACGAATCGCTCGCCCGCATGGGCGAGACCATGACGACCGCCGACATGGTGGCGTATGCGTATGACCAAATCGACCAGGCCCGAACGAAATTGAAGGCAGTGCCGAGCTAACCGCGAACGTCTGCTGATTGGCGCTAGGGCTCTGACCAGGGTTTGAATGGGTTGACCGCGAATTGGATCACCCGATACGGCGCCCGGGACCGCGCATCGCTGTTGTGCCACTGACTGACGAACACCCGCAGCTCGTCCAGCGTCGAACCCGGCGAAATGTAGCCACCGTATGGCTGGGCCAGCCGGTTGTCGTGTGGCGACGGCAGGCTTTCGGCGGGTTCGGGCCACTCGTCGTGCTGGACGACGGTGGTGACCGGTGCGCTGCCCAACGAGGTCGGGTCATCGGCCACCCGAACCTCCATGTTGCCGGTGCTGGAGTTGAAATACGACAGCACCGCCTTGCCGTCGATCTGGGCGAAGCTGATCTCACCAATCATGTCGCCCCATAGCGGAGTTGGCGGTTTGCCCCAACCACCGTCAGGCCCCGGTGCCCAGCCTTGCCACCGGGACCGATCGCCGAAGTTCTCCGGCGCGACCCGATACAGCACCGCCGGCTGGCTGCGATCGAAGTTGTCAGCGACGATGTACACCCAGCCGGACTGCGAATCCGCGGTCGGTATCGGGTCGTAGTAGCCGCTTATCTGCGATTGCTGGCCTCCGGCGTAATCGCCATCGCGAACCGACCCCGGAACCGTCTGCCAAAGACCTTGTGATGGATCGGCTTTGACGATTCTCGAGCTCTGCGGCAGCAGGCCTTTGGTGGTGGTGACCAACAAGTAGTTCTGCCGGTTGATCTGCACGACGCCCGCAGGCAGTTGTGAATCGCCCGACGGCGTCGGCTCGGCCAGTAATGGTTCGGTGATGCCGGTGACCCCGGTGTATTTCACCCCGTCCGGGTCGTCGACCGACGACGTGTCCACCCGCAACGCGATCGGCGAGTAGTAGCCGCCGAAGCCGACGCCCTGGCCGGCGAAGCTGTCGCCGCAGACCTGCACCACCTGCGTCGGGAACTCCATGAACACGCACAGGTCGGTGGCCCCGATGCCGTAGTCACCGGTAGGCGTGCCGGTTCCGGCGGTCGGGCCGATCCTGATCACCTCGCCGGGCGCCAACGGCGGCAGGACCGGCTGCGGCATCGGGGCGGGCGGATCTGCGTGAGCGAATGAAAACCCTTGGTGAATAAGCAGACCTGCGATCAGTGAGCAGCGCGCGATCTTGCGGGCAGGGCTCACCCGCACCTCACAATTCAGCGGCGAGGAGCTCGGCGATCTGAATAGTGTTCAGGGCAGCGCCTTTACGCAGGTTGTCACCTGAGACGAACAGCGCCAACCCGCGTCCGTCGGGCACGCCCGGGTCGCGACGGATTCGGCCGACGAGGGACTCGTCGACACCAGCGGCGGCCAACGGCGTCGGCACGTCGACCAGCTTCACACCTGGGGCGACGGCGAGGATCTCGCGGGCACGCTCGGGCGAAAGTGGTTGGGCGAACTCGGCATTGATCGACAACGAGTGGCCGGTGAACACCGGGACCCGGACACAGGTACCGCTGACCAGCAGGTCCGGGATACCCAGGATCTTGCGACTTTCGCTGCGCAGCTTCTGGTCTTCGTCGGTTTCGCCGGAGTCGTCGTCGACCAGTTTGCCGGCCAGCGGAACGACGTTGAAGGCGATCGGCGCGACGTAGGCCTTCGGCTCCGGGAACTGCAGCGCGCTGCCGTCGTGCACCAACTGCTCGGCGTCGTCGATGACGGCGCGAGCCTGGTCGGCCAGCTCGGCCACTCCGGCCAGTCCGGTACCCGAAACTGCTTGATAGCTCGACACGATCAGCCGAACCAATTGGGCCTCGTCGTGCAGCACCTTGAGTACCGGCATCGCGGCCATCGTCGTGCAGTTGGGGTTGGCGATGATGCCCTTGGGCCGTCTATGCGCGTCGCGCGCGAAGTTCACCTCGGAGACCACCAGTGGCACGTCCGGGTCCTTGCGCCACGCCGACGAGTTGTCGATCACCGTCACCCCGGCCGCGGCGAACCGCGCCGCCTGGACCCGCGACATCGCCCCGCCGGCGGAGAACAGCGCGATGTCCAGACCGGTCGGATCGGCAGTCTCGGCGTCCTCGACCTCGATCTCCTGACCGCGAAACGGCAGCTTGCGGCCCTGTGAACGAGCCGACGCGAAGAATCGCACGCTGGTGGCCGGGAAATCGCGCTCATCCAGCAGCCTGCGCATCACCTGGCCCACCTGACCGGTGGCACCTACTACACCTATGGCAACCATTTAACGTCCTGTCCCCGCATACACCTTGGCCTCTTCGGCACCGCCGAGGCCGAATGCTTCATGTAACGCGACAACGGCCTTGTCTAGTTCAGTGTCCCGGCACAGCACCGAGATCCTGATCTCCGATGTGGAGATCAGATCGATGTTGACGCCAACCTGGGCCAGCGCCTCGCAGAATGTGGCGGTGACCCCGGGGTGGCTACGCATGCCGGCGCCGATCAGCGACACCTTGCCGATGTGATCGTCGTAAAGCACTTGGCTGAACCCGATTTCGTCCTTGAGGGAGTCCAGCTTCTCCACCGCGGCGGGCCCGCTGTCGCGGGGGCAGGTGAAGGTGATGTCGGTTCTGCCGTTCTCGACCTTGGAGACGTTCTGCAACACCATGTCGATGTTCACATCGGCGTCGGCGACCGCGCGGAACACCTTGGCGGCGTAACCCGGGTAGTCGGGTATACCGACGACGGTCACCTTGGCCTCGCTGCGGTCGTGTGCGACGCCGGTCAGGATGGGCTCTTCCATGGGGATGTCCTCGATCGATCCGGTGACGATGGTGCCCGGCTTGTCTGAATACGACGAGCGCACATGCACCGGGATGTTGTAGCGGCGGGCGTATTCCACGCAGCGAAGCATCAGCACTTTCGCTCCGCAGGCGGCCATCTCGAGCATCTCCTCGAAGGTGACCGTGTCCAGTCGGCGGGCATTGGGCACGATCCGCGGGTCGGCGCTGAAAATCCCGTCCACATCGGTGTAGATCTCGCACACGTCGGCGTGCAACGCCGCGGCCAGCGCCACCGCGGTGGTGTCCGAGCCGCCGCGGCCCAGCGTGGTCACGTCCCTGGTGTCCTGGCTGACCCCTTGGAAACCGGCGACCAGCACGATCAGGCCTTCGTCGAGCGCAGCCTGCAGACGTGTCGGGGTGACATCGATGATCTTGGCCTTGCCGTGGGCGCCGGTGGTGATGACGCCGGCCTGCGAGCCGGTGAACGAGCGCGCCTGGGCCCCGAGCGATTCGATGGCCATTGCCACCAGCGCGTTGGAGATGCGCTCACCGGCGGTCAGCAGCATGTCCAGTTCACGGGCCGGCGGGGCCGGGCACACCTGCTGAGCCAGATCCAGCAGGTTGTCGGTGGTGTCGCCCATCGCCGAAACCACCACGACCACGTCGTTGCCCTGCTTTTTGGCCTCGACGATGCGTTCGGCGACCCGGCGGATCCGGTCGGCGTCGGCCACCGACGATCCGCCGTACTTCTGCACGACGAGCGCCACTGTTGCCCTTTCCGGTCCGATCCAGCCTGTCTTCAGGTCGACAAACAGAATACGTGGACTAACCGGGTGACCTGCACCCACGGCGTCGCCGCAGTTGATATCCGGTGGTGGCCGGTGAATGCTCGGTGCAGCGGCGCCAAGAAAGGTGGAAGCGATGTCTAGCGGTAGCGCGGTGGTATGGGGTGATGCACCCGACGAGCATGATTACCCGGCAGCTGCGGACTATCTCGCCCTGCTCGCCCCTGCCGGGCAGATCAGCGACATTGTTGCGGCGCTCAAGCAGGCCCCGATCGTGCACAAAAAGGCCAAAGACCTGCTGCGCGCCTCATGCCTGGCGCTGCTGCCGATAGACAATCCGCATGTGCAGGTGGACCTGAAGAAGATCAAGAAGGGCAAGGCTCTCTCGCCCATCCTGGTTGTGCGCGGTGACCTCAACGCCGGGGTGGCCATGCAGATCGCCGACGGCTACCACCGAGTCTGCGCCAGCTACTACACCGACGAGAACACCGACATCCCGGTGCGCATCGTCCCGGCAACGAAGTAGCCGCCAGGGGTTTTGGGCAACCACACAGTCGCGGTAAGGTACATGGCGTGCAGCGGGTGCTCCTTCTCGGACGCCGCGACGGGGCCTGATCCAGACCGGCTTCCTGTCGCGGGTGTTCGCGATGCGCCGGTCTAAGAATCTCGAGGCAACCCAGCCTCTCCTTATTCCCCGGAGCAAACACCGTGACTAGCTACTCCAAACCGTCGGGCGAATCTCCCGACGCATTCACTTCCAGTCGGACCATCAACAAACCGGCGGGCCCGCCCCGTGACGGCCAACCCGCGTGGAACACCCAACGCGGATCGTCGATGCCGGTCAGCCGCTACCGTTCCTTCGCCGACGAGGTCGAGCCGATCCGGTTAACCGACCGCAGTTGGCCCGATCGCGTCATCGATAAAGCACCGCTGTGGTGCGCGGTGGACCTGCGTGACGGCAACCAGGCATTGATCGACCCGATGAGCCCGGCACGCAAGCGGCGCATGTTCGACCTGCTGGTGCGCATGGGCTACAAAGAGATCGAGGTCGGCTTCCCGTCGGCCAGCCAGACGGACTTCGACTTCGTTCGCGAGATCATCACCGACGGCGCGATTCCCGACGACGTGACCATCCAGGTGCTGACCCAGTGCCGGCCCGAGCTGATCGAACGGACCTTCCTGGCCTGCGAGGGTGTGCACCGGGCGATCGTGCACTTCTACAACTCGACGTCAATCCTGCAGCGCCGCGTGGTATTTCGAGCCGACCGTGCCGCGGTGCAGGCGATCGCGACCGACGGTGCCCGCAAGTGCGTCGAGGAAGCCGCCAAATACCCTGGCACGCAATGGCGGTTCGAGTACTCGCCGGAGTCCTACACCGGCACCGAACTCGAATACGCCAAGCAGGTCTGCGACGCGGTCGGCGACATCATCCAGCCGACTCCGGACAACCCGATCATCTTCAATCTGCCGGCCACCGTCGAGATGGCGACACCGAACGTCTACGCCGACTCGATCGAGTGGATGAACCGCAACCTGGCCCGGCGCGACTCCGTCATCCTGAGCCTGCACCCGCACAACGACCGCGGAACTGCAGTCGCCGCAGCCGAATTGGGCTATCAGGCTGGAGCTGACCGAATCGAGGGCTGCCTTTTCGGCAACGGTGAGCGGACCGGGAACGTCTGCCTGGTGACGCTGGGACTCAACCAGTTCTCCCGCGGCGTCGACCCGCAGATCGACTTCTCCAACATCGACGAGATCCGTCGCACCGTCGAGTACTGCAACCAGCTGCCGGTACCCGAACGTCACCCCTACGGCGGCGATCTGGTGTACACCGCGTTTTCGGGCAGTCACCAGGACGCCATCAACAAGGGCCTGGACGCGATGAAGGTCGCCGCGGACGCCGCCGACTCCGACGTCGACGACATGCTCTGGCAAGTGCCGTACCTGCCGATCGACCCGCGTGATGTCGGCCGCACCTACGAGGCCGTGATCCGGGTCAACTCGCAGTCCGGCAAGGGCGGCGTGGCCTACATCATGAAGGCCGACCACGGCTTGGCCCTGCCGCGACGGCTGCAGATCGAGTTTTCCGGAGTGATCCAGAAAATCACCGACGGAGAGGGCGGCGAGGTCACCTCGAAGGAGATGTGGGACGCCTTCAACGACGAGTACATCGCGCCGGTGCGGCCGCTGGAACGGATGAAGCAGCGCGTCGACGCGTCCGAAGAAGACCACGGCGTCACCAGGATCGCGGCGACGGTGAGGGTCGACGGCGTCGAGACCGAGATCACCGGCTCAGGCAACGGACCGCTCGCCGCGTTTGTCGACGCGCTGGCGACCATCGACTTCGACGTGGCCGTGCTGGACTACTCCGAGCATGCGATGAGCGGCGGAGAGGACGCGCAGGCCGCGGCGTATGTCGAGGCGTCGATCGGCGGTCAAACGGTATGGGGTGTCGGTATCGCGCCGTCGATCACCACGGCGTCGTTGCGTGCCGTGGTGTCGGCGGTGAACAGGGCCGCACGCACCTGAGGCGTCAAGCCAAGACCTTGGCCAGCAACATCGCGGCCAGGGTCTGGGCTTGCGCGCAGCTGCCGGCGCCCACGATCAGATAGATCCAGCCCTTGAGCACGTCGACGGTCGCCGGCGGAGCCACAAAACAGAACGCCCGATCACCCAGGCCCGGGACGTTCTGGACCTGACCGGCGGACTGCTTGTTGACGGCGAACCCCTTGGATTGCGAGTCGAGGCACTGGTCGTCGACCGGCTTCCCGTCGATGCAGTACTCGTTGTTCCAGTAGAGCTTGTAGCTGACATCGTTGCCCGCGGTCGGAATGGAGGTGCATTGCGCTTCACTCGGGGACTGGCTGCCCTGGGCCTCCGGATACGCGCTGCCCATCACCCGACTGATGTCGGACGCGCTGAGCAGGCCGCAGAAGTTCTCCGGAACGTGGACGCCGGCCGCCTTCGGGGCTGAGCCGCCGTCGTGAGAGCACCCGCACGCCGCCACCAAGACCACAGCCACCGCTACGCACAACTCGACACAGCGCTTGACCGGACTCTCAGAGCGGGATGCGGCAGTGGGCATAGTCCAATCCTTGCAGCACCCGGACAGCCAGCATCCGTGTGACAAACGGCGCGCCGGGTTCGATCAACGAGAGTCTGGCCCGATCGTCCGCTTACTCGGCGATAAGTTCCGGCTAGCTAGATTAATTTGTTTTTTCAATGGTTATGTCTACTTAACGTTGTCAAATCCACCGTTGCACCACGTCCTGACCGCGTCGGCGAAATCGGTCGGGGCGTCGGACTGCAGATAGTGTCCGGCGCCGGCGAGCACGACGGTGTGGTGCTGGGGCATGAGGCTCTCCCAGCGCCGACGTTCTTTGGCGCGGAAGGCGACGTCAGCGTCGCCCCAGACGATCAAAGTCGGCATCTCGGCGAGCGCTTTAAGACCCTGTTCAAGGTCGGCGAGAAACGTCCGGGCCGCCGTGATGTCTTTGGGAAAAATTGCGGTCGGTTTGCGCCGTTCCGGTGTTGGTAATGCCTGCCGATAGTGGGCCATCTCGGCGGCGCCTACCTTCCGGCGGCGGTGTCCGGCGGGGATCATGACATTGACGAAGAAGTTGAAGTGGCGGATCAGTGTGCGACCAATCGGACCGCCCATGAAGTGGGAAAACAGCTCGAAATGCGGATCCCCGTTGACGGGCCACGCCCAGGTATTTCCCACCACCAGACGCGAGAAGCGATCCCTGCGTGGCAGGGCGGCCGTCAGTCCGATGGGTCCTCCCCAGTCCTGCGCGATCAAGGTGACATCACGTAGATCGAGACGGTCCACCAACTCGCCGACCAGCCGCGCATGGTCGGTGGGATGGAATTCAAATCCGGGTGCTGGGGTCGACAACCCGAACCCCGGGTAGTCGGGCGCGATACACCGGAACGATCCTGACAGCTCGGCAATCACGTTCCGGTACACAAATGACCATGTCGGGTTGCCGTGCAACATCAGCAGGATTGGCCCCTTGCCTTCGTCCACGTAGTGGACGACGTTGCCGCTCAATTCGACGAACCGGCTTGTGAAGGGAAACAGCTTGTCGTCGACCCACTCCGGCCGCACACCCCTGCTGAAAGACTCCGTCGACATTGGACACCAACCTCGCTTCAGAACCAGGCGATCAGAAAAGAGCGAACTGCTCGCCTGCGTGCGCCTCGTCGACAATGTCGTCAACGCCCATGCCGTTGGCCACCGCGCCGACGTGACCCATGAACTTCGCGTCGGATACCAACGGCACACCGAGCTCGTGGGCCAGGCGGCCGTTGCCGCGCGCCGGACGGTGTTCGTTGCAGACCACCAGCGAAGTCTCCCGGTCGACCGCGTCGGCGTAGGCCAACCCGGCGTGCAGGATCCGCTCGACCAGCTCCTCGTGAGTCCGCTCGACCTCGGCCGCCAGCGCGACCCGCATACCCTGCACCAGCGGTCCACCGCCGACGTAAGGACCGGGGTTGAGGTACGGGCAGCGCATCCGGGAAGCCAACACCTTCAGCGGCCTCAGCTCCTCGTGAGTGACCTTGCCGCTGGGCCAATGCCGACGGGTGACCGGTCGCACGGGCAGCCAGACGTCGCGTTCGCGGGCCCGCTGCAGCGCGGCCGCGAGCACATTGGTCAGCACGACCGCATCATCGAAGGCGTCGTGCGCCCGCCGCTGCGTCACACCCCAGTGCGCCGCCAAAGTCTCCAACCGCAGGTTGTCGGTGCCCAGTTCCAGCCGGCGGGCCAGCTCCACCGTGCACATGACGCTGTCGATCGGCAGCGCGACGCCGGCCAGCTCGGCCTCCGCGGTCAGGAAGCCGTAGTCGAAGGCGACGTTGTGCGCGACCAGCGTGCGCCCGCGCACAAGCTCGACGACGTCGCCGACGATCTCGCTGAACTGCGGCTGATCCTCCAGCATCTCGGCGGTCAGCCCGTGAATGTGGGTGGGACCGGGATCCACGCCCGGATTGAGCAGGCTCACCACGGACTGCTCGACGTGCCCTTCGGCGTCGAGTGCGAGCACCGCCAGGCTGATGACGCGGGCGCTGCCCGGCCGGAAGCCGGAGGTCTCGACGTCGATGACGGCCCAACCCGCGTCGGGCTCGGTGGACGGCCGACCCCAGAGCATCGTGGTCGAAGTGTCCCGCATGAATGCAGGATTTCACGTCGAGCTGACATCGCCGGGTCGCTGCGCTTCGTGTCGCCGACCTAAACTTCCCGGGTGATCACCGCCCGTGGACGACTCGCCCTGGCCGCCGGAGCCGGCGCGCGATGGGCATCTCGGGTGACAGGCCGAGGGGCCGGTGCGATGATCGGCGGCCTGGTGGCGATGACACTGGATCGCTCGATTCTGCGTCAGCTCGGGACCGGTCGGCGCACCGTCGTCGTCACCGGCACCAATGGCAAATCAACAACGACCCGGATGACCGCGGCAGCCCTGCGCACTCTCGGACGCGTGGCCAGCAACGCCGAAGGGGCCAACATGGACGCGGGCCTGATTGCCGCGCTCGCCGCTGACCCCGGCGCATCGCTGGCGGTTCTCGAGGTCGACGAAATGCATGTGCCGCACGTAGCCGACGCGGTCGAGCCTGCGGCCGTCATCCTGCTCAACCTGTCCCGCGACCAACTCGACCGCGTCGGCGAGATCAACGTGATCGAGCGCAAGCTGCGGGCCGGGCTGGCCGTGCACGTGAATGCGGTCGTCGTCGCCAATTGCGACGACGTGTTGATGACGTCGGCCGCCTACGACCACACCAACGTGGTCTGGGTGGCGGCCGGCGGCAGCTGGGCGGCCGACTCGGTCAGCTGTCCGCGTAGCGGCGAGGTGATCGTCCGCGAGCACGGTCACTGGTATTCCACCGGGGCCGACTTCAAACGGCCCAGCCCGCAGTGGTGGTTCGACGATGAAAACCTCTACGGCCCAGATGGATTGGCACTGCCGATGCGGCTGGCGCTACCCGGCGCGGTGAAC
>NZ_JBAPRN010000195.1:0-1846 GCF_049281135.1 Mycobacterium sp. | reverse complement strand
CAAACCCAAGGTCATGCCCTCGATCCCCAAGCCGATCTAGGACCCCAACCCGGCCAACGACGGCCAATAAAACTTCAAACAGAATCCGATCAATTTAAAGACGGGATTGAAAATGGTTTTTGATTTCGGATCGCGGCCCCCGGAGGTCAACTCCGCGCTCATCTACTCCGGCGCCGGTGCGGGCCCGCTGATGAACGCCTCCTCGGCGTTCAACAACCTGAGTGCAGAACTGAGCTCGAACGCGGCGTCCTACGAGTCAGTGATCTCTCAGCTCACCGGCTCGGAATGGCAGGGGCCGTCATCGGAGGCGATGGCCGCCGCGGCCCAGCCCTACATCACCTGGCTGACCACCACCTCCGGGCAACTGCAGGAAGCCGCCACCAAAGCCATGTCCTCTGCGGCGGCGTACCAGACGGCCTATTCCAGCAGCATCCCGCCCGCGACGATTCTCGCCAACCGCACGCAGTTGGCGCAGCTCGTCGCGAAAAACACCTTGGGCCAATACACCGCGGCGATCGCGGCCAACGAGGCACAGTATGGCGAGTTTTGGGCTCAAGATGCCGCCGCGATGATGGGCTACGCCGCCGCCTCGTCAGCCGCCGCGACGCTCTCACCGTTGACCCCGCCGGAACAAAACACGAACCCAGGCGGGCAGAGCCAACAAGCGTCGGCGGTCAGCAGTGCGGCCGGCAGCAACAGCTCGACGGCTGCGCTCAACAACTCGCTGGGTGGCCTGCAAAACGCGGCGAGTGCGGCCGCTAACCCGGCGGCGGACACCCCCGTCTCCATCCTGTCCGCTCTCAACAGTTTGTTCGGCGCGCCGATCCTGGGCAACAGCATCTACAACATCGGTGTCACGTTGGCGTGGAACACCGCCATGATGACCGCCACGTTGCCACTTCTCGGCCACTTCCTGGCCGGTGCCCCATTCGGTGTCACGATCAGCGACACCGCCCCCCTGGGCGCCGGTTTGGGCTTCGGCACGACGCTGGCCGGCGCGGGAGAGTCACTGGGCGGCGGCGTCGGTGGCGCGACGCTGGCCAGTATGGGCTCGGCCTCGTCGGCCGGCGGACTGACGGTGCCGGCCGGGTGGTCTGCGGCCACCCCGGAGGTCGCCGTCGGCGACGCCACGCTGACGGGCAGCGGCTGGACCGCAGCGGTTGACGAGGGCGCTGTCGGTGCGAGCGGCGGCGGCATGAACGGCGTCATGCCGGGAATGGCCTCCGCGGGCGGCAAGTCCGGCATGGGCATGGCCGGGCCACGCTACGGCGTCAAGCCCAAGGTCATGCCCAAGCAGGTGTTCGTCTAAGCGCTGCACGGCAGGCGATGCCGCCTTCCGCAGACAAGTCAGCAACAACTATCGGTATCAATACACAGCAAGGAGAGAGATATGCCTTCACGTTTTATGACTGACCCGCACGAGATGCGGTCGATGGCGGGCCGTTTCGATGTGCACGCCCAGACCGTTGAGGACGAGGCCCGCAAGATGTGGGCATCAAGCCAGAACATCGCCGGGGCCGGCTGGAGTGGTACCGCGCAGGCCACCTCCTACGACACCATGGGTCAGATGAACACCGCGTTCCGCAACATCGTCAACATGCTGCACGGGGTGCGCGACGGTCTGATCCGCGACGCCAACAATTACGAGAGCCAAGAGCAGGCCTCGCAGCAGATCCTGTCCAGCTAGCCGATCACCGAAACGTCTTAGGAGAACCCTCATGTCGATCAGTTACCAGTTCGGCGACGTGGATGCCCACGGCGCGTTGATCCGCTCCCAGGCCGCCTCCCTGGAGGCCGAGCACCAGTCCATCGTGCGCGATGTGCTGGCCGCCGGTGACTTCTGGGG
>NZ_JBAPRN010000194.1:0-6052 GCF_049281135.1 Mycobacterium sp. | reverse complement strand
TGTTCACCTGCGCTACCGCATTATTCGATGAACTGAGCCGACCAACCGGAGAGGTGGTTAGGTCAGCGGTGTGAATTCCTTCGCGAAGTTTTTCCGCGACACCGTCGCGGTCCGGATCTTGGTCTCGGTGGTGCTCGGAGTGGTCGTTGCTCTGGTGGTGGGCAACACGGTCGGCTGGCGATTCGCGCTTGCCGGTTGGGTGGCCGCTGCCGCGCTGTACGTGGTGTGGACACAACGCATCCTGAGCGTAATGAATGCCGAGCAGACGTGCAGATGGGTGACGCGGGAGGACCCGACCCGGTGGGTCGCCGACGTAGTCATTCTCACGGCGAGCATCGCGAGCCTTGGCGGCGTGGGTTACGTGGTGGCCGCTGGATCGAAGCTCTCCGGCAGCGGCGCCTTGGAAGCCGCACTCGTCGGGATCCTCACCGTCGGCGCATCCTGGTTCGCGGTGCACACGCTTTTCACCGTGCATTACGCGCGGCTGTACTACTCGGGCGAGCCGGGCGGCATCAATTTTCACGACACGAACCCACCGCGCTTTCGGGATTTCGCCTATCTCGCCTACACCGTCGGGATGACGTTCCAGGTCTCAGACACCGAGATCTGCTTGACCTCGATCAGGGCGACGGTGCTGCGGCACGCGTTGCTGTCGTATCTGCTCGGCGCGGTGGTCCTGGCGGTGACGATCAATCTGATTGCGGGGCTTGGCTCCCGAATCTGATCGAGCCGAAAGGCCAAGTCGCTCAGCAGATGTCAACCTGCCCGATGCGGACGAGGCTTCTTGGGCGTTTGCCTGCTCGTCGACAAATTACTGGTGGGATGAACCTTCGGGCCGTTGCAGAGCTATGGGCTGGTGTGGGTCGAGGTGAATCCCACCCGATCGAAGTGTGCTGTCCCACAGCGACCACATCCACTCCGAGAGCTGTGCGGTGAATGCCGGCAGGGGCATAGCTGCGGGGTTGTTGAGCCAGTGCGTTGTGGCCGACTCGACGAAGCCGACGGCCCCGAAGCTCATTGGCATCGCTGGGCGCTCGTCGAGCCCGAATGTGCGTAAGACCGCAGCGATTACGTCGGACAGATTCGTGGCGACGGTGCGGTTGACGTCGTGGATGGCCGCGACACCGTTCGCGTCATCGCTAAGCGAGTGGCGGCTCAGATACTCGTACAAGTTCGGGTTCTCGATGCGCCACCGCAGATGCGCCGACACTGTCGCGGTGATCATGTCCATTGGGCGCGCCCTCATGCTCCACCCTGGAGTCTGCTTGGCGATGAGCATGTCGCTGGCCCTGCGGGCGATGCTGTGATGTAGGTCGGCTGCACCGTCAAAGAACCGGTAGAGCTTCGTGCGTGTCACCCCGACGTAGTCGGCTACCTGCTCGGTCGATGTCTCTGCGCCGTATTCGGCAATCGCTCGCAGCGCGGCCTCGACGAACTCGGCGCGACGCTTGTCTCGCTGACCCGACCATCGGGCCGCCCGCCCGTCAATAGGTCCGGATAGCGCGGCATCGGATGGCGCTTTCGAACCCATGCTTTACATGGTACTTGGTGTCCCCCTAATCTATGGTGGTACATGCCGTACCGGAAGGTGTCCGGCCTTGGAGAGGGTAAATCTATGAACAAGGTGCGTGCGGGCGGCCTCGCCGCTCTCGTTGCAGCGCTCATCACCATCCCTGTGGTGGCGGCCGATACTGCCTCGGCAAATCCCGGCCAGAACTGCACAACTCAGTGGAACACCATGTACAGCGTGCCCGTCGGCGTCCGCACGACCTGCTTCAATCCAGACGGCAGCTATCACGTGTGCACATCCCTCGGGACGGACGGTAAAGGACCCGGGACTTGCATGGACTATCCAGCTCCACCTCAGATGGGTGGACAGCCGACTTTCAGCCCGCCCGTTCCGGGAATGGCACCTCCGCCGACGTCCTAAGCGACACCCAGAGTTGTCGCGTACCAACGAATTTTGGGTAGTCCACATAGTGCCGAGACTCTTCTGACCGAAAGCGGGTGATCCCCGATGCAAGTGCGACTGGACCGGCTGTCCGACCGCGAGCTCGCCCAGGCGGTCGACACATTTAACGTCCGCTACGGCGAGATGGAAAGGGTCCTATGGTGTCTCGCAACTCATTCGCGCCAGGCGTTACTTGACTACAACAAGACTCCTGTCCTCGAGGCACTCGTATGGACCATCAAAAGCTGGTGGGGCGTGCAAGGCGTTCGCCGCGAGACGAGATCCGCAATGGCGACTGCTCTCCTCGCGTTGGATTGGTCACCCGATCACTTCCATCCGCTCATCGTGCCGCCGGCCGGCATCGAAGATTATGCAATCGAGATCGTTGCGAAACTAGTCGAAACCAGCAGGGCCTTAGGCGTTCCGCGGCGAGAGTATTCGCTTGCCTCGAAGGTGCTCCATTGGCTTCTGCCGTGGCGGGTCCCGGTGTACGACAGCTTCGTTCGGCTAAGTCTCGGCATTCCGGAAAGCTGGGACCATCCGAAAGCTTATTCCCGCGTGGTGCGCGAGCTCTTCGATGCAGGGCGGAAGTTGACCGCCGCGAACTCGGCATGGGTGGGTACGTTGGAACCGCGTGCGCCGCTGCGTGCTTTCGACAAATGCCTCTGGTGGTTCGGCGGTGGCCAAGCGGCCACAGCGGTCGAAGTGAGAAATCCTTGGCGCGTAGTCGATGACCTCGGCCTGCCACGTTTGTAGGCAGCGCTCAGAAGGTGTCGACCTTCTCGATGCTGACGAGACTCTCTGTGCGTTTGCAATCTCAAGCAGCGTTGGTCGCTTAGCAAACAGCCTGGCCACGGCATTGGCTACGCCGGTTGACTCAAGATGCCGTACGCTCTGCCGCGGACTGGCTGCGGACTGGGGTCGCGCCGGTGGCTACCACCACTAGAGAAGCCACTTTGACTCGTCGGCTCGAATACGGAATAACGCCCGCTTGCTTCCTGCCCGTTGCCGAGCTACCGGCGTTGTCTCAAGAAGAACTTCGCGGCTTCGCGGATTGACTGCTCGACGGGTTGAGGTTCCCAGCCGAGTTCGCGTTGAGCCTTGCTGTGGTCCAGGGGCGACATGAGTTCGGCCATCTGTAGGCCGACGACGGCGAACGGGAGGTCCCGTCGAAGCAGACGGGCGGCAAGGTCGTTGAGGTGGGCGGCGAGATACAACAGACGCATCGGTATTCCGATGCGTGGAGGTTTTCGTCCGACCGCTTCGGCAGCGACAGCATGGACCTCGCGGGTGCTCATGTAGTGGTCGGAGATGATGTAGCGTTCTCCCACTCTCCCTCGGTCTGCGGCGAGCACCATGGCGCGGGCGGCATCCTGTATGCCGACGACCTCTGAGGAGAAGCCAAGGTAGAGCGGAAACCGGCCGGCAGCGACTTGCGCGATCAATGAACCGTGTGGCGTCGGTTGCCAGTCGCCGGGACCGTAGGTGGTCGAAATGCACAGCGCGACAGCCGATAAGCCCTTAT
The DNA here is from genome assembly GCF_049281135.1 of Mycobacterium sp. GTDB lineage: Bacteria > Actinomycetota > Actinomycetes > Mycobacteriales > Mycobacteriaceae > Mycobacterium. The sequence continues at coordinate 2,576 of NZ_JBAPRN010000194.1, read as the reverse complement.
CGCGGCTATAGCGCATCACCAGGTTCTCCGCCTCGATGCGAGACGCGATGTAGGCACCACCCTGCGTCCAGTTGTGCGGGTCGTCTTCGACGACGGGTGCGCCGTCGCTGATGGCCAGAGTTCCGGTGGTGCTGGTGAACACGAACTTGCGCAGTCTGGCGTTGACGGCGGCGTCGAGAACGTGTTGCAAGCCTTCGACATTGGTGCGAAACAGCGGAGCCGGGTCGCGCAGCCACATCCGTGCGTCGACCACGCAATAGAAGACGACATCGCACCCTCTCATCGCAGCCGCTAACGCATCGTCGTCGAAGACATCCCCGTAGCAGCGTTCTACGGCCAGATCGTCGATGCCTTTGGTGTTACTGGTGCGCCGGACCATGACGCGAACGTCGTCACCGTCCTTGACGAGCTGACGGGTGACGTGGGAGCCGAGGAAGCCGCTCGCGCCGATAACCAGTTTCGTCACTGCGGTGTCTCGCTACTGCCGGCCAGGACTTGGGGTCCGTACTTGTTGGCGATGAGGGTCCACGGGTCGGCATAGCGTCCGCGTCCGTCGACGCGACGCTGGGCAGCCAGAGCGGCACGCATGACCGGTCGAAGCACCGGACCGAGGATCGGCAGTAGCGTGCGCAGGAGTCGGCCCTGGGACTCGGCGACCCACGCGATCGTTTGTGCCCAGTCATGGCGTTGATAGTCGAGCAGTGCCTGCGATTCGGTGGTGTCGAACCATCCGGTGAATGCCCACCCACGGTCGTCCTCGGGGTCGCCGGGCAGGCTGGCGTTGGGGCCGAGTCGCCCGATGCCGACCGCGTCGAACATGTCGTCTTCGACGTCGCGGTGGATGTGGACGTGTGTGTCGTTGCCGGCGATGACCAGAGCTTTGCCGTTGATCGTCTCAGTGCGATCGACGGCGTTGGCGAAGGCCAGCGCGACATCCCGTGCGTCAACCGTGTGCAGTCTGTTGTCACCGGGTGTGGCCCGCATCAACAGCAGATAATCGCTATTGAGGTTCGCCGCCCCGTCTGGGGCGACAACTCCGCCGAGCCGAAGCAGGACATACGGTAGGCCGCTGCCCTCAATGACGGCTTCGGCGAGGACTTTGTCTTCCCCGTACTGATCGATCGGGTTGAGCGGCGTCTGTGCGGTGATGCGTTCTGGACGCCGGTAAGGGTTAACTGACCCATACACCGCGGCGCTGGAGGCGAACACCAGCAGCGGCGGCACGGGTAGGGCTTGGGCGGCCTGCACCACATTGGTGGTGCCCTCGACATTGACGCGCCTGGCCAGAGGGGGATTTCGGTACGACGGTGGGGACAGCATCCCGGCCAGATGGATGATCACGCTCGGTTTGTGTTCGGCGACAAGGCTATTGATGGCTGCTGCGTCGAGCAGGTCGGCATACACGGTCTGCAGCACCCCTGGGTGCGTATCGCTGGCCAGCGCATCGGCTGCCGCGACCACCGCGTCACTGCGTAGATCTGTGGCGATCACGGTGCGTCCGCGTGACAGCAGTATCTCGGTGCAACGCTTGCCCACTTGACCGAACGCCCCGGTGATCAGGACGGGGCTGCTCACTTGGCGCGTTTCCGAGCCAAGGCCGCACCGGCATCGCGCAGCCGTTCAGGAACCCGAAACGAGAAGACAGGATTGAAGATATCCTCCCGAAGCCGCGTCAGCTTGGAAGTCTTGATGTACCAACGCCCGTCGATCTTCTCGTAGGTCTCGTGGTAGTGGCCATAGCCCTGCAGATTCAGCCCCGGCGCCAGGCGCACCACATCTTGCAACGCCCAGACACCGGTAGCTGTCGCGGGCGACGTCAGCGTGATCTCCGGAGCATGCACCTGGTGCACCGTGGGTTGAGAGGCCTTGCCAATGTGTCCGCGCGTATAGCAGACGAACGCATCAGCACCGACGATCACGTCACCGCCGGATTCCGAAGTGTCACTGACGAAGTCATCAGCGAAAATGGTGCGCCACGCAACCCAGTCCTTGGTGTCTAGGTACCGGCAGTAGCGGGCCTTCAACTGCTTGATCGCCTCGACCTCGTACAGGCCTTCGACATCGCGGCGATTCGACGCAGGCGCGTCACCGGCCTCGGCGTTCATGTATACCCTTCGGGCCTTCGGATAGGTGTGTCGTCTCAGCCTTCAGGCTACGTTTACCCCGCTCAGGCCCCGCTGGCTGCGGTCACGGTGACGGTGACAGTGTTTGCACCGTTGTCGGACGCGATGACCAACTCGGGAGCGTCGGGGCCCGAAACCACCTGCCCGCCAGTGACGCTCACGTCATAGCCATTTGGAAATTCCACGCTCGGGACCGAGATGGTGGTCTGCGAGCCAGCGGGGAAACTGCCCAGGCCGTCGGCCTGTTCGGTGGAGTAGCTGAACTGGAAGGTGCCATTGGTGAACGAGTAGGAGTCCGGGGTGCCGGAGATCGTCTGCGGGTACGGCTCGGCGAGCGCCTGCAGCGCGGCGGTGTTGACGTTGTCGCCGGTGGGCGCGAGCTCCGGGTTATTGATTAGCCACTCCGAGTCTGGTGACCCGGTGATGTCGCCTTGGCCGGTGTAGGCCCAGTCG
>NZ_JBAPRN010000193.1:0-1972 GCF_049281135.1 Mycobacterium sp. | reverse complement strand
CGTCGATGAGCCCCGCCTGGGTGGCTCGGCCCCTGCCCGCGGCCACCAGCGTGGCGGTGGCTCCCACACTCGTCGCCAGATCCCAGGTGTCGTTGTCCGTGCGCGCCATGCCGGCCAGGGTAGCGATCCGATCCTGGGAGTTTCCTTGTGGCGGTGTGCCGCAGCGCCGATATTGGTTCGCTATCCGTGCTTTTCGGGAGGTCCCACACCGATCTCGTCGCAGATCGGTCCGACAATGAACAAGCCACCGCGCGGGGTGCAGAACGGGGTCGGCGGAGCTGGTGGGGGCGGAACGCTCGGGTCAGGGTCATCTGTCGTCGCGAAAGTGTTGTGGCCGTTAGGGGCCCAGGCAGAAAGTGGCTCGACCGCGGCAGGACCCGATGCGAGCCCCACGGCGGCGGCCACCGTGCTGCCAGCGAGCAGCGCTCCGGCAATGATGTTCGTAACGACGTTCATGTCGGCCAGTTTTCGTCAGCGGGCTCCATGGGCACACCGGGAAAAATGCCCATATATGCCCAAAGGCGGCCACGGTCATCGACATCACTTAACGCATCGGTCAATTTCCATTCACTTTTCCGGGGTCGCGGCCGCGTACGGTACCGCCTTATGAGCGCACCTTCGCCTGTGCCCGACTCCGGGGTGGCGTCAGACGGCAAATGGTCCCCGCAGCGGTGGGAAACCACGTTCATCAGCGTGACGAATGAATCCCTGCAAGTTGTCATCGACGAGGCGAATCGGCATACGAACACCCACGGAGCGGAGGGGTGGGAGGTCGTCAACTCCTCGGTGCAGCGCGTTCAGGTCTCGCATCACTTCGCGGGCTACGACAAGGGCGGCGAGTTCTACTTCGAGTGGAGCATCGTCTGCACCATGAAGCGGCCCTTGCCACCTGCCTGAGCTTCGCTCAGAGGTGTGGCGAGCACGCCCCTCTTGCGCGTTGACCTAACATCGCTGGGTGACCGAATCCCGTTCGATGGGCGATCCGGCCGGACTCGTCGCCGACGCTTGCTGCGCCGAAACCGGCCACGGCCATCCCGTCGCGCACGACCTGCAGTGGGGCCGTAGCGCGCAATGGGCGTGGCGGCTGGCCTGGGTCAGCATGGCGGCCATGCTCGCCGAGGGCGTGGTCGGTCTGTGGCAGGGCCTCGCGGTCGGCTCCATCGCGCTGACCGGGTGGGCACTGGGCAGCCTGCCGGAGGCGCTGGCCAGTGCAATGGTCGCCTGGCGGTTCTCCGGTTCACGCACCTCGTCACCAACCGCCGAACGTCGCGCCCAGATCGGCGTCGCGTGGTCGTTTTGGCTGACCGCGCCGTATATCGCCGCGGAATCCGTCCACCACCTGCTTGACCAGCATCACGCCGAGACTTCGGTGATCGGTATTGCGCTGACGGCGGCATCGCTGGTGCTGATGCCGATCTTGGGCCGCCTGAAGCACTCACTTGCCGATCGGCTGGGCTCGTCGGCCACCGCCAGCGAGGGCACCCAGAATTACCTCTGCGGTGCGCAGGCCGCGGCGGTCCTGATCGGTCTCGCCTTCGTCGGAATCTGGCCCGCCTGCTGGTGGTTCGACCCGGTAGTGGGCCTGGGCATCGCCGCCGCCTCGATCTGGCAGGGAGTCAAGTCGTGGCGCGGCGAGGACTGCGGCTGCTGAACCCCGCGACTGTCGTCAGTCGTCGTCTGCCGAGCCGAGCGAGTCGGAGTCGGCGCGGTCGCTGTCAACTCGCTCAGCCGTGTCGAAAGCCTTTGCCGGAACGGTCGAGTGGGTCGGAGTCCAGTCCCAGAAACCTGGCCCGGAGGCGGTCCCAAAGCTCCAGCTGCGACCAGGCGGGGTGGTCGCGCATTTGCTGCTCGTTGGTCAAGAACGGACTGGGCAGCATCAACGTCATCAACTGATCGTCGCGGCCGTTGAACAGCCGAGCACCCCACGACGTAGGGGAGCCGTCACTTCCGATCCGGCGATACAACTCCGCGC
>NZ_JBAPRN010000192.1:0-1703 GCF_049281135.1 Mycobacterium sp. | reverse complement strand
GCCATCGGGGCCGATGCCGGAGATGATGCTGACCCCGCCCGCTAGTCGGCGCATCGCCAATTTAAAGTCCTCGCCGCTGATCGTAGGGTCTTCGAGTAGCGTCGCTGTTGCTTGCATTTCTTCACCTCATTGTTAGTGCTGGCTTGCAGAGTGCGTTGATCTGCAACGCATCTGGTGGCATCAGCGTCTGTCAGCCGAATGCACGGGTCAATGGGTCGGATGGTGAAACGCCCCCGTGGGGTGAGAAAAGCACCCCCTTGTTGCGGGTGAGTGCCAACTTGGTGTCTTGGACGCAGCATTCGGCGGCGACCGTGCACTGGTCGTATCCCTCTATGTGGGGACAAAAACATCCGCTTTTGGGTCTAACTGTCATTGACCTGCGGTGATTGCATGAGATTCGTCAGTCACCACGGAGGAGAACGTCATGATCATGCCCCATTCGACGGGCCACGTAATTGCTCGCGACGGTTGCTTACTGCGTGTTGACATCATGGCGGGCCGGTGGGTTGCGAGCCGATTCAATCCCAATTTCGTTATCACACAAGAGGTTCGTGGCACCGACGACGCGGTGCATCGACAGATCAAGCAGTGGTTGTCAGCACCCGCCAGGTCTGAGGTGCGGCATGTGACGCGTTCAGGTGGCCGCCTGCTGGACTATCGCCTCTGACCGGGCGAACACCGCGCAACGTTGCGCGGGTTGTTGAAAATGCAAATCCCGCAATCCGCTTCGCGGAGGAAAGTAGATGATGTGATGCTCCTTCCAATCGTGATATTCATGATGATCCTGTGGCCAGTGCTGATCCCAGCCCTTGTCACCGCCTTTCATGCCGTCGCCAATCGACGGCGCAACTCCCGTTGCGTCGTGCGGCCGGAGTGGGGGTGGGTGGCATGAGGCGGATTGTGGTGGGTATGACGGGGGCCACGGGGGCGGTGCTCGGTGTCGAGTTGCTCCGTCAATTGCAACAGCGCGCCGACGTGGAGACGCACCTGGTGCTTTCGCGTTGGGCGCGAGCGACCATCAACCTGGAGACGGAGCTGTCGGTGGGCGATGTCGAGTCGCTGGCCGACGCTGTCTATTCGTGGGATGAACAGACAGCAGCGATCTCGTCGGGTTCTTTCCGCATCGACGGTATGGTGATCGCGCCGTGCAGTATGAAAACGCTGGCGGCGATCCGGTCGGGCTACGCCGACGGGTTGATTGCCCGGGCAGCCGATGTGACGTTGAAGGAACGGCGGCGGCTGGTGCTGGTGCCGCGTGAGACGCCGCTGAGTGAGATTCATCTGGAGAACATGTTGGCGTTGGCGCGCATGGGCGCCAGCATCGTGCCGCCGATGCCGGCGTTCTACAACCATCCCGCGTCCGTGGACGACGTCGTCGATCACATCGTGACCCGGATCCTGGACCAGTTCGGCATCGAATCGCCCACCGCCAAACGGTGGAGCGGCGTGCCGGACGCGAAGGCGTCAAACCTCAAGGTGGTGAATGACTGATGGCCAGGATCACCGATCTACGCGAGTATTTGCGGGTACTGGAATCGCTCGACGATGTTGAGCACATCGATCGTCCGGTCAGCCCCGTGCTGGAGGCGGCCGCGATCACCCGCCGGTCGACCGAGCAGGGGAGGCCGGCGCCGTTGTTCGACAACGTCGAAGGGGCACAGTCCGGGTTCCGTTTGCTGGGAGCTCCGGGTGCGCTGTCCAGC
>NZ_JBAPRN010000191.1:0-1757 GCF_049281135.1 Mycobacterium sp. | reverse complement strand
GCAAAGACTTTGGGCGACTCAGGCGGAATCGAGGTCGAAGTTCTCGACGACAAGGCGCTACTGAAGCACGGCTACGGCGGCGTCATCGGCGTCGGCAAGGGTTCATCGCGGCTGCCGCGGCTGGTGCGGTTGACCCACCACGGTTCACGGCTGGCCAAAAAGCCGAAGCAGGCCAAGAAAGTCGCCCTGGTCGGCAAGGGCGTCACCTTCGACACCGGCGGCATATCGATCAAGCCCGCGGCGTCGATGCACTACATGACCTCCGACATGGGCGGCGCCGCGGCGGTGATCGCGACCGTGGCGCTGGCCGCGCAACTGGAGCTGCCGATCGACGTGATCGCCACCGTGCCGATGGCCGAGAACATGCCGTCGTCGACGGCCCAGCGCCCCGGCGACGTGTTGACCCAGTACGGCGGCACGACCGTCGAAGTGCTCAACACCGACGCCGAAGGCCGTCTGATCCTGGCCGACGCGATCGTTCGCGCATGCGAGGACAGCCCCGACTATCTGATCGAGACGTCGACGCTGACCGGCGCGCAGACGGTGGCGCTCGGCTCGCGCACACCGGGGGTGATGGGCAGCGACGAATTCCGCGACCGGGTGGCCACGATCTCGCAGCAGGTCGGCGAGAATGGTTGGCCGATGCCGTTGCCGGACGAGCTGAAGGACGACCTGAAGTCGACGGTCGCCGACCTGGCCAACGTCAGCGGCCAACGGTTCGCCGGAATGCTCGTAGCCGGGGTCTTCTTGCGCGAGTTCGTCGCCGACGGAGTCAACTGGGCACATATCGACGTCGCTGCGCCGGCCTACAACACCGGTGGCCCTTGGGGTTACACCCCTAAAGGGGCCACAGGTGTGCCGACTCGCACCATGTTCGCGGTGCTGGAAGACATCGCGGCTAACGGCTAGCGCGGCAGGCTAGCGATGCAGCGCCGACCCCTGGAACCATCTGACCTTCTGCAGCCATGACCGCGCAGACGTCAGGGCGAAGGCGGCGCCGCACGAGCAGCAGAAGAACCAGACCAGCCCGGCGCTCAGTGTGCCCTGCAGTGGAGGGACCAACGCGGTGATCATCCGTACCACGCAAGCCGCGATGCCGCTGCCTGAGGCGAACAGATAGAGGGTGGCGATGTTCCGCGACCGTGGGTCCTTCCGCAGCACCAGCAGGGCGCGCGAGCCGAACGTCAGCAAGTAGGCCAACGTTCCCGTGAGCAATACCCAGTACACGGACAGCCAGAAGTCGGTAGGCAGCGCGAAGAAATCGCGCGCATACGTCTTGCTGCCGTGGCTAAGCGTGAACGTCGCCAGCAACAGCGGTATGCACAACGTCGCCGGTCGCTCCACCCATTGTTTGAATGACCTCTGCAGCGCGTCATCATCTTCAAGCCGACCGACCACGTTGTAGACGATCGCGGAGGCGGCGACGATGTAACAGTCATGCCCGATGTAGTTCTGCAGGTTCCACTCGCCGGTGATTTTGTGGAGGGCAACTCCGAGCGTCTCAGAGGACATCGGCGAAATCAGTGCGATCGTGAAACCCTGCAGAGCGATGTTGAGCGTCGCGGCGACTTCCCAACGGCAGTGCCAAGTGACTCGCCGGATCCAGAGGCTCCAGCCGATGGATGCGAGGGTGATGATGATCAGAGCGCTAAGTGCCACAGCAGTACCCCGTACAGAGCTAAATATTTACAGCGGAGGGGCGTCCGATCGCGGACGCCACTCCGCGATCTTGGTTGGTTGCTGAAGTGTCTTCAAGC
>NZ_JBAPRN010000190.1:0-11865 GCF_049281135.1 Mycobacterium sp. | reverse complement strand
CGCCGGCGACGTCGACGTTGTTGGGGTCACCGCGGGTGGAGGCGATAGCCCGCAAGCCCAGGTCGAGAACCGGCCCGCTCACCGAATCACTCTCCACCACAACGATATCGGCTCCTTCGGCCGAGATACGCTCGGCGAGCTGTTCGCCGGAATAGATGCGCAGCGGAGTCTGGTCGATCCACGGGTCGTAGACGACATCGACCAACTTCCGCAGCTTTTCGAATCCTTCGCCACGCAGCGGGGCCGTCACCAAAGCACGGGTCACGAGTGCCAATGCTGGCGTACGGTGACGCCCGTGTCACGCAAAGAGGTCACAATCGGCATCGACATCGGCACCACCGCCGTCAAAGCGGTCGCCGCCGATGAGGATGGCCGGGTGATCGCGCGGGCACGGATTCCGCACGAGTTGCGGGTGCCTGCGCCGGACCGGCTGGAGCACAACGCGGACGAGGCCTGGCGGCAGGGCCCGCTGACGGCACTGAACCAATTGGCGCGCCCGGACGCGCTCGCGGTCGCAGTGTCCGCGATGGTTCCGTCGCTGACTGCCGTCGACGCCGGCGGCCGGCCGATCACACCGGGGCTGCTGTACGGCGACGGCCGGGGTCGGGTTGCCGATGCTGATACCGACGGCCCTTCTCCGGTGGGCGAGGTCGGCGAATTCCTGCGCTGGACGGCCGCCCAAGCGCCGGATGCGGCCGGTTACTGGCCGGCTCCGGCGGTGGCCAACTACGCGCTGGCGGGCGAGGCGATCATCGACTTTCCCACCGCCTACACGGGGCTGCCGCTGTTCGACGGCACCGGTTGGAACGCCGAGGAGTGTGCGCGCCGCGGTGCGACGGTCGATCGGATGCCCCAGGTCGAAGCTCCTGGCGCCGCGGTCGGGCGGGTGGGGGACGCGGTGCTGGCGATCGGAGCCATCGACGCGCTGTGCGAGCAGATGGTGTCCGGCGCCGATGACGACGGCGACGTGCTGGTGCTGTGTGGCACCACGCTGATCGTGTGGGTGACCATCCCCCAGGCGCGTCAGGTGCCGGGCCTGTGGACCATCCCGACCATGACCGGCAAGAGCCAGATCGGTGGAGCGAGCAATGCCGGCGGGCTGTTTCTCGGCTGGGTCGATCGCGTCCTGGGACCGGGCGACCCCGCGGCGGCCGACTCGCGGCGAGTGCCGGTGTGGTCGCCGTATCTGCGCGGCGAACGCACACCCTTCCATGACCCGGACCGCCGCGGAATGCTCGATGGCCTCGACCTCACCCACGACGCGGCGGCGCTGCGACGGGCCGCCTTCGAGGCGTCCGGCTTCGTCGTCCGCCAGATCATCGAGCTGAGCGGAGCGAACGTGTCGCGGATCGTGGCCGCCGGTGGCGGTACCCGGGTCCAGCCCTGGATGCAGGCCATCGCCGACGCCACCGGCCGACCGGTGCAGGTGTCCGGGGTGGCCGAAGGCGCGGCGCTGGGCGCAGCGTTTCTGGCCCGGATGGCGGTGGGTGCGGAGTCGGCGCTCACCGACGCCGCCCGGTGGGCTGCCGTCGAGCGGGTGGTCGAACCGAGCCCGGCCTGGGCCGGCCCGGTAGCCGAACGCTACCGCCGGTTCATCGAACTGGCGTCGTTACGGTAGCTCCGCCGCGACGTACCTGATGTCCCCGAACGCGACCATCGAGGGAGCATCCGGGAATTCAAAACCGTTGGCGGCGTACAGCTCTGGTGTGGTGTGCACGATCGTCTGCCAGCCACGGGCGGCCAGGTACTCCGCGGCGTCGTTGCGTTCGCCGTCGTACACCAGATCGGCCCAGTTCACGTTCAGTCCGAGGCGGCGCCAGCGTTCGCTGATCTCGTTGCCACGCTTGTCGATTCGATCGCGGATGTCGGGAACATAGCCGGTGCCGATTCTGCTGCCGCTGAAACTGAGCGTGGTGATGTTGTCGAACAACCGATCCTGCGCGTCCGGCGGCAAGTAACCCAACAGTCCTTCGGCGATCCAGGCAGTCGGCCGCTCGGTGCTGAACCCGATGTCGCTCAAGGCGCCCACCCAATCGTCGCGCAAGTCGACGGCCACCGCTTTGCGGTCGGCGGTCGGAGCCGCCCCAAGATCGGCCAGTGTGCGCGTCTTGAATTCGATGACCTGCGGCTGGTCGATCTCGTAGACCACCGTTCCCGACGGCCACGGCAGCCGGTAGGCACGTGTGTCGAGCCCGGCGGCCAGGATGACGGCCTGGCGCACACCGGCTTTGGCGGCGTCGGTGAAGAAGTCGTCGAAGAACCGGGTTCGAACCGCCATCCCCTCGGCGAGCCGCTGTGAGGTGAAGGCCGGATCGTCGTCGGTGAGCTCGATGTCGCCGTTCATCATCTTGATGAAGGCTTCGACGCCGACCGCGTTGACCAATGGTTCGGCGAAGGGATCGTCGATCAGGGGGTTGGGGCCCTTGGACGCCATCGCGCGTCGGGCGGCCACTGCGGTGGCGGTGGCGCCCACGCTTGATGCCAGGTCCCAGCTGTCGCCGTCGTGACGTCCGGTTTCGCTTGCGGTCATCGGGAGAGCTCCTATCTGCGAGTTGCGATGACGGAGACGATGTTTCGGAATGCGGCCAGTGCATCGTCACCGGGGAAGACGCGACCGTATTCACCGAAGAGCTCTCGACGAGTGCGGGAGGACACGTCCCAACCGCGGTCGGTGAGATAGTCCGCGACGTTGTTGCGCTCGCCCTCGTAGAACAATCCCGACAAGTCGACGTCGCAGCCGATGTTGGCCCATCGGTCGCTCATTGCCTGGCCGCGCTCGGCCATCGATGGACCGCTGTCCGGGTGGTACTCGGTGGCGATCTGACTGCCCGGCGCGCTGAGCGCCGTGATGTGGTCGAACAGCCGGTCTTGCGCTTCCGGTGGCAGGTACATCAACAGGCCCTCGGCGCTCCAGGCCGACGGCTTGGTGTCGTCGAAACCGCTGTCGCGCAACGCTGTCGGCCAATCCTCGCGCAGGTCGATGCTGACCGTGCGGCGCTGTGCCGTCGGTTCGGCGCCCAGCTCTGCCATGGTCTCCGTTTTGAACACCACGACCCGAGGTTGATCGACTTCGTAGACGACGCTGCCGGCCGGCCAGTTCAGCCGGTAGGCCCTCGAGTCCAGGCCGGCGGCCAGGATCACGGCCTGATGAATGCCCGCCGCGGCGGCATCGACGAAGAACTCGTCGAAAAACCGGGTGCGCACCGCTATCGAGTCGGTTTCGGTCTGCAGTTCGGTAACGCCGTTCTCCCCGGCGTCGGCCGGCGCGATCTCCCCGTCGACCACCCGGGTGAAGAAATCAATGCCCACCGCCCGTACCAGAGGGGCGGCGAACGGATCACTGATGATCGGGTCGTTGTCCTCGGAGGCCAGCGCACGGGCCGCCGCGACCATCGTGGCCGTGGCGCCCACGCTCGAGGCCAGATCCCAACTGTCGGTATCACTGCGCGTCATAATCACCCTTCCGTCAGCACTCAGCTGTAGTCCTTTGATATTTAGCCAAGGTAAAGAGCCACTGAAACCTTACGCCTTGTTGCTGTGTGCGAGCTGTCGAGCGGGTGAGCGCCGCGGACAACGGCCTGGGCCTCGTTTCTGCGCGCAGGCCACCCGTTTGCAGGACGGCGCTGCGTGCGCTGTTAGTCTCGTAGACTGTCTGACGCGCGCCTGAACACGTCCTGGCCTGCATGTGCTCGGCGCGCGACGCAGGACCATACAAGACACTTCAATGCTGGCTACACCAGCAAGTAGGCACGCCGCGACCAGAGCTCGGCTGCGCAGGAGGAAGAGTGCTTTCGGCTTTCATCTCATCGCTGCGAACAGTCGACCTGAGGCGGAAGATCCTGTTCACCTTGGGCATCGTTGTGCTCTATCGCTTGGGTGCGACGGTCCCGTCGCCCGGCGTCAACTACCCCAACGTGCAGAAGTGCATCGCGCAGATCAGCGGCGGGGACTCGGCGCAGATCTACTCGCTGATCAACCTGTTCTCCGGTGGCGCGCTGTTGCAGCTGACCGTGTTCGCGGTCGGCGTGATGCCCTACATCACCGCGAGCATCATCGTGCAGCTGCTCACCGTGGTCATTCCGCGGTTTGAGGAGCTGCGAAAAGAAGGTCAGTCCGGCCAGGCCAAGATGACGCAGTACACGCGCTATCTGGCCATCGCGCTGGCCATCCTGCAAGCCACCAGCATCGTGGCGCTGGCAGCCAACGGAGGCCTGCTGCAGGGCTGCAGCCTGGACATCATCGCCAACCAGAGCATCTTCTCCCTGGTCGTCATCGTGCTGGTGATGACCGCGGGCGCGGCGCTGGTGATGTGGATGGGTGAGCTGGTCACCGAGCGCGGCATCGGTAACGGCATGTCGATGCTGATCTTCGCGGGTATCGCCGCCCGAATCCCGGGCGAAGGCAAGAGCATCCTGGACAGCCGTGGTGGGGTGGTGTTCACCACCGTCCTGGTGGCCGCGCTGATCATCGTCGTCGGCGTGGTGTTCGTCGAGCAGGGCCAGCGCCGCATCCCGGTGCAGTACGCCAAGCGCATGGTAGGCCGGCGGATGTATGGCGGAAGCTCGACCTATCTGCCGTTGAAGGTCAACCAGGCCGGCGTTATCCCGGTGATTTTCGCGTCCTCACTGATCTACATCCCGCACCTGATCACTCAGTTGGTCCGCAGCGGCAGCGGCGGCGGGGGCAACACGTGGTGGGACAAGTTCGTCGGCAATTATTTGTCGAACCCAGCCAGCCCGGTCTACATCGGCATCTACTTCGGGCTGATCATCTTCTTCACCTATTTCTACGTCTCGATCACGTTCAACCCCGACGAGCGTGCTGACGAGATGAAGAAGTTCGGTGGCTTCATTCCCGGTATTCGGCCGGGCAAACCGACCGCCGACTACCTGCGCTACGTGCTGAGCAGGATCACCCTGCCGGGGTCGATCTACCTCGGTGTCATCGCGGTGCTGCCCAACCTCTTCCTGAAGATCGGTAGCACCGGGACCGTGCAAAACTTGCCGTTCGGCGGCACTGCGGTTTTGATCATGATTGGTGTCGGCTTGGATACCGTCAAACAGATCGAGAGCCAGCTCATGCAACGCAATTACGAAGGGTTCCTCAAGTGAGAGTTGTGTTGCTGGGCCCGCCTGGAGCGGGCAAGGGTACGCAGGCCGTGCAGTTGGCCGAGAAGCTCGAGGTACCGCACCTGTCCACCGGTGACCTGTTCCGGGAGAACATCGGCAACGGCACCAAGCTGGGTTTGGAAGCCAAGCGCTACCTGGACGCCGGCGATCTGGTTCCGTCTGAGTTGACCAACGAACTCGTCGACGACCGTCTGAGCAAACCCGACACCAACGGCGGTTTCATCCTCGACGGTTACCCGCGCTCGGTCCAGCAGGCCAAAGCGCTGCACGACATGCTCGAGCGCCGCGGAACCGCGCTTGATGCCGTCCTGGAGCTTCGGGTGCCCGAAGACGTCTTGTTCGAGCGACTCCGATCGCGCGGCCGCGCCGACGACACCGACGACGTGATCCACAACCGGATGAACGTCTACCGCGACGAGACCGCGCCGCTGATCGAGTACTACAGCAGCGAGCTACGAACCGTGGACGCCGTCGGTTCCGTGGACGAGGTGTTCGCCCGCGCGCTGAAGGCCCTCGGGAAGTAACGGTGATCGGCCTGGCCGGCCTGCGTAGTCGGAAAGTGGTGCCACAACGCAGCCCCGCTGAACTCGACGCGATGGCCGCCGCCGGGGCCGTGGTCGCCGCCGCACTGGGTGCGGTGCGCAATGCCGCAGTTCCCGGGGTTTCGACGCACGAACTCGACCAGATCGCCGAATCGGTGATCCGTGACGCCGGTGCGACGCCGTCGTTCCTCGGCTACCACGGCTATCCGGCCTCGATCTGCTCCTCGGTCAATGACCGGGTCGTGCACGGCATCCCTTCGGCCACTGAGACACTCGCGGCCGGTGACCTGGTCTCCATCGACTGCGGGGCAATCCTGCACGGCTGGCACGGCGATGCCGCGATCACGTTCGGTGTCGGCCAGATCATCCCTGCCGACGAACTGCTGTCGCAGGCGACCAAGGAGTCGATGGAGGCCGGGATCGCGGCGATGATTCCCGGCAACCGGCTGACCGACGTATCGCACGCCATCGAAACCGGCACGCACGCAGCCGAGGCCCGCTACGGGCGCAAGTTCGGGATCGTCGAGGGCTACGGCGGACACGGCATCGGCCGGCAGATGCACATGGATCCGTTTTTGCCCAATGAAGGATCTCCTGGCCGCGGGCCCATGCTTGCCGTCGGCTCGGTGTTGGCGATCGAGCCGATGCTGACCCTGGGAACACGCAAAACCGTGGTGCTCGACGACGAGTGGACTGTCACTACCGCAGACGGCTCGCGTGCCGCACACTGGGAGCACACCGTCGCTGCGACCGAGGACGGGCCACGCATATTGACACTCGGTTAACTTCGTCGCCGGACTGAGTGAACCGAACGGACACCTAGATCGTGTCATCACCGAGAGGCTGGTGATGGGCATACCGGGCCCCGGCGCGGAAGCGATCGCTCTGAAGCGGCTGTGCGACGAGCACGCCGCCGCTTTGTGGCGCTATGCGTGGCGGTTGACCGGTGATCATGCCCATGCCGAGGACGTGGTGCAAGAGACCTTGCTGCGGGCGTGGCAACACCCGCATGTTTTCAACAACGGGCAGTCGCCGCGCGGCTGGCTGTTCACCGTTGCCAGAAACATGGTCATCGACGACCGACGCAGCGCCCGATTCCGCCATGAGGTCATACCGGCGGACGGCACGGGGCCGCCGGAACCGGCAGGTCTTGATGAGTCGAGCGGCGTGCTGAACCGAGCATTGATCGGCGACGCGATGGCACAACTGTCCGCAGAACACCGGGCGGTGGTCGGCCGCTCCTACTACCAGGGCTGGACGACGGCCCAGATCGCCGCCGATCTGGGGATCGCCGAGGGCACGGTCAAGTCGCGGCTGCATTACGCGCTGCGAGGACTTCGCCAGGCACTGGTGGAGATGGGTGTGACGCAATGACGGAATCGCGGAACGGCAACGTGCCGCAGGGCGACCACGAATACGCGATGTGGGACGCCGCCTACGTGCTGGATGCGCTGTCGGATACCGACCGCCGCGAATTCGAGATGCACATGGCCGGCTGCAGTTCATGCCGGCAAGCCGTGGCAGAGTTCGAGGCCATCGCGCCGATGCTGTCGCTGCTGGACGAGGAGCCCGCCACGGTGCCGGCATGCCCCGATCTGCTGCCCTCGCTGCTGGCGAAGGCCGACCAGCGGTTGGCCGCGAACCGGGTGGAGCTTGAGCTTCAGCCGGCGATGGTGGCGTCGACGGCGGTGGCGGCGGAGACGGTTTTCCCGGTCTTCCGCGCCGGCAACTATGCCCCCGTCCACGACGAGCTGACCACATTCGACCTGCCGGTCGATGGTCACATTCCCGCCGAGCTGAACGGCTGGTATCTGCGCAACGGTCCCAATCCGCGTTCAGGCCAAGGCCATTGGTGTGTCGGCGATGGCATGGTCCACGGAATCCGGTTGGAAAACGGTCGCGCCGCCTGGTATCGCAACCGCTGGGTGCGTACCGAGAGCTTCGATAATCCCGCCCCGCTCTACCACGACGACGGCAGCCGAAACCTGCACTCCAGCATCGCCAACACCCATGTGGTGCGCCATGCCGGCAAGACGCTCGCGCTGATGGAATTCTCGCTGCCCTACGAAATCAGCAATGACTTGAAAACGCTGGGCGCCTATGACTTCGGCGGCATGCTGACCGACTCGATGACCGCGCATCCCAAGATCTGCCCGAACACCGGTGAATTGCATTTCTTCGGCTGCGGCAACATTTTGGAACCGCATGTCAGCTATCACCGCGCCGATGCCGACGGGCGGTTGACGATCAGTCGCCCCGTCGACGTGCCGGCGCTGACCTTGATGCATGACTTCGCGCTGACCGCCGAACATGTCGTTTTCCTGGATTTGCCGCTGCTGTTCAACCTGCAGGCGGCGCTCACTGGTTCCTTCGACAGGAATTTGCCGTACCGCTGGGACGACCAGTATCGCGCCCGCCTCGGTGTGCTGCGCCGCGACGACCCCTATGGCCGGTTGCGGTGGTTCGACATCGATCCGTGCTTCGTCTTCCACGTCGTCAACGCCCACGACGTGACGGCGCCCGGTGAAAACGCCATCGCGCTGGAGGTGCTTCGGTATGACGAAATGTGGCGGCATAACAGTGAATTCGGGACCGACGCGGCGTTGTGGCGCTGGACGATCAACCTGGACACCGGGCTGGTCGAAGAGAGGCAACTCGATGACCGCGGAGTGGAGTTCCCGCGGATCGACGATCGGCTCTCCGGAACGTCTGCCCGCTACTCGGTGGCGGTCGGCAGCGGTGCGCTCGTCCGGTACGACCTGCAACGTGATACCGCGGTCGAGCACCGATTCGACGCCGCCGGCAGAGCCGGGGCGCCCGGTGAGGCGGTGTTCGCGCCCGCGGTCGGCCGGCCGGATGAACTCGCCGGTTGGTATTTGACGTATGTGTATAACTCGGTGACCGATAGCAGCGATCTGGTGGTCATCGACGCTTCAGACTTCGAGGGCGAGCCAGTGGCCCGGATCCGGATGCCGCGCCGTGTGCCACACGGATTCCACGGCAACTGGATCCCCGACTGAGCGAGATCACGGTGCTGAGTTGCCACGGTGAACTGGAAAGGTGCGCAGCTCGTATCACGTATCAGGAGGTGAGATCGAGTGAGTCGATTCACCAGTGCCGACAACGGCGAAGCCGCGTTGATGAAGGCGCTTTATGACGAGCACGCTGGACCGTTGTGGCGTTATGCGCTGCGGTTGACCAGTGACGCCAGTCGCGCCGAGGACGTGGTCCAGGAGACGCTGCTGCGGGCCTGGCAACATCCCGAGGTGATCGGCGACACCGAGCGCTCGGCGCGCGCATGGTTGTTCACCGTTGCGCGCAACATGATCATCGATGAACGCCGCAGTCCAAAATTCCGCAATGTAGTTGCTTCGCTGGAAGATTCGGGTGTACCGGAGCGATCCACCTCCGACGAGGTGGACTCGACGCTGGACAAGATGCTGATCGCCGATGCGATGGCCCAGATGTCAGCGGACCATCGAGCCGTGATCGAGCGGTCTTACTACCGGGGATGGACCACCGCCCAGATCGCCGCTGACCTTGACATCGCCGAGGGGACGGTCAAATCGCGGCTACACTATGCGGTGCGGGCACTTCGACTCTCTCTACAGGAGATGGGGGTGACCCGATGATTATATTCCGGGCCATCCGGGGGGCCTACGGCTACGAATGCCTGTTCATGGCGGCAATTGAGGTGACACGATGAGGGTGATCCGAGGTTTCGGGCATCCCGGTGACAGCGACGTCCCCGCTGGCGACACCCACGACTATGCGACCTGGGACGCCGCCTACGTGCTCGGATCGCTCTCGCCCACCGATCGGCGCGAATACGAGGCGCACCTGAGCGTCTGCCCGCTGTGCAACCAGGCCGTGAGCGAGCTCAGTGGCATGCCGGCGCTGCTATCGAAGCTCGACGGCGGCACGGTGGCCGCGATGGGTGCCGACGACCCCGCCGCAGCGCCGGACATGGCGCGGAATCTGCTGCCGTCATTGCTGTCCGAGGTTCATCGTCGTCGTCGCCGCGTACGCATGGTGACGTGGACGTCAGGGGCCGCTGCGGCCGTGCTGCTGGCGGTCGGTCTGTTCGTGAGCATCGCCTGGCAGCACCCGACGTCCTCGGTGCCGCCGCAGGCCAGCGTGTCCGCGCTGCCGATGGCCCAGATCGGTACCAATGCGCTGGCCTCGACGGTGTCGATCAGCAGCCAGCACTGGGGTACCTACATCGACCTCAACTGTGTCTGCCTGGCCCCGGTGACTGCCCATCACGACAAGCTGGCGATGGTCGTGGTGAGTCGCGACGGCTCCCATACTCAGCTGGCCACCTGGGTCGCCGACCCGGGCCACACGGCGAACCCGGCCGGCAGCATCTCGACGCCCGTCGACCAGATCGCGGCGGTGCAGATCATTTCCGCCGACAACGGACAGGTACTGCTGCAGCGCTCACTGTGAAACAGCTTGTAGCGCCGAAGATTTAACCGCTTGCCATCCAGCTGTGGAACATGCCACTCGGGTCGTAAGCGGCGCGTACCTGATCCAGCCGTGTCATGTTCGGTTCGGTGATGAACGTCGCGGAACGCCGCGCCAGATTCTCGTCGGCCAGCGAGATGCCGGTGGCCAGATGCGACATCGCTGCCATATTGGACGGGGCCCAGTCGCCATAGCGTGCGTCGTCGGCAGCATCCTGCCAGGCGGTGTAGAGCCCCAGGTAAATCTCGTCTTCCACGCCGTAGACCATCTCGGTGCGATCCGCGGACGGTTTCCAGCCCGCGAAGACGAAGTGCGACGGGTGCGGCGGCAAGGTCTCGATGATCTTGCGGATTCCCGGTAAAAGGTCGTCGGCGGGGGCCGACGTGAACATGTTGTCGACGCTATACCGATGGTCCGCAGGGTATTTCGCCATCACGGCCGAATACCAGTTGGCCAGCGTCGTCGGCATGTACGGAAGGGCAGCGGCTGCCCGTTCGATCACCGGGCAGGTGCCAAGGATGGCTAGCGCCTTCGCGGCCTCGTCGTCTGAATCGGCGAAAACCGGCGAGGCGATAGCGATCGTCGGCTCGTCGGGTCCGACTTCCGGCGCGTTGCGCGAGGTGAGGATTTGCAGTTCGACTCGATCGTCGATCTCGCCGCTGATCGAGCGGCCCCAGCTGAACACCTCGTCAGCAACGTCGACCGGGTACAGATACAGACACGTGCCCAATACGGCTGGACGCCGGTGCAGTCGCAGCGTGAATGACGTAACCACGCCGAAGAATCCGGGCCCGCTGCCACGGGCGGCCCAGTACAGGTCAGGGTGATGCTCAGGGTCGCAGTAGAGTGTGTCGCCTTCGGCGGTGACGACCTCCAGCCCGAGCACGCTCTCGCACGCCGGCCCGACGACCTTGCTGTTCCAGCCGTATCCACCTTGAAGCAGATACCCACCCAGGCGAATGCCCTCGCAATGGCCGGACGGGAAGAACATGCCCTGAGCATCCAGGTCGGTCGCAAACGCGCTGGCGACCACGCCCGGCCCGACGTGAGCGATCATCGCGTCGGTGTCGACACGGCAGTGACCGAGCCGGCTCACGTCGAGCAGCATCCCGCCATCGCGCAGATGGCTTGCGTTCCAACTGTGTCCGCCCGAACGAACGCCGACCTGGTAGCCCTGGGCCCTGGCATGGCGGATCGCAGCGACGACGTCATCGGTGTCGCACGCCTGCACGATCACCTCGGGAAAGCGCTGCGGTAGAAGGTTATTCCACACCGTCTCGCGACGGGCCGCCTCGTAGCCGTCTACACCGCGGTGGAAGAACCGCTTTGCGGTGAGTAACGCCATTGATCCCCCTTTGCTGAGGCCGTCAGGTAGTCCGCGATCTGATCGGCCAGTGGCGTGGCCGCCAGCCGGATCGCCCGCAACGGGCCGCTGGGTGGGATGCCGTAGCCGATCGCGAACATCCCGCCGCCCATGTCCGAGGCGAAGCCGCCGGGCGGATTGCCGTGTTCGTCGAGCACGCCGAGATGGCCGACCAGGCCGTCCAGATCGGGGTCGAAGCCCGTCGCGGCAATGATCACGTCGGGCGTGATACCAGTGCCGTCGGCCAGGATCACCCGCTTGGATTCGAGCGCCGCGACCGCGGCCACCACGTCGATCCGGCGCGCCCGTACAACGTTGACCAGCTCGTCGGCCAGCGTGGGGATTCGGCCACGCTGTTCCACGG
>NZ_JBAPRN010000189.1:0-14584 GCF_049281135.1 Mycobacterium sp. | reverse complement strand
GTCGTGGCCGTCGCCGTCGCGACGACACTGGTTCCGGCCGTGATAGTGGTCGGCGGTCGGTTCGGATGGTTCGACCCCCGACGCAGGATCCAGACCCGAGGCTGGCGGCGGATAGGTACCGCGATCGTGCGCTGGCCGCTGCCGATTCTGGCCGCGGCTTGCGGAGTTGCGCTGATTGGCCTGCTGACCCTGCCGGGATATCAGACCAGCTACAACGACCGGCTGTACATACCGCACGACATCGACGCCAACAAGGGATACGACGCGGCGGAGCGGCACTTCTCCCAGGCCCGATTGATGCCGGAAGTCATGACGGTCGTGGCCGACCATGATCTCCGCGATCCGGGGGACTTCCTCATCCTCGACAAACTCGCCAAAAACATCTTCCGCGTCCCGGGAATCTCACGTGTGCAAGCGATTACGCGCCCCGAGGGCACCGCGATGGAGCACACGTCGATTCCGTTCCAGCTCAGCATGCAGAACGCTGGGCAGGTGCAGACGATGAAGTTCCAGAAGGCCCGCATGGACGACATGCTCAAGCAGGCCGATGAGCTCGAGGACACCATGAACCGGATGAGGCACATGTACGGCCTCATGCGGCAACTCACCGCCACCACGCACAAGATGGTCGGTGAGACCAAGGAAATGCAGGCAGTCACCGAGGAATTGCGCGATGACATCGCCAACTTCGAGGACACCTGGCGGCCGATCCGCAGCTACTTCTACTGGGATAAGCACTGCTACGACATCCCGATCTGTTATTCGCTGCGATCCGTCTTCGATGCCGTTGACGGTGTCGACGAGATCGACGACAAGTTCCAGATCCTGACAAAAGATTTCGATCAGCTCGACTCGCTGATGCCGCAGCTGATCGTCGATTTCCCGCCGATGATCGACAGCATGGAGAACATGCGGACCATGATGCTGACCATGCACAGCACCATGTCCGGGATTTTCAATCAGATGGACGACATGAGCTCCAACGCGAACGCCATGGGTCACGCGTTCGACCAGGCCAAGAACGACGACTCGTTCTACCTGCCGCCAGAAGTCTTCCAGAACAAGGACTTCAAGCGAGCGTTGAAGAACTTCTTGTCCCCCGACGGCAAGGCCGTGCGCTTGATCATCTCGCATCGGGGCGATCCGGCATCGCCGGAAGGCCTCGCGCGGGTCGACTCGATCCGGCAGGCCGCCGAGGAGGCGCTCAAGGGAACTCCGATGGAGGACTCCAAGATCTACCTCGCCGGCACTGCTGCCACGTTCAAGGACTGGAAAGACGGCTCCAAGTACGACCTGCTGATCGCCGGAATCGGTTCGCTCTGCCTAATTTTCATCATCATGCTGATTATCACCCGAAGCCTTGTCGCCGCTTTCGTGATCGTTGGCACGGTGGCGATTTCACTGGGTGCGTCCTTCGGCATGTCTGTGCTCGTGTGGCAATACTTCCTCGGCATCAAATTGCACTGGATGGTGCTGGCGATGTCGGTGATCGTCCTTCTGGCGGTTGGGTCCGACTACAACCTGTTGCTGGTGTCCCGGTTGAAAGAGGAAATCCACGCCGGGCTCAATACGGGCATCATTCGGGCGATGGGCAGCACCGGCAAGGTCGTGACGTCGGCCGGTCTGGTGTTCGCGTTCACCATGGCATCGATGGTGGTCAGCGACCTGCGCATCATCGGGCAGGTGGGTACCACCATCGGTCTTGGTCTGTTGTTCGACACACTGGTCGTGCGCTCGTTCATGACGCCGTCCATCGCCGCGCTACTCGGACGCTGGTTCTGGTGGCCGATCCCGGTGCGACCTCGGCCGGCCAGCACCATGCTCCGGCCGAGCGGTCCGCGCCCGGCGGTGCGGTCGCTGCTCGGCACGAGTTTCGGTGAGGATCAGGACGCCCACACCGCTCCGTTGCCCAAATCCACTTAGCGGCAGGGCCATTCAGGCACGTCACATGACGGGGCTGCTCTTTGCGTAAAACCGGTTGCCAGACAACGGCGACCGCTGCTACCTTCCAGGGACCGTGCGACAGAACGAGGAGGTGGTACCCGTGAACGTTTCGACAAGGGTGCTCCCCTCCGGGGTCACGGTCGGACGATAGGTCGTCCGGGAGCGCCGCTAATCAGCACTCCCGAAAGGCACGACCATGCAATTCACTTCTGAACAGCGCCTCGATGACGGCGTCCTCGAGCGCGACTTCATCCTCGGTGAGATCCCCGGAGTCCTGTGGACGTCTGGATCCGCACCGGCCCCGCTGATCTTGAGCGGCCACAATGGCGGATTGCACAAACGGAATCCGCGGCTCGTCGCCCGGGCCCGGTCGAGGACATCGTCGACGCCTTCATCATCCCGCTGGTGGAAAGTGCGGTCCCGGAGTGGCGCGCCACGCTGGATGTCCTCCTGTCGCTACCGGAGATCGGCGGCCCGGTCGGGTACGCCGGGATGACCGCGATCGGCATTCGACTGGGGGTGGTCGAGCCGCGCATCTCGGCTGCCCTTTTCTTCGCCGGGGGTTTCGTGCCCGATGTGTTGCGAGAAGAGGCTCAACAGGTGACCATTCCGCTGCAGTTCCTGCTGCAGTGGGACGACGAAGGAATGGGACGGCAGCCGGCCCTGGATCTGTTCGACGCCTTCGGCACCGGAGACAAGACGCTGCACGCCAATCTGGGCGGCCACGCCGGTGTCCCGTGGTTCGAGGTGGACGACGGGGCCCGGTTTTTCGCCCGGCACCTGAGGTGAGGCCCGGTCGTCAGGCCAACCGCAGACCGCCGAATCAGCCTGCCGCACAAGGCAACTAAACCTTCTGCACGACTCCGGCTTCCGTTTCGTCTTCGATGTCACGGTGGATCAGCTCACGCACCGCGGGACGCGAGCCGTATGGCCGCAGCATGACGCTGGCCGGGCGCGGACGCACATGCTGCGGCCACCAGAACCAGCGTCCCAGCAGGGTGGCCAGTGACGGCGTCATGAACGACCGCACGATCAGGGTGTCGAACAGCAGACCCAGCGCGATCGTGGTACCCACCTGGGCCATCACCTTCAGCGGACTGAAGGCGAACGTGGCCATAGTTGCGGCGAACACCAGTCCGGCAGAGGTCACCACCGAGCCCGAGCCGGCCATCGCGCGAATCGTTCCCGTCTTGAGTCCGGCGTGAATTTCTTCTTTGAACCGGGATATCAGCAGCAGGTTGTAGTCCGAGCCGACCGCCAGCAGCAGGATGATCGCCATCGCCAGCACCATCCAGTGCAGCTTCATCCCGAGGATGTACTGCCAGAGCATCACGGAGAGCCCGAACGAGGCGCCCAGCGAGAGCAGAACGGTACCGACAATCACGACGGCCGCGACAACGCTTCGGGTGATGATCAACATGATGACGAAAATCAAGGTGGCAGCGGCAATTCCGGCGATCAACAGGTCGATGTTGGACCCGTCGTGCATGTCCTTGTACGTCGCGGCGGTGCCACCGAGGTAGACCTTGGCGCCCTCCCACGGGGTGCCCTTGATCGCCTCGTGCACGGCCTGCTTGATCGGGGCGATATGGCTGACGCCCTCAGGGGTCGCGGGGTCGCCTTCGTGCGAGATGATCAGCCGGACGGCGTGGCCGTCGGGTGAGATGAACTGCTTGAGGCCGCGCGCGAAGTCCGGGCTCTTGAACGCCTCCGGCGGAAGGTAGAACGTGTCGTCGTTCTTCGCCTTGTCGAAGGCATCGCCTTGGGCGGTGGCGTTGTCGGACTGGGCTTTAGCCTGTTCGTTCAGACCGTTCGTGGTCGCGTAGTTCGACATGATCGTGTCGAGGTTTGCCTGCTGGCTGGCGATTTGCGGTGGTATCAGCGCCACCAGCTTCGGCTGAATCTGATCCAGCTTGTCGAGATTCGCGCTGAGATTTTCGATGTTCTCACTGACCTGGTCGATGCCGTCGAGAGCGTTGAATATCGACCGCACCGCCCAGCACAGCGGTACGTCGTAACAGTGCTTCTCCCAATAAAAGCCGCTGCGGATCGGCCGGAAGAAATCATCGAAGTTCGCGATGTCGTCACGCAACGATTCGGTGATCTTCACGGTTTCTCTTGTAAGCTTGGTGGTTTCGTGCGTGGTGTTACTCAGGTCCTGAGTGACCTGCATCTGCTCATGCAGAGTTGCCATCGTTTTCCGGAGCTCGGCCGCTTGCTTGAGCAGGTTCTTCGCCTGCTCCTCTTGGTAGTGCTGGGTCTGGATCCGGCCCGCAGCCTGTGCGCCCATCTGGAAACCGAGCGTGCTGTGGTCGAGTGGCGTGCCCAGCGGCCGGGTGATGGTCTGCACCCGGCCGATACCAGGAATGTGGAAGACCGCTTTGGCAACCTTGTCCAGCACGATGAAGTCGGCCGAGTTACGCAAGTCGTGATCGGTCTCGATCATCAACAGCTCGGGATTCAGCCGGGCCTGGTCGAAGTGCCGGTCGGCCGCAGCGTAACCGATATTGGCCGGGGTGTCCGCCGGCAGGAAGTGACGGGTGTCGTAGTCCGTCTTGTAGCCGGGCAGAGCGAGCAGGCCGACGAGGGCGATCGCGATCGTCACCGCGAGAACCGGCGCGGGCCAACGGACGATGGCGGTGCCGATGCGACGCCAGCCCTGGGTCTGCAGCTTTCGCTTCGGGTCCAGCAGCTTGAAGAAGCTGGCCACGGTCAGCACCGCCGGGCCCAACGTCAGCGCCGCCAAAACCGCGACCATCATGCCGACCGCGCAGGGCACGCCCAGCGACTCGAAATACGGCAACCGGCAGAAGCTCAGGCAGTACATCGCGCCGGCGATGGTCAGCCCCGAGCCCAGCACGACATGCGCCGTGCTGTGGAACATGGTGTAGAACGCTTCTTCACGCGTCTCGCCGAGACCGCGGGCCTCGTGATACCGGCCGACTATGAAGATCGCGTAGTCCGTTCCGGCAGCGATGGCCATCAGCACCAGCATGTTGTTGGCGAACGTGGAGAGCCCCATGATGCCGTAATTCCCCAGCGTCGCGACGACACCGCGGGCAGCGAGCAACTCGACGAAGACCATGAACAACATGATGAAAGTGGTGCTCACCGACCGGTAGACGACCAGCAGCATCACCACAATCACCATGAGGGTGACCAGGGTGACCTTCATGACGCCCTTCTCACCCGCATGGGACTGGTCGGCAAACAACGGAGCCGCCCCGGTGACGTAGGCCTTGATCCCCGGCGGCGCAGGCACCGAGTTCACGATCTTTCGCACGGCCACGCTGGACTCGGTGGACTGGCCGCTGCCCATGTTTCCGGCGAGGTAGACCTGGACGTACGCGGCCTTTTGGTCGTGGCTCTGGGAGCCCGCGGCGGTCAGCGGATCACTCCAGAAGTCCTGGATGTGCTGAACGTGCTTCTTGTCCTGCTCGAGTCGCTTGACGATCTCGTCGTAATAGCGGTGCGCTTCCGCCCCAAGCGGCTTATCGCCCTCCAGCAGGACCATTGCCGAGCTATCGGAACTGAACTCGTTGAACGTTTTTCCGACGCGCATCATCGACTGGAACGACACCGCGTCCTTCGGACTCTGCGACACCGAGTGGCTCTTGGAGACGACCTCCAGCTGCGGCGCGATGGTATTCGTCACGAACACAATGCCCAGCCACACCAGGACGATCGGCAGTGCCAGCCGGTGGATCAACCGCGGCAGGAACGGCGGGATCAGCGGCTGGTCGACGCGCGGCGCAGCCCCGGTGGTCTCGCTCATGCGGACTTGTCCAGGCAGTAGACGAACGCATTCACGTTCTCGACGGCGTCCGAGCGATTCGGAGTCTTGACGACGTCACCGCTCCCGTCGTGCTTGTTCACGACGAACTGGCAGGCGATCCAACTGCCGTCTCCCTGCGCCACCAGGTTGGCCGGGATACCGGGTTTCGTCGAACTCAACACTTTGCTCCAGGGCAACGGCACGTTGAGGGCCTGCTGCGGATGGGAGTTCTCGTCGAGGTAGTTGATCGTTGCCGTGCTGCCTGGCGGACCAGTGACCTCGAGGGTGATCGTCTTGGCGTTGAACGAGTCGAGGACTTCGCCCGACGTGCCGCCACCGAACGAACCCTTGTGAACGCCGAAGACACCGTGAAGCCGGTGGACAATGAATCCCGACAGCGCGATGACTGCCGTAAGTGTAAGGATGAGCCAGAATCGGGCGAACAAACCCGTCAGACCTTTGCGTCTGGCCGGCCGGCGAGCGGCCTGCTTGCCCTCGCTGCCGGTGGAACCCTGAGTCGCCAACGGCTCTGTCCTCGGCTCGGTCGTCGTCATGGGCGCTTCTTCCAATTTCTGAACCAGGTGCGAAGGGTGCTCAACTAGTTAGCCTATGTGTAACCTTAGCTACTCTAATCGGAATAGGCGACTAGAAAAAACCGGCCACGGCGGGCGTTGACGACCGTAGCGCGAGTCCGGATCGGCGGCTCGGCCGGGCGAGGAGGATCGGTGACGATGGGTGCCAGGACGACAGTTCGACACAGACTCAACAAAGGTACTATTCAGCCCATGAGGGTCACGGGTCTTGCGATCGCCGCCATCGCCGCGGCAATCAGCCTGTCTGCGCCGGCGTACGCCGATCCGGACACCGATTTCGACAACCAGCTCGGCAGGTTCGGCATCTACGGGCCGCATGACTACAACCCGTACATCGCCAAGATCGTCTGCCATCGGCTGGCGGTTGGTGTTGATCCGGACGCCGCGGCGTCCGCGCACTTCCTCTCCAACAACCTTCCCCGGGGCACCACGCAGGTGCAGACGTACCAGTTCCTCGGTACCGCCATCGCCCAGTACTGCCCCGATCTCCAGGGCAAGCTCCAGAACATCCCTGCGCGTTAGGTTTTGACGAAGCCTCGCGGCAGCGTCAGAGGCAGGTCGGCGTAGGTCGCGATGCCCGGCGCCGCGGCAACGACGGCCGGGATCGCATTGATCGCGGGCACCGCCGTCATGATGTGCCCGAGATCCATGAATTCTTCGATGGTAGTGGCCTCGAAGTACGGCGGCGGCAGGAAACCGACCTTGGTTGTCACCGTCGGCTGACCATCGACCTGGATGACCCAGCCGTCGCCGTCGATTTTCCAGTCCGGTTCCAGCGTCTGGCCTTTGCGCCAACGGACATTGAGGTCGACGACGGTCTTGCCGTCGAGGATCCCCTGCCAACTGATGTAGACACCCGCGACACATCCGGCGGGTATGGTCCACGACGCCATCTCGAGATCCGCTGTGGTCTGGGCGAATTCGGCCTCGCACCGAATGTCGTCGAGTTCGATGCCGAGGGCATCGCCCACCAGCGCGACGGCCTCGCCGAAGATCGCGGTGCCCTTGGCGGCCATCGCCTGCAGGTCCGGGTGGTCGATCGGCTGGCCGAAGCCGACCGGCCTCTCGGTTTCCGGTGAGTCGTAGAACGTGGTGTCGGCGGCTTCGTTGACGGTCACCTTGTCGACCCGGTTGCACACCATCGCCGACACGATGGCCAGCAACTCGGCGAAGCCCGGGCTCACGCCCGAGCCGAACATCGTGGAGCCGCCCTTCTCGCAGGCCTCGAGGATCCGGTCGCGGCCGTCGCCCAGGTTTTTCCCGGTGATGAACGACGCCGTGGTCACTACGTTGACGCCCGCCGACAGAATGCGAACCAGCTCATCGACGTTGATCCACATCGGGTTGTAGACCACGCAATCCGGCTTCAGCGCGAGCAGGGCGTCGATGTCGTTGGTGGCGGCCACCCCCAGCGGCGCGATGCCGACCAGCTCGCCGGCGTCCCGACCGGCTTTCTCGGGTGACCAGGCGAAGCACCCCACCAGTTCCAGCAGGGGATTGTCCGCGATCGATTTGAGGGAGCTCTTTCCGACGTTTCCGGTGTTCCACTGAACCACTCGATAAGTGTTTGGCACTCGCTCAGCATAGGGAAGGGCAGCCGAACCGGGAATGGCATCTCACAGTTCGCGAGGCGCGGCGCCGTTGAGCGCCAGATCGACGAGCCGCTCGGCCAGCTCGCCGCCGACCGGTTCGCCGGTAAGCAGCAACCGACCGTGAATCGGCGCGACCAACATCTCCAGCAACAGCCGGCCGTCGGTCCCGGCGCGCAGTTCGCCACGCTCGACGCCGCGCGCCACGACTGGCGTCAGAGCGTCAATTCGATGCGCCCAAAAGCCTTTGCGCGCTTCGGTATACGCGTCGTCGACCGGCAGCATCGCCGCGCGCAGAATCCCCGTACCTGCGGGTGATCCAACGTAGGCAAGCACTTCTCGGAGGATCGCAACAAGGTCGCCTTTGATCGAACCGGTGTCCGGGGCCGGGATGGCGTCGGCGCTGCGCTCGAGTAACGCGGCCACGAGCAGGTTCTCCCGGGTACTCCATCGGCGGTAGACCGTCGTCTCGTGCACGCCCGAGCGCTTGGCGACGCCGGCGACGGTGGCGCCGTCGAACCCGTTGGCGGCCAGCTCGTCGAACGCCGCGGCCAAGACCGTCTGGCGGACATGCTCTCCGCGGCGATGCGATGTCTGAGTGACCACGTGAAGAAGATTATCGCAAGTTCACTTGCAATACAGCATTCGCGGGTGCATGCTAATGCAAGTCAACTTGCGATAGGAGCGACCATGGACGCGTCAGCAACCCGTATCGACTTGGCGGCGAGCACTCCGCCGATCGGCTACCGCCAGTACCACGCCGACATCAGCATCAACTTCCAGTGCAACCGTTGGGTCCAGTGGATCGGTCCGTCGGCCATCGACGAGGTGAGCGAACTGGCATCGCACGCCAACACCTACCCGGAATTGATCGACGCATTCCTCGCGCTGGCCGAGCGCGCTCGCGGCGAGGGACGCCCGATCGCCGGCGCCTACTACGACCGAGCGGCCGAGTTCTTCCTGTCGCCAACGGATCCACGCCGCCCCGCTGCCCGCCAACGGTTTCTGAGCGCGATGCGAACCGCCTACGGCGTGACCCCCGATCTCATCCCGTTCGGCTCCGGCTCCATGCCGGCCTACGACCTGCGGCCGGAACGCCAGATCGGTCCCACCGTCGTGATGTTCGGCGGATTCGACAGCTACGTCGAAGAGTTCCTGCCGATGATCGCCAGCATGGTCGACGCGGGCCGGCGCATCGTCGTGTTCGAAGGCCCTGGCCAGGGCAGCGCACTCGAGGACTTCGGCCTCACGATGATCCCCGAGTGGGAGCAGCCGGTGGGCGCCGTACTCGATCACTATGGCCTCGATAACGTTGCTGCCGTTGGGATCTCGCTGGGCGGGGGTCTGGTGATCCGCGCCGCCGCCTTCGAGCCGCGGATCAGCCAGGTGGTGGCGTTCGACATCCTCGACGACTTTTTCGAGACGATCGCCCGCCAACTCGGTCGCGGCGTTCGGATTCCCCTGCGGGCCTTACTCGATGCCCGTGCTCGGCGGCTGATCAACGCCGCCGCCGGCTGGGCCGTTGCGCGCAAGCCGGTGTCAGAGTGGGGACTGCAGCAGGGCATGCACGTCACCGGCACTGCCACGCCGTATGACTTCCTTCGCTCGACGACAGCGATGAGCACCCGGAAAATCTCGCAGCGGATTCGCGGCGACGTTTTACTTCTGGCAGGCGCCGACGACCACTATGTCCCGCTGTCGCAGCTGGGGCGCCAGGCCGGCAATCTGACCAACGCGCGGTCGGTGACCACGCGGGTCTTCACGGCGGCCGAACAGGCGAGCAACCACTGTCAGCTCGGCAACATCGGCGCGGTCAGCCGCCTGATCGACAGCTGGCTGGATTCGACGGCCGGCTCATTCGTCGACGGCGACGCCGCGGCGTGGACGCCGACGCCGATGTGACACTTTTCCGATCGGCCGCCGATTGCGTAGGCCACCCGCAGAATCGTCGGCGACGGCGTCCTCGGCGTCCTCGGTGGCGGGGGTCTCTTCGGCCGTCGACTCGCTTTCGACCGCAGCCGACTCGACCGCGACCACAGGGATGTCTTCTGCGGCGTGGTCGTCTTCAGAGTCGTCGCTGTCCTCGGCGGAGGCTTCTTCGTCAGCATCCGCGTTGTCTTCGGCGTCGTCGTCCGTCTTGCTGCGGCGGCGTTGCCTCTTCTCTTTCTTGGGCTTCAGTGGTTTCGGCGGCGGCGGTGGCTGTTCGGCGACGAACGACAGCTGGAAGGTGACGATGCCGAGCACCGCGATCGCGGCGGCGGCACCGTAAATACCGAACAGCCACTGCCCGACGCTGTCCAGGTTCAGCCAGATCTCGCTGATCGCCGTGCCGACGATCAGCACGCCGGCTACCACGTGGGCCACCACTGAGCAGGTGCGCAGGGTCAACGCGAGGGCGGGTGTACCGAACTCTGGCTTGCGCAACTGCAGCAGTGTGAACACCACCGGCAGCGCTGCCAGCGCGATCAACACGCCGGCGACGATCCGCGCCGCGGTCCCCAGGGCGTGTGAGGTGTCGCCCATCAACTCGGGCCACCGCGGCAATACGAAGAAGAAGTAGAGGACGCCGGCTGCGACCGAAGACGTCGCGTGCCAGAACGTGGCGGCCCTGCGTCCCATGCTCCTCCTCGAGCTGATTGATCCGGAAGTGACCAGACCGCACCAATCAGGCCTGGTCACATCCGGTGACTAAGTGCGGAGGATGCGGGATTTGAACCCGCGAGGGCTATTAACCCAACCCGCGTTCCAGGCGAGCGCCATAGGCCACTAGGCGAATCCTCCGTCGGCCATCGTAGCCGAGCGCAGGTCAGGGTCTTTGGGCAATCGAATCGGAGCCGGGTACTAGACTCTCGGTGGACCCCGCGCGGCGTCTATCCTGTGAACTCCCCCAGGGCCGGAAGGCAGCAAGGGTCAATGGGCTCTGGCGGGTGCGCGGGGTCCCCTATATCGATCTGGTAGCGACCCGCTGCGCTCGGCTTCGCCGGGCTTGCGATCGCTACCGGTGGCAGCCAGGTTGGAAAGACGAAAGGCGGATGGTGTCGTACGGCTCGTTCAGCGCCCTAGGCCGTACCGACCTCGAGGCATTGCATGTCCGCCATCAGCAGGACTACGTCGAGCTGCAGTCCAAGAAGCTCGCTCTCGACCTCACCCGCGGAAAGCCCTGCAGCGAGCAGCTTGATCTGTCCAACGCTCTGCTGAGCCTGCCCGGGTCCGACTACCGCGACGGTGAGGGCACCGACACCCGCAACTACGGCGGGCAGCATGGCCTACCCGAACTACGCGCCATCTTCGGCGAACTGCTCGGCATTCCCGTGCAAAACCTGATCGCCGGCAACAACGCCAGCCTTGAACTGATGCACGACGTCATCACGTTCTCGATGCTGCACGGCGGGGTGGATTCGCCGCGGGCATGGAAAGACGAACCCAAGGTCAAGTTCCTCTGCCCGGTGCCCGGCTACGACCGGCACTTCGCCATCACCGAAACCCTGGGGATCGAGATGATCCCGATCCCGATGCGCGAGGACGGCCCGGACGTCGACCTGATCGAAGAGCTCGTCGCCGTCGATCCGGCGATCAAAGGCCTGTGGGCGGTCCCGGTCTTCGCCAACCCCACCGGCATCACCTATTCGTGGGAAACCGTGCGACGGCTCGTCCAGATGAAAACGGCCGCCGAGGATTTCCGGCTTTTCTGGGACAACGCCTACGCGGTGCACACCCTGACGCTGGACTTCATCCGCCAGATCGACGTGCTGGGCCTGGCAGCCGCCGCGGGCAATCCCAATCGTCCGTACGTCTTCGCGTCGACGTCGAAGATCACCTTCGCCGGCGCCGGCGTCAGCTTCTTCGGCGGATCGTTGGGCAACATTGCCTGGTACTTGCAGTACGCCGGGAAGAAGTCGATCGGGCCGGACAAGATCAACCAACTGAGGCACCTGCTCTTCTTTGGCGACGCCGATGGCGTCCGCCTGCAGATGCTGCGGCACCAGCAACTGTTGGCGCCCAAGTTCGCGCTGGCGCTGGAGATTTTGGACAAGCGGCTGAGCGAATCCAAGATCGCCTCCTGGAACGAGCCCGAAGGCGGCTACTTCATCAGCCTCGACGTGCTGCCCGGCACGGCGCGGCGCACGGTCGCGCTGGCCAAGGATGCGGGTATCGCCGTCACCGAGGCGGGCGCGTCGTTCCCGTACCGGAAAGACCCGGACGACAAGAACATCCGGATCGCCCCGACGTTCCCGCCGGTGTCGGATCTGAACGACGCGATCGACGGACTGGCCACGTGCGCGTTGTTGGCCGCGACCGAGTCGTTGCTGAACCACGGTTAGCTCGCGTCAGACTGTCTCGGTAGCGTGGGCGACCGTGGCTCTCTACCGCAAGTACCGACCGGCGACCTTCGCCGAGGTGGTGGGACAAGAACACGTCACTGAGCCACTGTCGACCGCGTTGACCGCGGGCCGAATCAATCACGCATACCTGTTCTCCGGTCCGCGTGGCTGCGGCAAGACGTCGTCGGCGCGCATCCTGGCCCGCTCGTTGAACTGCGAACAGGGGCCGACCGCCACGCCATGCGGCGTCTGCGATTCCTGCATCGGCCTGGCGCCCAACGGGCCCGGCAGCATCGACGTGGTCGAACTCGACGCAGCCAGCCACGGTGGTGTGGACGACACCCGTGAGCTGAGAGACCGCGCGTTCTACGCGCCGGCCCAGTCGCGCTATCGGGTGTTCATCGTCGACGAGGCGCACATGGTCACCACTGCGGGCTTCAACGCACTGCTCAAGATCGTCGAGGAGCCGCCCGACCATCTGATCTTCATCTTCGCCACCACCGAGCCGGAGAAGGTGTTGCCGACCATCCGCTCGCGCACCCACCACTACCCGTTCCGGCTGCTGCCGCCGCGGACCATGCGAGGGCTGATCGAGCAGATCTGCGCCCAGGAGGATGTGGTCGCCGACGACGCTGTGTACCCACTGGTGATCCGGGCCGGCGGCGGTTCTCCGCGTGACACGTTGTCGGTGCTCGACCAGCTGCTGGCCGGCGCCGAAGGAAATCGAGTGACCTACCAGCGCGCACTGGGCCTGCTGGGCGCCACCGATGTGGCGTTGATCGACGAGGCCGTCGACGCGCTGGGCGCCGGGGATGCGGCGGCGGTGTTCGGGGCGGTGGAATCGGTGATCGACGCCGGTCACGACCCACGCCGATTCGCCACCGACCTGTTAGAGCGGTTCCGCGATTTGCTTGTGCTACAAGCGGTTCCCGACGCCATTTCTCGCGGTGTGGTCGATGCCCCCGAAGACGTGCTGGAGCGGATGCGTGAGCAAGCGACCCGGATCGGTCGCGCGACGCTGACCCGCTACGCCGAGGTGGTCCACGCCGGCCTGACCGAGATGCGGGGCGCGACGGCGCCGCGCCTGCTGCTCGAAGTGATCTGCGCGCGGCTGCTGCTGCCGTCGGCGAGCGACGCCGAATCGGCTCTGCTGCAACGTGTCGAGCGGATCGAGACCCGACTGGACATGTCCATCCCGCAGGACGAGAAGCCACCGCGGTCCGCGCCGGTGCGGCATTCGGAACCCGCTCCGCCGCCGCCTGTTGCGGCGGCCGAACCGACGCCCACACCTTCGCCCGCGCCGGTCCCCGAGCCGCCGCCGGAACCGAGTCATCCCGAGCCAGAGCCCGTCGTGTCCGAAGAGGTTCCGCTCGTTGCAGGCTCGGCCGAGCCGAATGCGGCTGCGGTTCGCATGTTGTGGCCGACCGTGCGTGACAAGGTCCGCGAACGCAGTCGTACCACCGAAGTGATGCTGGCCGGTGCCACCGTGCGCGCGGTCGAAGGCAACACCTTGGTGCTGAGCCATGAATCGGCGCCGCTGGCCAAACGGTTGAGCGAACAGCGCAACGCCGATGTCATCTCCGAGGCCCTCAAAGATGCGTTGGGTGTGGACTGGCGGGTGCGATGTGAAGCGGGCGCCGCGAGTCCGGCGCCCGAAGCTCCGGTCGCGCCGCCGCGTCCCGTGGAGCGTCCGTCGCGCAGGATGGTTTCGCCGCCACCCCCGCCGACCGAAGCGCCGGTCGACCCGGATACCGACGAACGGGCCGAAGAAGAGAGCATGCTCGCCGAGGCGGGTCAGGATGACGCGTCGACAGGGCGCCGCGATCCCGAAGAGGCCGCTCTCGAGCTGCTGCAAAACGAGCTGGGCGCACGCCGTATCGATAACGGCTAGCCAGGCTGAATGGCTAGGCCGCCGAGCCAACGCGGCGCCGACAGACTGTCTAACTGTTAATGTCCAATTAATTGGACGAATTGTCTGAATAGTTATGTGAAATAGACCATAGGTAATCCAGTTACTGTCTAATCAGTCAATTAGTATGTAAAGTCTATCTAATGACCACTCCCAGTATGCGGTCTGCTGAAGCCGCGGTTGGCACGTCTGCCATATACGAGCTGAAACGCCGCGATGCCGTCGACACCAGCGACCTTCCTCATCCGCCGTTTCGAGTGCCGTTTCTTGGTGACGTGCTGGGATTGAATCCCCGCACTCCCTTCCAGTCCTCGCTGCCGCAGACGCGAAAATTGGGCCCGATTTCAGCGCGAAAGATGCTCGGCACCGAGATGGTCGCGGTCAGTGGACTCGACCTGGTTGCGGAGGTGCACGACGAGACCCGATTCGGCAAGCATGTCGGCCATCACCTG